>CALXOT010000107.1 GCA_944390085.1 uncultured Succinivibrionaceae bacterium
GTGACGGGCATATGTTAAAGACCCATGGCGACACCAAACTGCAACATGACGATATTATTTCTGTTATTGGGCATGAAAATGACGAGCCCCTGTTAAATGCCATTTTCTCACAGGATAAGCGTCCCAAGCCTCCTGCACGCTATAAGGGTGACATTATTTTAAATGGTAGTCAGAAAATGAGTGAACTTAAGGACAGTTATGGCATGGAACTTACTTCTTTTGAGAATACCCTGACCTTGTCTGAGTTCATGGATTACCATATCGGGGGCTTCCCGCAGGTAGGAGATTCCTTAAGCCTGATTAATATCAAGCTGACTGTTTCAGAACTGCAAGGCGACAAGGTAAGCCGGGTCGGTCTTTCCCATATCTAATATTTCAGCAATGCTGAAATAAAGGTTGTAAATTCTGTATTTTTCCCAGTACCAAGGTGGGGCTGGTGCTGGATGGAATTTAGGAACACTGATACAGCCCAAAGTTTACCTGATTGTCCTTGCGCTCCTTATTTTGCTCGTAGACTATATTCATCTTCTGAGCAACAGCTTGAGCTGCTGCAGGGGGCAGGCCGCGGATGGCGCGACGGCAATGTTTGACGCAGGCCATGCAGCCTAAGCATAAGTTCGCTTTTTCTGCGATTGGCTCTCCCTGATTGTCGATGATACCAACTGGACAAATTTTGCGGCACAGATGGCAATGCCCGCAGTTTTCTGCCCTGAGTTTTACTGGCTGCACATTTGTCCTATAGGGACGGTAAGCCGCACTGCGCTCAAAACGCAGTGGTGGCAAAGAATCTGCTTGACAGGCGGCTTCCAGCAGCTGGCCTGCTAGTTCTTCTATATAAGTTTTATCAGCTTCATCTGGGCGACCGTTTGCCAGGCGGGGCTCAAGAGAGTGTTGAGCCAGCAGTTCTGCCGCTCCAATAACCTTAAATCCGTGTTTGACCAGCAAGTCTGCCATTTCGCGGGGAGCGTCCTCACAGGCGCGTCCGCCGTAAACAGAGGTAACAAAGGCCATAGCCCCATTTCCTTTCAGTTCAGGCCACGCTGTCAGGCAGGCACGCGTCCGGCAAAGACCGGAAAACAGAAGATCACTACATCACCGGATTCAAAGGCAGGTGGAAGGGCACGTTGAGCCGGAGTTAAAAAATCAAAACGTACTGGTGAGACACCATGTTTTAATAAACCTTGTTTTAAGCAGGTTGCAATTTTCTTAACGCCGCCGGTAGGCGACATGGAGCCAATGTAGAACTTGTGGGGTTGTATGTTATTTCCCTTGCATTGCTTAAGGCATTTACATTTTTAGTTTTACAAATTATGCCAGAAGTGGGGGGGGACTAATAAGGTTTTCCCCCGGTAAGTCACTAAGGCAATGTGCGATACCGGTGTTGGAGGGACACCTTTTGCACTGTGGTAATATTAGCATCCCGGTACAAAGACAATTATGCCGTACCGCACAAAGACAGCATACGGTCCTGAGTGGTAACCACTAAATTTTATGCGGTACAGACAGTGTTCAGATGTGAGAGTAAGTACATGATCCGTTCGCAGCAGCGCCGTATAGAAGATGCGGCATCCCTTGATTTTTTAAAAAGTATTAAGGATGTAAGCCTTAAAGCAGAACGGGAACTTTGCTTTAGTTTGCGGGCGCTTCAGGATCTGCCTGAAACGGAGCGCAGCTCTGCCTTAAATGCTCTTCAGGCTCAGCTTGCAGAGCAGCAGCGTAAATTTGCCAACAGGAAGGATAACCTGCCCGAGCTTTCTTATCCGGCTGAACTGCCGGTAAGTGCTAAGCGTGCCGATATAGTACATGCTATCCGCGATCATCAGGTAGTGATCATCGCCGGAGAGACCGGCTCAGGTAAAACCACACAAATTCCCAAGATGTGCCTGGAGGCGGGGTTTGGTCTTAAAGGAATGATCGGGCATACCCAGCCCCGGCGTATTGCTGCGCGTGCAGTGGCGCAACGCCTGGCTTCTGAATTACACCAAAGCTTGGGTCAAAGCGTGGGCTATAAGGTTCGCTTTACTGATAGCACCTCTGACACGACCGCCGTTAAGCTGATGACAGATGGTATTTTGCTTGCTGAAACTGCTTCTGACCGGCTGCTTCTGGACTATGACTGCATCATTATTGACGAGGCTCATGAACGATCACTTAATATTGATTTCCTGCTTGGTTATATCAAGCGTATTTTAAAGAAAAGGCCGGATCTGCATTTAATCATCACCTCTGCTACCATCGATCCTGAGCGCTTTTCCCGTCATTTTGATAATGCCCCTATTATTGAGGTATCCGGGCGTACCTATCCGGTTGAAGTGGTCTATATGCCGCTGTTTGAGCAAGCGGATGATGATGAAAATGAGGAGCGTGAAAGAGAGGAGCTTGATCTCTTTCATGGCGTGCTGCGGGCATTTAATTATCTGATGGCTAAAGGGCGGGGGGACGTGCTTGTTTTCCTGCCAGGTGAGCGCGATATCATGGATTTGGCGCGTTTTTTACGCCGTTGCAATTTGCGCGACACTGAAATTCTGCCCTTGTATGCGCGTCTTGCTCAGTCTGAACAGAACAAGATTTTCACAGAGCATACCGGGGTTAGGATCGTGCTTGCCACTAACGTGGCAGAGACATCCTTGACCGTGCCGGGGATTCGTTATGTGATTGATCCGGGAATGGCTCGTATCTCGCGATATTCAGCTAGAACCAAAGTACAGCGCCTGCCGGTTGAACCGATCTCCCAGGCCAGTGCCAATCAGCGCAAGGGACGCTGTGGCCGTGTGATGAGCGGTATTTGTGTGCGCTTATATTCAGAGGAAGATTTTAATAACCGCCCTTTATATACAGATCCTGAAATTCTGCGTACCAATCTGGCAGCCGTTATTTTGCAGATGACGGCATTGCATCTTGGCAGCGTAGAGACTTTTCCTTTTATTGATCCCCCCAATCCCCGTCAGGTAAGTGATGGCTTACGTCTGCTTGAGGAATTGGGGGCTATCCGTTATCAAGGCAAAGGCAGGGATACAGCAAATGCTGATCTCACAGCCATTGGACGTAAGCTTTCACGCTTGCCTATTGATCCGCGCCTAGGGCGTATGATCCTGGAAGGGGCACGTCTGTCGGCCCTCAATGAGGTATTGATCATAGCGGCGGCTCTGGCTCTTATTGATCCACGGGAACGTCCGCTGGATAAAAAAGATGCTGCAGAACAGTTCCATCAGCGTTTTAATGATGAAAAATCAGATTTCATCAGTATGTTAAAGCTTTATGAGTACGTCAGTTCCTTGCAAAAGACACTGTCAAATTCAGCATTGCGCCGCCAGCTCAAACATGAGTTTATATCTTATTTGCGGGTGCGGGAATGGTTTGATCTGCACCGTCAGTTAAAGGCAGCCTGCCAGGGCTTGCAGCTTGAGGGAAATCAGCTGCCAGCAGATTATGAAGCCTTGCACCGTTCCTTGCTTTCCGGCCTGCTCTCGCAGATAGGTCAGCAAGAACTAAGCGGACATGAATACAAAGGTGCCCGTGGCGTTAAATTTTTGATTTTCCCGGGCTCAGCGCTGGCTAAAAAATCGCCTAAATGGCTGTGCGCTGCAGCATTGGTGGAAACATCACGTTTGTTTGCCCGCACTGTGGCTGCCATTGATCCCTGCTGGCTGGAATGGCAGGGGGCGCATTTGATTAAAAAGAGTTATGCCGATCCGCATTGGTCCAAAAAATCCGGAGCAGTATTGGCTTCCCTGACTATCAGCCTTTATGGCCTGGCGGTAGTACAGGGGCGGCAGGTACAGTACGGTACTGTGGATCCGGCTTTGTGCCATGAGCTGATGATTAAAGAAGGACTGGTAGGGGGCGAGATTAATTGCCGCCATGCTTTTTATCAGCACAATCAGCACCTGATAGCCCAAGTGGAACATTTGGAGGATCAGGTAAGAAGGCGTGACCTGTTGGCAGAGCCTGAGGATTTGGAGCGTTTTTACCAGGAGCGTATCCCCGGGCACATTATCAATCAACGGCAGCTGGACAAATGGTGGCAGGAACAAAGAAAAAAAGATCCGCATTACCTTGATTTCAAATTGGAGGATGTCTTAAAACAAGAAGCTGCAGCTGATCATGCAGTGCTTTATCCGGAATATTGGCAGCAGGGCAGCCTGAAACTCAAATTGTCCTATGTTTTTAATCCAGGCGATCCAAAGGACGGGGTGAGCGTGCATATCCCGCTTACAGTGATAAATCAGGTTAAGGCTGATGACTTTGTCTATCAGATCCCGGGATTGCGCCTTGAGTTCTTGTCTGTGTTAATCCGCTCTTTGCCAAAGCGACTGCGCCGTAATCTGATCCCTGCACCTGATTATGCCCGGGCACTGTTGCAAAGTCTCCAGCTGTTTAAAGGTAATTTATATCAGCAGGCAGCGCGCGAGTTAACCCGCATGGGTGGGGAAATTGTCAGTCCTGAGGATTTTGATTTAAGCAGTATTGACCGGCATCTGTTCATCAGTTTTATTATCGAAGATCTGCAGGGCAAGGAGCTTGCATGCGGGAAAAATTTAGGAGTACTGGCTCAAAGCTTGGCCGGCCAGGCACGCAGCGCCCTGCAGCAGATAGTAAAGAGCCATCAGAGCTCCAAAGCTCCAGTCAGCGCCTGGACTTTTGGGGAAATAAAAAAAGAACGTATTACCAAACAAGGTTCGCTTTCCATAAATGCATATCCGGCGCTTACTGATAAGGGCAGCGGAGTGGCACTGGAACTGTACGACAGCAAGGAACGGCAGGCCCGAGCCATGTGGTTGGGGCAACGCCGCCTGATTTTCCTTAATCTGAAAAATCCGCTTAGCTTTCTGGAAGCCCACCTCCCCAATAAAGCCAAGCTTGCCATGTACTATCAGCCTTTGGGATCAGTGCAGGAACTGGTAAATGACATGATGCTGCATGCCATCAATGAGTTGATGGTTCGCCATGGAGCTCCGGTGTGGAATGAAATTGATTTCAGACAGCTTTTTGACAAAGTACGGGCTAATTTGCATGATGCGGTTTTGGAAACTGCGCAGATAGTAGAGCAGATCTTAAGGGAGGCACATGAATTGAAGCGCCGGTTGAAAGGTCGTATCGGTCTTGAGGAGGCGCGTGCTTATGCTGATGTGGGAGCACAACTGGATGCGCTGGTTTATAAGGGGTTTGTTAGTGCCTGCAGCAAAGAGCATCTTGGGGATATTCCCCGTTATTTGCAGGCGGCCTTATTGCGCCTTGATAAACTAAGCCGTGAGGTGAACCGGGATCTTAACTGTTTAAGAAAGTTAGAGAAAGTAAGCGACTGCTGGCAGGGGGCTCTGACCCGCTATCCCAAGGATGACGCTCCGCAGCCCCTGCTGGATGTCAAATGGATGATAGAAGAACTGCGGGTTTCTTATTTCGCGCAGACTTTAGGTGTTAAGGGACCGATTTCAGATAAGCGCATTCTGCAGGAGATAAACAGGGTTTTGGCTGACTATCCGCCTTTACACTAGCAGATCAGTACAAAATACCCAAATGCTGCGTCAAGTGACATTTTGCAAGACAACAGGGCATAGCTTGATGCTGAGAAAATTATCAGCGCCATTACTGGTGTTTTAGGGCATAGGGAAAGAACCTCTTGAACTTAGCGCCGGAAAATGCCCGCTGGAACCTTCTGTTTTTCAGTGCTTATAGTATGAGCGCCTTTTCCCTGACTTAGGTGAGCACAAGACAGAAGGGGACGGACTAAAAGTTTTGGATCCTTAACTTTCTAGTCCGCCTTAATAGCTTAGCGCAGCAGATCTTGCCGTGCTTTTTCAGCACGGGCATCCAATTCTGCCTTTTGCTGCTGATCAAAACCAAGGGCACCAGCCAGACCGTTTAAATAGCTTTTTTCCATGAAAGTGTCCTGAGTCACAATCAAAGCTGAAAGAAAATACACGTCAGCCCCTTCTTCCGCTGAGCTTACCCGTCTGGCCAGATCTTCTGGATCAAGGGGTTTTTGCATACATGATGACACCGCAGCACTCAGGTTGGTATCTGCAGAAAATTGTTGCAGGCTTTTTTCAATCAGTGCCTGCTCTTGTTGGTCAATGTGCCCGTCAGCTCTGGCTGCAAAGACCATGGCTTCAATTAATAGCAGAGCTTTGTCATCATAATTACTGCTCACAGGAGCTACCGATGAAAAAGTGGAGCTGGAAGTTGCTGCAGTGCCAAATGTTGCAGATCCGGTTGTGGCAGAATTGGTCTCTTGGGCACCGTTGCGCCATTTCTGATAAAGGCTGTAGGCCAGGGCTGCGGCACCGGCTCCGGCACCAACCACGGCCGCGTTACGGGCTGTGCGTTGCAGTCCTTTGCTGCCGCCTAACAGAGCCCCTAACAACCCGCCTACAGCGGCACTGCCCAGCAATCCGCCCATGCTGCCGCCTTTGCCAGACTGCGAGCCGGTTAAAGAACCTAAATTTTTGGTTAAGTCGTCAAATAAGCCCATGGCAGCTCCTTATTATTTCCTTTAATTTGTCTTTACTGAAAGCTTGTTTGATATGTTAATGCTTTTGGCTTAGCTCAAGCTTAGCCTTAGGCAAGATCTGTGAGTATTGCACTATGCTGTGCTTTTTTGTGCAATAATATTCAAGTTACAACAATTATTTGCAGTTTTTGCAGCGCCGGACGCGGCAAAGGATATTAAAGGCTGTTTATGTCAGGAATAGTCAGCATTGCAGAGGCTTTGAATATTTCACCTTCGACGGTGTCAAGGGCTTTAAGCCGCCCTGGCATGGTAGCAACTAAGACACGGGAGCTGATTTTGCAGGAAGCTCAGCGTCAGGGATATTTGCCTCGATCTGCAGCTGCTGGGGAGAATGTACAGACAAACAAACTCATTGGAGTCCTGCTTGCAGATCTGAATAATAACTTTTCATCCTTAATATTAAATGCAGTGCTTGATGTGTTGAGCGCCTCAGAATACTGCGCAGTAACTGCTTCTTCAGGAGAAGATCCGCTTAAGGAAAACCGGATTTTAAAGCAATGGCGGCAATTGGGTCTCAAGGGCCTGATTGCCATGCCTTCATCTGGTTTTTTAAAATCGAATGCTCAGCTTGAAGGAGTGCCCCTGGTGTTAGTAGACCGCGATGTGCCGGGACTGAGCTGCTCAAAAGTGCTGGTGGACAATGAAGCAGGAGCCCGCCTGTGCGTGGAGCATTTGCTACAGCAAGGTTACAGCCGCATTCTTTTTGTGACCGGTTCTCACAGTGTCTATACTTTCAGGCAAAGAAGTGAGGCGGCAAAACGTCTTTATCCTGAAACAGAAATAGTTGAACTCAAGGCGCTGTCCTATGAAGAGCTTTATATGGGAGCCTTTGAACTTTATAACATGCTGTTGTTGCGACCGCGGGAGCGCCGTCCTACTGCGATTGTAGCTGCTAACAATGCCTTAGCTGCTGGTTTACTCTATGCTATAAACTTAAAGCAACAGCAGATGCCACAAGATATAGCCCTGATTTCATTCGGGGACAGTGAATGGACCCGCTTTTATCCTACCTCCATCTCAGCTTTGCGCATGCCGGCTGATGATTTGGGGCGCATGGCAGCTGAGCTGATGCTACAACATTTAAATCATCCGGAAAGTGCCCCCGAACGTCGTCTGCTCTCACCGATGCTGATGCCGCGGGCCTCCAGCCTTGCTATACATCCAAATTAGATAATAACGCACATCCTCAAGCCAAAGCTCTGTCCTGCCGATAATAAAATAAAGAAAAACAGAACATTAAGGAGGCGTGACATGAGCTTTGATTTCATCTACAGCATTTTGCCGCGCAGGCTTTTAGCTCCTAAGGATCTGGTTTATCGGAGACGGGTTTCTAAATCGGCAGCCGGTGAGCACAGCAAGGCTTTGCCAGGGGAAGAAAAGGATGATGGCGAGCGTAGTGCCACAACTCTTCCTTCTGCTACAATGCCAGGCCGGAAACATAAAATAGATGAGGTAGTGTAGCAAGGCATGAGTGAGCTCCGGGCTTTTGGGCAGGCAGTTGAAGAAAAGCAAAGAATTGAGCTGCCGCTGTCCCTTGAAAAAATAGAGGCAGGATTCCCAGCACCTAATGGCGGCTATGTGGATGGCAGTCTTGATGTAAATGAATTTTTAATCTCCCATCCCAAATCAACTTTCATTTATTGCGTCAACGGTAATTCCATGATTGAGGCTGGCATCATGCCGGGGGACTATGTGTTGGTGGATACTACGGTGCCGGTACAGGATGGCGATATAGTTGTAGCTTCGATTGACAATGAGTACACCATCAAGGAATTGCATTTAAAACCCCATCCGCATTTTAAAGCGCGAAATAAAGACTATCAGCCCATTGAGGTCGATGAGTTTTCTGATGTAAAGATCATCGGAAGTGTGACGGGTGTTGTAAGGCGCTATCACCGGGCGTAAAGCTTTGCCTGCTATTATTTGATGCATATCTGTTTTTGTAAATAAAATTAAGGGCACCCTTACAAAGCTTTAGCAGAAAGCTTAAGATATAGTAAATGAGGGACTATTTATTTTAGTAAGGAGTTTTATTCATGATTGGAATCGTCGTCGTATCTCACAGCAGCAAGGTTGCTGAAGGCATCTGCGACATGGTGCAGGAAATTTCTGCCCGTGACGGTAAAAAAATGCCTATTTATCCGGCCGGCGGTAATGCTCAGGGCGGATTAGGTACCGATCCGCAGAAGGTGCTGGATGCCATCAAAAAAGCTGATCAGGGAGAAGGCGTAGTGGTGCTGGCTGATCTTGGTTCAGGTGTCATCAGCTCCCAGGCAGCAATCTCCATGCTCGACGAACCTTTAAGATCACGCGTCAAGATTGCAGATGCCCCGCTGCTTGAGGGGGCCGTTGGAGCTGGCGTTGAAGCTGCTGCCGATGAAGAAAGCAGTCTGGAGCTGGTGGTGTCCACCGCTGAGGGCGCCCGTCAGCTGCATAAGAAATAGGACAAACTGACGCAAAAAGACGGCGGGCAGATCCTGCCGTTTTTTATTGCCGCACACAATATAAGAAAAAAGGCAGGACTTGCCCGGCACTGTCAAGCGGATCCCTTTGAAGTGCGGCAGCAGGATTTTTCGAAGCAATAACAGTAGCATTATTGTTGTTGTTTGTCAGCAGGACTCCCCTGCCTTTAGGTCTGGAAGGGTGTCGAAATATCCGTTTTTTCAGCCATAAAGCGGTATTTAGAGTACTATATAAAAATATATCCGCTTGTTTTTCTTAAAAAAACACTTTTTACCATTCATAGCTGAGCCCAAAACAGAAACATGTTGTACGCAAAGGTAATCAAATGCAGCACAGTCTGGAACTTTTAGCGCCGGCCCGCGATCTTCAAACCGCGCGTGCCGCTATTGCCGCAGGTGCTGATGCGATTTTTATTGGGGGGCCTTCTTTTGGTGCACGTGCAGCAGCTGCTAACAGCCTTGAAGATTTACAGAGCTTATGTGCTTATGCCCATCGTTTTGGGGTACGGATCCATCTGACTTTAAATACATTGCTGTATGACGCAGAAATCAATGCTGCTCAGGAGCTTATCCACGCTGCAGCTCAAGTTGGGATTGATGCCATCATTGTACAGGATCCAGCTGTCTTTACCCTTGATGTTCCTGCCGGAATAGAATTACATGCAAGCACTCAATGTAATATCGACAATGTTGATAAACTGAAGTTTTACCGGGATTTGGGCTGTGCACAGGCTGTATTGCCTCGTGAACTGTCGCTGGAGGAAATGGCCGCCTTTCATCAGGCCTGCCCTGATATCCGGTTGGAAGCATTTGTGGCTGGGGCTTTGTGTGTGGGGCAGTCTGGCATTTGTTATATATCAGAATTTATAAATGGGCGCAGCGCGAACCGCGGAGCATGTGCTCAGATTTGCCGTTTGCCGATGCAACTTTTAGACCCCAATGGCAGGGTGATAAAAGAAGGACATCTGTTATCCCTGAAAGACAATCTGGCTCTTTATGATCTGCCGGAGCTGATTGCAGCTGGGATCAGTTCCTTTAAAATCGAAGGTCGGCTTAAGGATACGATCTATGTGAAAAATCAATGTGCAGCTTTTTCGCAAGCGCTTGATTCTTATATTGCGCAGCATCCTGCTTATGTCCGTTCCTCCCATGGCAGATGCTGCTATAACTTTGTTCCTGCTCCTGGCAAGACCTTTAACCGTGGCTTTACTGCAGCCTATCTGCAAGGCAGCAATGACAATCTCTATGCCGATAAAAGTCCGAAATTTGTAGGTGAACCATGTGCAGTATGTTTGCAATGTTTTCCCCGGGGACGGGGCAGTGAACTTAGGGTGAAGCTCCAGCCGGAGATTGAGCTGCACAATGGCGATGCCTTTACCTTTTTTGACCAGAATGGGGAATTGACCGGGTTCAGGGCAAATGAAGTGCAGCAACAGGGATTAAATGCCCGATTGTTGCTGCACTCACGCCTTATGATCCAGCCAGGCTGCGCCATCGCACGAAATCTTGATATTGAGTTTGAACGCAGCACTTTGGCCAAAGACAGTGCTAAACGTCAGTTATCATTATGTATTAGTGTGAGTTTTTATCATGAACGCTGTGAGATAACTTATGCTGATGAATTAGGGCGGCAAGCTAGTGCCTCTCTTAAACTGACAATGCCAAAAACAGTTCAGGCAGCTACGGATTTAAATATGCCTGGCAGTGCTAAAGCATTGACTAAACGGGTTATAGCTGAAAAATGTGCGCGTTGTCCAGATCCGGATTTTTTGATAGAGCAAGTGGAAATTATTGGTGAGGAGCTGGCCTTTTTACCGGTTTCTGCCTTAAATGAGCTGCGCCGCAAGGCCTTTAATGCTTATCTTGTTAAGGCTCAGGCTTATCGTCCTAATGGGCAGAGTAAAGCTTTTGCATTACCTGATCCTTTGCCGCTGTTTCCAGAAACAGAAGTTGACAGCCGACTAGTTCTCAACCAAAAATCTCGGGATTTTTATCTGCGCTGTGGTGCACAAATAAAGTCCACCGGATCTGAACAGGTGCTGATGGTCTGCCGTAACTGTCTGATTAAGAATTATGCATTGTGCTCAAAGGACGGAGGCAAAGTCAGTGGTTTTAAACTAAGGATTGGAAAACGTTTGTTTGCTTTACGCTGCCGCTGTTCTGACTGCCGCATGCTGGTACTTACGGCAAAAGGCTCTTAGGCGGGGATATGTCGATGAAGGAAGGAACGGCGGGAAAGGCAGTTCATTTTTCTTTATATCAAAAGGCTGCACAGGGTAAGCTTAGTGCGGCAGATTTGCCTCAGGGCGTTTATCAAGGGCAAATAAGTTCAGGTCTGCAGGAAACAAAATCAACCAAGATTCAGGCTAGTGCTGCAAGCTGTGCAGAACCTGCTGGCAGATCTGAAAATAAGGATGTAAAGCCGCTTGATGTATCTTCCACGACTATAGCAACACGCCCGCTTGAGCTTTATGCAGACGAAGAAATCTTTTTTAAAGAAGTAGACCTGCAGGCTTTGCCTGCAGCTTCCAGTGCTCAAGTTTTATCTGGAACAGTGCTGCCTGATGTAGCAGTAAATCCTGATTTATCACAAGAACATCAAGCTGTAGTACAGGTTGGCACTGGAAGGCCCGCCCGGGAGAGCTGTCAGAGGAGTAAAGATAAAGACTGTAAAGAAGCTCTTTATCATCCCGGTTCAGCAGTACGGCATTATCTGGGGGCTGAGGGAGTACTAGCACAGAAACAGCCATATTTCCGAGAGCGCAGCGGTCAGCTGCAGATGGCCCAGGCTGTACTGCAGACTTTAGGACAAGCTGATTTATTATTGGCAGAGGCTGGTACTGGTACCGGTAAAACATTTGCCTACCTGATCCCTGCTTTAATTAATAACAGTACGGTGGTTATTTCCACGGGTTCCAAAGCCCTGCAGGATCAGCTAGTAAAGCATGATATTCCACGTCTGCTGCAGCAGATTGGCCGTACAGATATCGCCTTTATGGGGCTTAAGGGCTTTAACAATTATTTGTGTATGCGCCGCTATAAGCAGGCGGTACTGTCGGGCGAACTGACAGCCAAACAGAAAACAGCAGTGGAATCCTATGTTGCCAGTGAAGAGCAATTGCTGCTGCAAAATCCTTATGCTTCTTCGTTTTGTGATGTGAACGCACGCTTTGCGCACGAGGTGGCAGACCGGCTGACCGTCAGCCGTAAACGTTGCTTGGGCGATAAATGTGAATATTGTGCCGACAGCTGTTTTCCCCTGAAGGCACGCCGTTATGCAGCAGAAAGCCGGATAGTAGTAATAAATCACGCCCTGCTCTTTGCCGCCCTTTCTTCAAGGCAACTGCTTAATGCTGATAGGGAAAATATCAGCCTGCAAAGCCTGAGCCTCGAAGATACGGTAAAACTGGCTAAATCCGGTCTCTTTGAGCAACATTACTGGTTTTTGCCAAATTTTAATGCCCTCATCTGTGATGAGGCCCATATGTTGCCTGCCTTCGGGCGCAATTTTTATGCGGTGGAATTTGATACCCGCGAACTGTTGTCCTGGTCTGATAATTTGTTGCGTGAGCTTAATTTAATCAGTTTTGCCGGGCGCGGTTTGTTTAAGGATGCCATCATCAACCTGCGCTGTGCTTATAGCGCTGCCCTTGATTATCTGTCTTTTAGGCAGGGACGGCTTAATTTTCTGGAGCTTAAATATCTTAACTATGCTCCTGTTTTACCTCCAGAACAGCAGCAGTTAAATCAGGATTTCCGCCGTTTAATGGCAGAACTTTACCGTAGTCTGAAACATTTGTCCCGGCTTATCAAGGATCACCGGGAGTTTAATTCTGATCTTTTTGCCAAGTTTGCAGAAGAACTTAAGGAACTGATGGATGGCCTGGTTGCAGCGATGAATTGCGATAAACCAGGAGAGGGGCAGGATGAAAATCATGTCTGCTGCGCTACTATTGAAGCCAAATACTTTGTATTTACCCTGATCCCGATAGAGATAGGCCCGTATTTTGGAAAAGATCTTTCCTTCATGAAGTCCTCTGGTACGGGGATTGTCATGACTTCAGCCACTTTGAGCGTCAATGGTAATTTTAATAAATTCTCCTTTGATATCGGATCATTGCCCTTGAAACCTGCCACCTTGATAGTAGACAGTATCTTTGATTATAAAAAGCAGGCTTGTCTTTACCTGTCAGGGGACTTTCCGGCAGTACAGGACGAAGGGCGTAATGAAAAGCTGTTAAATAAGCTCTGTCCCCTGATAGATACGCTCGAAGGCGGGGCTTTTTTCCTTACTACCTCCCATCGCAGCCTGAAAGAAAGCGCAATATTTTTGGAAGATTATTTCAGGAATAAGCGCCCGGTGTTAGTTCAGGCAGGAGGCAAATCAAATGCTCAGATCATGCATGAGTTCCGCAAGGCTGGCAATGCTGTTTTAGTAGGAACATCCTCCTTCTGGGCCGGGGTAGATGTACCGGGGCAGGCTCTGTCCTTAGTGATTATCGATAAATTGCCTTTTGCCTCACCGGCTGATCCTTTTGAACAGGCCAGGGCTGATAAATTAAAGCACTCAGGAGGTTCCCCTTTTATGCAGTTAAGCCTGCCTGAGGCTATAATAGCGCTGCGTCAAGGGGTGGGCAGGCTGATCCGCACTGAACAGGATAAGGGCGGACTTATTATCTGTGATCCGCGCGTTTGTACCGCGCGCTATGGCAAGCAGATCATAGATGCTTTACCGCAGATGCATCTTTGTCACAACCTGGATGAATTTAAGAAATTTTTTGTTGGACTTCATTTAATCAGGACTGCAGTATGATCTCCATCTTAGCTTTGGACAGTGCCACCGAAAATTGTTCAGTTGCCTTAAAGAAAGGCTCTGCGCTCTATTACAGACAGAGTGCAGAAAAGCAGCAGCATGCAGCTGCTATCCTAAAAATGGTGGATGAAGTCTTAAACGAGGCTGGACAAAGCCTGAGCGACATTTCCTATATTGTCTATGGGCAAGGCCCCGGCTCTTTTACTGGAGTACGGGTTGCTGTCAGTGCAGCGCAGGGGCTGGCTTTAGGGCT
>CALXOT010000108.1 GCA_944390085.1 uncultured Succinivibrionaceae bacterium
GCAAAAAAGCCCGTTCCTGAATTCTTAGAGAGTATTGTACATGATCAAAATGTGCGACACCCGCCGCTTTCATCCCCAGGCTCACGCAAGGGGAATTACGCGGCATTAGTTAAAAATATAAATCCTGATCTCAGGCTCAAATATACTTGAAATCAAGTTCCTTGATCTTTTCAGCCCAGATCTTCGGGCCTACAGCATGGATGTTGTTACCTTGGGAATCTACAGCCACAGTGACCGGCATATCCACTACCTTGAACTCGTGAATAGCTTCCATACCCAGATCCTCAAAGGCTAGCACGCGGGCACTCTTGATCGCCTTAGACACCAGATAAGCTGCGCCACCTACTGCCATTAAGTAAGCCGCACCATGCTTCTTGATGGACTCCACAGCTGCAGGACCACGTTCTGACTTTCCGATCATGCCAAACAGACCGGTCTTTGATAACATGGTCTCCACAAACTTATCCATACGGGTAGAGGTAGTAGGACCAGCAGGACCGACCACTTCATCGCCCACAGCCGGCACCGGTCCTACGTAATAGATCATCTTGCCATGGAAATCAACGCCTTCAGGTAAAGGCTCACCATTGGCAATCATATCGCAAATGCGTTTATGGGCAGCGTCGCGGCCCGTCAGGATAGTGCCGGTCAGAAGCAGGGTATCACCCATCTTCCAGGTAGCTATTTCTTCTTTAGTTAAGGTATCAAGATTGACGCGCTTGACCTCACCTGATGCACCACCAATCTCAATATCAGGGTAGTCATCCAAAGAAGGCGGGTCAAAATGAGCAGGACCACTGCCATCCAGCTCAAAGTCGATATGACGGGTTGCCGCACAGTTAGGAATAATGGTTGTGGCCTTGGAAACAGCATGGCAAGGATAGGTCTTGACCTTAACATCCAGCACAGTGGTAAGGCCGCCCAGGCCCTGAGCACCAATACCGAGGCGGTTAATCTTGTCGTAAAGCTCCAGACGCAGCTCTTCGTCAGCGTTCTTAGGGCCACGAGCAATCAATTCCTGAATATCAATAGGATCATTCAAAGCCTCTTTAGCAAGGATGGCAGACTTCTCCGGAGTGCCACCGACGCCAACGCCCAAAATACCAGGAGGACACCAGCCAGCACCCATCTGCGGGATCTCATGCAAAATCCAGTCTACAATGGAGTCAGAAGGATTGAGCATCTTTAAATGAGTCTTGTTCTCAGACCCGCCTCCCTTGGCCGCGATGGCCACTTCCACTTTGTTGCCATGCACCATTTCAATGTGCACGACAGCAGGTGAATTATCCTTGGTGTTGACACGCTTACCTACCGGATCCATCAGTACAGACTTTCTTAAAGGATTGGTTGCACAGCAATAAGCTCTTCTAGTACCTTCATCAACCATTTCCTGCACGGTCATATCGCCTTCAAAGCGCACATCCATGCCTATCTTGACGAAACAGGTAACTGCACCAGTGTCCTGGCACAACGGGCGGTGACCGATGGCACACATCTTGGAGTTCACCAAAATCTGGGCAATAGCTGCTTTGGCAGAAGGATTCTGCTCCAGCTCATAGGCCTTGGTCATGGCTTTTAAAAAGTCACGCGGATGATAATAGGAAATAAACTGCAAAGCCTCATAGATGGAATCAATGAAGTCCTGCTGCTTGATTACGGTGGTCATTATTGCTACATCCTTTTATTTTTGTATGAAAAAGGGGCGGCTCCACAAGCCTTCCTGTAAGAGCCATTAAAAAAATTATAGCGGCAGCCTGCTCAATTGACATCACAAATTTTGAAAAAAGTCGCTGCTGGCGTAGCAAAATATCGCTATAAGCTCTTATTTTGCAGAGCTTTGTCCGCTTTTATCTGCTCATTTGGGCTACACTATATATCTGCGGCAGGTATCAGGCCGCAACAAAGTATGGTCAAGCTTATACAGATCTTGCCGACAATTAATAAATGAACCTGCAGGCAGCAGCTGTTTGCACCAGACAAGGCAGACTTATGTTTATTACGGTAGCAGTAATCTTTATCGTCCTCGCGACCTTTCTGCTCATCATGTACAACATGTATGTAGATTATGTATCGCGGCGAGAATCTGATCTACGCATGATGGTAAATCAGGCGCGTAACATCATTTCTGAAACAGAAGAACTGCTGCTTAATCAAAGCCAGATCCCTTTTTCCAAGGTACTGGTTCTGGTTTTGCGTCACCGCATCCTAAATGCTCTCAAGAAATTAAAGAGCGATCCCCATGCAAAGCACATTGATGAAAAGATCATTGAACAACAGCGGCTTATCAGCGAAATAACCCGTGATTATAAGGAAGATCTGGCCTTCAGGCCGCCGGAAAATGACGCTATAGCGGTTTCACAATTGCGCGAGATCCGCAGGCTGAGAAAAATCATCTATACAGAAATGCGTGCCGGAAATCCTGTCGATCCAGTCAGTTGCCAAAAAGAAGATCGCAGGCTGCAGCTGTTGGTCCTTAAGGTAAACATTTCAAACCTGATTCAGAGAACCCTTGACTTAAAGCGTATGCATCAGGTCGGATCCTGCCGTCAACTGGTTTCAAAAGGACTTGAGGTAATAAAAAAATCCCCGATTAAGGATAATTGGCTTGATGAAAAGGCCCTGACCCTCACTCAGATCCTCAATGACATCGATAAGGAAGTTAAGGAAAACAACCGCCGCGAAGCAGAGCAAAACGGCATGAATGAAGAAAATAAAAAAGAGCTTGACGAGTTATTTGGTGACAAAAAGAAGTGGTAAGCGCCTGATACATTATCTGTCACTCACAGCCATGACCACTAAAAAATAAACAGCCCCTGTCATTCGTTTTTATTGCGTCCGGATAACTTCCAGAGGCGAACATATAGCTTGTCCGCCAGACCTTCCCCAATATAAATATCTCCAAACAATCTGCCTGGCTGAGCAATCATTTCTATCACAAAATTTAACAACTTTGCTCAAGTACAGTGCTTAATTTTGATTTTAAACTTCTTAAAGCTACCGGACTTTTTAAAACAATCGTATTGTGCTTATGCATAATCCCTACAAAAAACAGGACATTTATAAAATGCGCGATTTTGCGCATTTATGCAGTTTAATGAAAAAAATAACGCAAGCATTAAGACAACATGCGAGGATTGCAAAATTTTAATGTGATATATCAAAATAATATTGCATATTTTTAGTGCATTAAATTACTTATAAAATCACTATATTTTGTGAGAACTCTCACAGAGCAATCCAAATCCATGCTCGTGTTTGTTCATTTTGAGCTAGTATGAGCATAAATACACTGCAACAAATGTCGCACAGTGTAAGCAAAGCAATTAATGAAATCACAGGAGTGGCCACATGCCTCAGTGTGTTGTAATCGCAGATGATCTGACCGGCGGTAATGCAACCGGCGTGCTTTTAAAACAGCTCAACTACCGCGCTATCACTGTCCTGAATACCGAAAACTTCAGCCCAGACTTTATCTCCAGTTGCGACTGCGTCATCTATCCGACTGATAGCCGCGCTGTAAGCAAAGAAGAAGCCTACAAACGCGTTTATGACAGTACCAAGCTTTTCAATACCCCGGAGGTCAAGGTTTTCTCCAAACGCATCGACAGTACCATGCGCGGGAACGTCGGTACTGAAATTGACGCCATGCTCGACTGCCTAGGCTCTGAATATGTAGCTATCCTGGCACCGGCCTTCCCCTCATCCGGCCGTGTGGTATGCGGAGGCTATATGCTAGTAAACGGTGTGCCACTGCACAAAACAGACATAGCCATTGACCCCAAAACCCCGGTCAAAATATCTGAAATAGAAAGCATTATCAAAGAACAGAGCAAATATCCAATTCACACCTTCCTGATAAAGGATCTGATGAAGGGACCGCAGGAACTTGCAACAGCCATGCTTAAAGCAGTAAAGGAAGGCGCTCGCATCTTAAACTTTGACTGTATTTCACAGGACGATTTGGATTTAATTGCAGATGCCTGTATCAATGCCAGGCTTAAAGTTGTGGCCACGGATCCGGGAGTATTTACCGCTACCCTCACACGTAAGACCATCAAACCGAAGGAACAGCACGAAAAACCACGTATTTTGGCAGTAGTGGGTACAGTACATCCTTTGGCCAAAGTACAGTTAGACGAGTTCTTCCTGTCACAGCAAACCAATCATATTGTGGTAAACACCGTGGAGCTCATTGAAAGTGAGGAGCGCCATGAGGCTGAAATCCAGCGTGTAGTCAACACAGTCCTGGCCAATTATGAAAAATTCAGCGTCTCGGCTGTAACCGGTGACGGACTCAGCCCGGAAAAACGGATTAATTTCACCCCCTACCTTGAACGCTATCACTGCTCCCTTGATGATGTTACCGCCCGCATCAATGATGCCTTCGGTGAAATCACCCGCCGCATTCTGGACAGGGCGCCTGCTTTCAGAGGAATCTACAGCAGTGGCGGTGACATTACTGTAGCCGTATGCCGCAAGGTACAGACTTCCGGAATAGATCTAAATGACGAAGTGCTGCCACTTGCTGCTTTTGGTAGTTTCATGGATGGACCGTTCAAGGGGGTACAGATCATCACCAAAGGCGGAAGCCAAGGTAAGAACAATGCCATTTCACAATGCATCTCTTACTTAAAGAGGAGCTTATATATCTGAACTGTCTGAATCAGATGAGATGGTTCTTAATTAAAGCTTACAGAACACAACAGATTTTATTCTAAATAGAAGGAGCAAATACATGAGCAAACCTATCATCGCAGTCCCTATCGGCGATCCTGCTGGCGTGGGACCTGAAATCACCGCTAAAGCTTTAGTCAGTGATGAGGTCAAATCCTGCGCTAACGTGGTAGTTGTCGGCGATGCCAAGATCATGGAGAAAGCTATTGGAATCTCCAAGGTTGATCTTAAGATCAACCGGATTAAGGCGGTAAGTGAAGCAGACTTTACCGATGGTGTCATGAACCTTATCGATCTGGATAACGTCGATCTGGCTCAATTTGCCTACGGCAAGGTCAATGGTATGTGCGGTAAAGCTGCCTTTGCCTACATTGAAAAATGTATCGACATTGCCAACAAGCGTGAGGCAGATGCAGTAGCAACCACCCCTATCAATAAGGAATCTTTGCGCGCAGGAGGCATTCCATTCATCGGACATACTGAAATATTTGGTGCCCTGACCAATACCCCGGATCCTTTGACCATGTTTGAAACCCGTGGTTTGCGCGTATTCTTCCTGACCCGCCATCTGTCCTTACTGCAGATGCTGGGCCAGATTAAAAAGGATCGCATTATTGACTATGTCAAGCGCTGCACTGAAGCCCTGCGCCGCCTAGGCGTCACTGAAGGCACCATGGCTGTGGCTGGCCTGAACCCCCACTCAGGCGAACACGGACTGTTTGGCTGGGATGAAGTCAATGAGATTGCTCCGGCTGTCGAGGAACTGAAAAAGCAAGGCTACGATGTGGCAGGTCCGGTGCCGGCTGACAGTGTATTCCATCAGGCTGCTATCGGCCGCTACAACTCGGTTTTATCGCTCTACCACGATCAAGGGCATATCGCTACCAAGACTCTTGATTTTGAGCGCACCATTTCTGTAACCAATGGCATGCCTATTCTGCGTACCTCCGTAGATCATGGCACCGCTTTTGACATTGCAGGAAAAGGCATCGTCAGCGCCGTCAGTATGATTGAAGCAATTGTGCTGGCCGCTAAGTATGCCCCGTTCTTTAGGCAGTAGTAAAACCACAATCTGACGCCCAGAGTGGACGTCTAAGGAGTGTTATATGATAGAAGGATTAAGCGGAGATCGCATGCTGATAGGCCTGCTTATCGGCATTGTCTTTCTCATCTACGTGATCCTTAAGACCAAGATCCACAGTTTCGTGGCCTTGATCTTGTGTACCGTTATAGTCGGCGTTATCGGTGGCATGCCACTGACAAACACCGTAATCAACGGTAAGACTGTGAGCATCGTTAACTCGATTACTTCAGGCTTTGGAGGAACCCTCGGCAGCATCGGCATCATTATCGGCTTTGGCGTGATCATGGGGCAGATTTTCGAGGCAACCGGTGCAGCAAAGCGCATGGCTTTCACCTTCCTTAATCTCTTCGGCAAGAAACGTGAAGAAGAGGCCATGGCATTAACCGGTTTCTTTGTATCCATCCCTATTTTCTGCGATTCAGGCTTCGTGATTTTGTCACCAATTGCCAAGGCAATTTCTGAGGCAGTAAAGAAATCAGTAATAGGTTTAGGCGTAGCGCTGGGTGCTGGCCTGGTGGTTACCCACACCATGGTTCCGCCTACTCCCGGTCCTTTAGGTGTATGCGGCATCTTCGGCATTGACGTCGGACAGTTTATCCTGTTTACCCTGGTGTTATCCATCCCGATGACCATCGGCTGCCTCATCTATGCCAAGTGCTACATCCCCAAGAAGCTGTTCCGTATACCCAATGAAAAGGGTGAGATTGTAGATGTTCCTTACTGCGAGCCGGATTTTACCTCCCTGCTCAAACAGGATCTGTCCAATATTCCAGGAACCATGGAGTCTTTTGCTCCGCTGGTAGTACCAATCCTGCTCATCTTAATCAACACAGTTTCAGTAGCCTTTGGTGCCACTGACGGTGTAATGGCTTACCTGATCTTCTTAGGCCAGCCGATTATCGCTGTGGGCATCGGCCTTTTAATCTCCATCTTCACCTTAGCCCGCCGTCTTGATCGCAAGACCGCCTTAGCAGAGATGGAAAAGGGCATGGCTTCTGCCGGCATTATCATGCTGGTAACCGGTGGCGGTGGTGCCTTAGGTCAGATCATCAAGGATTCAGGCCTGGGTAACTACATCGCCAATGGTATGGCTGAAGCCAGCATTCCTATCATCATTCTGCCGCTGGCAATTTCAACCGTGATGCGCTTCATCCAGGGCTCTGGAACAGTGGCCATGACCACTGCAGCAAGTATTTCTGCTTCCATCGTAATCGCCGCTGGCGTGGATCCGGTTTTAGGAGCTATCGCCTGCTGCGTCGGCTCACTGTTCTTCTCATACTTCAATGATTCCATGTTCTGGGTAGTAAACCGCATGTTAGGCGTCAGCGAAGTTAAGGAGCAGATGATGGTCTGGTCAGTCACCACCACCATCGCCTGGGCCATTGGTGTGGTAGAGGTATTTATCCTGGATTTAGTCTGGTTCTAAATAAATAGTCCTAATCAAAAGCAGGCTATATGCCTGCTTTTTTCTATGGTTCAAATAAATACACCTTGGTTTGCAACCTGTTTCAGGTTAAAAGCAATTCAGTCCTTTCCAGAGAGTTGAGTTCCTGCAAAGCCCTTTTATCCAACCCCTTGTCACAGATAATGCGGTCAAACACATCAAGCGGACATACTTTGTACAAGCTTGACAGTCCGTATTTACTGCTGTCTGCCACCAGAACTTTCACCGCATCCAGTGCAGACAAAGCTTTTTTGACCTGGCATTTATCATATGTTGGAGCCGTAATACCAGTGCTTAACATAAATGAATTGCATGCCACAAATACAAGATTAGGGCAAAAGTGTGAAAACATCGACACACAGTCATTTCCGATGCAGGACTGACTTTTATTATCCACGGGACCGCCGATCATTATCACCCTATACCGCCCCATGGTAGTCAGAAAAAGCCCTATGTGCAGATCTGGAGTGATCACCGTGAGGTTTTCTGCTTGCAGATTCTTGGCTATCTCCAGGGTAGTGGTGCCTGCATCAAGCACAATAGAATCACCATTTTTTACCAGAGCTGCCGCCTTGGCACCGATGCGGCTTTTTTCATCATGATGTTGAGCCACCTTTTCTGAGGTACTTGGCTGTTGTTGGACAAAGCGGTTTAAAGATACCCCGCCATGCACCCTATATACCAGTCCGCTTTTATCCAGACGTACCAAATCCCGCCTGATGGTAGCGGACGATACACCGGAAATAGAGGAAAGTTCCTCCACCGTAACCAGATTATGCAGTTTCAAATAATCGAGGATCTGCTTCTGCCGCCTCTCAATCATAACCCCTCCGAAAAAGCCATCTGCGGCAATACAAATTTAAGTGTTATGCTCTTTCTTAGCACAAGAGCCTGAAATTTTCTGGCAAAGGCTCTTATGCTGGTATCTAAAATTTATGGATAAGCGTTGGGCGACTTAACTTCAGGCAAAAGAAATACCTTTTTCCTCATAAAATTTAATTAAAGGATCTACATTGGGATTGCGTTTTGACAACATGGCCTGACAGGCCTGCCTCCAATCCTTAGGCTGATTGGAGCTGGTTCTTGCAGCCGCATATGCCTTAAACTGCTGGTTATATTCTTCAAAGACATCTGCGTCAAAAGGATCATGCCACACATTGTCCATAATCAGCCAGTCCATTGGCAGGCGAGGTTTTTGTTGCGGCTCACTGTACACTTCATCTGGAACTCCAATCACCAGCCCCAAAACCGGAGCTACATATTTAGGCAGCTGTAACATCTTACTGATATCGATGATGCGGTTTTTAAAACCACCGATTGCTACACCACCAAGCCCCTGGGCTTCAGCTGCAGTAAGTGCACTCTGACAGGCCATTGAGCAGTCATTGATACCATGAAAGAAAATATCAAAAGGTACCGGGTCCGGAAGGCTGGCAGCTCGGCGGAGCTTGGTAAAATCCAAACAAAACATCCAAAACTCAGGGGCTTTAGCTATCTTCATGGTACCCCCGGAAATTGCTCCGATAGCTTCAAGCATGCTGCGATCAGTAATACGGATGGTAGTACAAATCTGATAAAAACAAGCACTTGAAGTCTGTACTATCGCTTTTTTTATATTGAGCACCTGCTCTTCGCTTAAGGGTTGCTGCTTGAAATGCCGCACACTCTGATGCTTAAACAAAACCTCCAGGCAATTCATAATCTTCTGTCACTCCTCTGAATAAGTTACTAAACTAAAATAGTAAGACGATGTTAACCGCTGTTTGGCACAACTCTCACTGATGATATAAGTATAGGTAAAAAAGAGCCGGCTGCAGAAAAAGAGAAAAAGCTTTTAGTTTGCCGGCTTTTCAAGAACTTGCTTTAAGCACCATCCTGCGGTTTGAGCGAGCATTGTGCTTGCTGGCTTAAAGCAGCATCTGCCAAAGTTAAAGCCAGCATGGCTTCAGCTATAGGCACAGCGCGGATCCCAACACAAGGATCATGCCTGCCGCGGGTCACAACCGCAATTTCATTGCCAAAGCGATCAAGACTTCGCCCAGGGGTCAGGATACTAGAAGTAGGTTTGAGCGCCAGACGAACCTTAATCTCTTGTCCTGAGCTGATGCCCCCCAGGATCCCGCCTGCGTGATTTGACATAAAGCCGGATTTGTCCATTTCATCTCGCGCTTGTGTACCGCGCAGTTGCGCCAGGGCAAAACCATCGCCAATCTCTACTCCCTTGACAGCATTAATGGACATCATGGCCTGCGCTATGATGGCGTCCAGGCGTTCAAATACCGGACTGCCCCATCCTGCAGGCACTCCCCTGGCTCGCACCTCCACAACTGCACCACAGCTGTCATGCTCTGCACGCAATTGATCAATATAAGCCCCCAGCTCTTCAAGTTTAGAAGGATCTGCAAAATTAAAGGGATTTGCAAGCGCTTCTTGTGCATTAAAGCTAGCCGCCTGAATTGGGCCGATTGCGGTAACGCAGCCTGCTATTTCAACATTGAACAATTGGCGCAATACCTGCTTGGCAATACCACCGGCAGCCACACGCATCGCAGTTTCCCGTGCTGAAGAACGCCCTCCGCCGCGGTAATCGCGGATACCGTACTTTTTATCATAGGTAAAATCCGCATGCCCCGGCCGATAGGAGTTCATGATTTCAGTATAATCCTGCGAGCGCTGAGCTGTATTTTCAATAATAAGGCCAATCGGAGTGCCGGTGGTGTGCCCTTCAAACACGCCTGAAATAATGCGCACCCGGTCTGGCTCATTACGTGGAGTCCCATAACGGGTAGATCCTGGGCGCCTGCGATCCAGATCAGCCTGCAGCATTTGCTCAGAGAGCTCAATTAAAGGAGGACAACCATCAACAATAGCCCCCAAGGCAGGGCCATGGCTCTCCCCGCAAGTAATTACGGTAAAGTTACGCCCAAAGCTGTTTGCGCTCATCTCAAATCTCCTGTGCTGCATGTGCAAAAAGATCGCGGTAAGCTTTAAGCTGCTCTGCACTTAACAGGAACACGCCGGTGCCACCCTTTTTTAAGTCAATGAAATGGAAAGGAACCTGTGGAAAGGCATCTATCAGCGCTTCAGCAGAATTTCCCACCTCCATGATGAGAACACCATCGTCATCCAGGAAATCGCTGGCCTTGGCCAGGATCCGTTTGGCACAATTAAGACCGTCTTCACCTGAACCAAGGGCTAAAGCTGGTTCAGCGCGATATTCATCAGGCATTTCGCTAAGATCCTGTGCATCCACATAAGGAGGATTTGCCACAATCAGATCATATTTATCACCTTCAGGTAAGGCACTGAAAAGATCGCTTTTTATCGGGAAAACCTGGTTTTCAAGACCATAGCCGGAAATATTGATGGCCGCCACTTCAAGAGCTTGTTCTGAAATATCTACCGCATCGACCTCTGTATCTTCACCAAAATGCAATGCAATGGCTATCGCAATGCATCCGGATCCGGTACACATATCAAGGACCCGATCAGGATTGCGTTCAAGATAAGGACTGAAGCCCTGCTCAATTAATTCAGCGATAGGAGAGCGCGGAATAATAACCCGATCATCCACATAGAACTCGTGTCCACAGAAAAAGGCGCGGTGGGTAAGATAGGGAACAGGCAAACGTTCGAATATGCGTTTACAAATAATTCTGGAGATAAGGCCACGCTCTTTATTAGTCAGTCTTGAAGATAAGGTGCTGTCATCACATGGCGGCTGCAGATGCATAACTGCCTGCACTATTTCCAAGGCTTCATCCCAGTAATTATCTGTACCATGTCCAACAAAAATATGGTGAGCAGAAAAGCAAGAAACACAGTATCGTACTACATCCTGTACCGTAAATAGTTCCTGGTTCAATGCCTGTTTTATTTCCTCCGGCGACGGAGGCAAATCAAGTTCCTGATGTATCGCGGCTAGATCTGGCTGCATGAAAACATACCTTATTTAAAGCAAAGCGGGCACTGTTGCCCAAATAATACGTAACTTAATGACACAGTAAGTTTGTGCTGCAAAATCTCGCATTGAAAACAAATCTACACGGCAGTTAGCATGCGGAAATTGCAGTTAATATTACTTTTGACATCCTCCCCAGCATAAAAGCCGGGAACTCCTGCTGCTAAACAACAATAGTGCTACTGTTATCAGCTTCGGCGGGTTCCTGCTGCCGACCTCCGACGAGGTTCGCTTGACAGGCCATCCGGGCAAGTCCTGCCCTTCTTA
>CALXOT010000109.1 GCA_944390085.1 uncultured Succinivibrionaceae bacterium
AAAACAAGATGAAGGAACCCACATAAAAAAGGCTTGAATAATAGTAAATTAGGTGTATCAACCAAGGACAGTGTTTACTAGTGGGTAAAACGCGGGTGCAAAGCGGCATTAAATAAAAATCATGTGTATACTAAGGACACCGTACCTTTATGGCAAATACAGACAGAGCAATGAGCGCTGGCTGTATATATGTGCATTAGCAGAGGCTAAAACCGGCATGCTGACGGTCAGCCTAGCAGCTTACCGCCTCCATTACACAGGGAAAATTGCGCGGGCAGGCAAAACCTAAGCCCAGAACTTCCACCACGGCTTTTCAGGATGACCGTTTAAACCGATTTCAGCAAGGCGCGCATAGATCCGTCCGCAGATGCTGCCCTCTTCCTCGCGGCTACCCCAGGGGAGCGTAGTTAAAAGCTTGATGGCATCAGTCACATGGGTTACTGTATAAATATGAAAACGTCCGTCCTGTACCGCCTTGACTACAGCCGGGCGCAGTACCAGCTGATTGACACAGGACTCCGGGATCACTACCCCCTGCGAGCCGCTAAGTCCATGTAGCCTGCAGACCCGGAAAAAGCCTTCCACCTTTTCATTGACCCCGCCGACCGGCTGTACGTGTCCAAACTGATCTACAGCCCCAGTCACCGCCAAATCCTGGCGGATCGGAACTGCAGCAAGACAGGACAACACGGCGCATAAACCGGTAAGGGAAGCACTGTCACCATCAATCTCACTGTAAGACTGCTCAAACACCAGGCTTGCCGAAACCGGCAATGGCTGTTCAGATCCAAATTCCTTAGTCAGGTAGCCATTGATAATCATCATAGCCTTGGCATGAATTTGTCCGGCCAGCTCAGCCTTGCGCTCAATATCTATCACGTCCCCCTCACCTCCGGCACGCAAAGTCGCGGTAATACGTACCGGCTCACCAAATTCATAGGAGGAACCATAGGTCTCAATCACCGACAAACCGTTGACCTGCCCCACAGCTGCCCCCTGTGTAGAGATCAAAAGTTGCCGGTCACGGTGCTCGCGCAACTCTGACTCAGCCAGAAAATTGACCCGGAAATCAGTAGCTGCCAAAGCCTTAGCCACTTGCTTTGCCCCCACACTTTCCCTGGTTCCTGCATAAAAATTGGCTTCACTAGCAAGGGAAAGCAATTTAAGTTCCGGAATACCTAACCAGCGCCGATCTCCGCTTTGTCTTGCGGCCCAGCGGCACAACAAATCAACAGCTTCAACCTCAAAAGGTTTGAATCCACGCTGTTTCTGATAGGAGGCGAGAAGTTCACCGAGCAGATTAATGCCCCCTGCAGCCGGAAATTCCAGCACCAAATCGGCGTGCATGGAGTTCTCAAGCGCAGGCCAGAGCAATGACAAATCTGCACAACTTGCAGCATCGCCACACAGGATTACCTTCAGTGCCTCATTAGCGCGTAAGGCTGCATCTAGCCTGCCGATCCAAGCCGGATGATCGCACAGCAAATCACATGGCAACAGCAGCACGCCTGAACCTGCCATTAATCCATGTTTTGCCGCAGTTCCGAACAGTTCAGTCTTAGAGGGGGCAACAGCCATGACTGGTGCGGCCGCTCCCAGTTCCCGAACTAAGGCAGCAGCTACTTTTAATTGATCGACCCGGTTACTGCCGCATAACAAAAGCAACTTTTCATCAGCTGAACGTAACAACGCCCTGACTGCATTTTTAGCCCGCAGCTGCAAGCTGGCAAACGATCTGCCCTTAAGCTCAGAGGTCAGCTTAAACTGCGGCTTACCGAAAGTTAAATTTAAATCTGCAAACTCTATTTCATGACTGCGTTCAACCAAACTTACGCTGCCATCGACATGCTGAATCTGACTGTTCTTCAAAGAAAAGCCTCTTAAAACAGAACCGCATACAAAAAGCTTACTGAGCAATACTAAAACAGCACAAGTCCTGCACAGTTAAAGCTCCATCTTTATTTAAGCCAAGCGGCACTATAACTATATCTATTGATTACTACTGCTGAGGCAGCATTGTAACTGAAGCGAGCGCACTGTCAACCAATGCCCACAAGTGACAACCCATGCTGTAATAAGGCGGATACAATAAAGAAAATCTCTAAAATTCAAAACTGTAAATCAGATCAACCGCCTGATCCACTGAGGATACAAATTCTGCATAAAGCCTGCGCATGAACTCATAGCGCAGTTTAAATTCACCTACTGCATTAAATACACCGTAGCCGTAGCCCACCCTAATCCGGCGGGTAATATAACCCTGCACCTGAACCTGCGTTTCCTCGCCAGAGCCAGTGGCATTCACCTGCACATCCTGCACGCCAAAAGCCCCCACCAGGGAATTGACCAGCCCACTGGCTGAGCTTACCCCCAGTCCTACCAGCATACTGGCATTACTGCCCTCATTTAAATTGGTGTTCTTATCCAGGCCATGTCCGTAAAGCAGGTATGACATGATCTCGTTTTGCGACATGGAGGGCTTGGAGAACAGCGCAATCTGCGGTGCACTGGCATCGCCGCTGACCCGAACCCCTGCCTCCACATTATCCTCCATCTCTGAAGGATCTGCTATTACTTCCACATCCAGGGATGGATCGGCTATTGGCCCATTAAAGGCGGCCAGGGCGCGGTTGACAATAAAGTGATGACCGTACAGATCAGCCTTGCCATCAATCAGTGCAATACTGCCCTGTGCATTTACCTCAGGCTCGGAAAGCTCCTTGCTAAGACGCAAGTTGCCTATAGCATTGGCCGTAAGTCCCATAGTATCTACCCTGACCTCATTACCCAGGCTTAAAGTCAGATCAATGATCCCAGGCAACGGGCGGCTGCTCTCCCGGATAAGTGCCAAAGTGCCATCCTCCGGCACTAAAATCTCATCTTCAGAAGGAGTGATCCCGCCTGATCCCAGGGAGCTTACGGCAATCAGTGCCTGCGGAACCTCAACCTTGCCGGAAACTTTGTAGTAATCGTTGAACTCTACATCTGCGTCTATATCGGCAAAAGCCTGGCCAAACCCCATCAGGAAAGCAGGTAAGCGTGAGGCCGTAATATTCAGCCGCCCATCAGCGCCCTGCGCCCAGTTAAGCACACCATTTAAATTAATGCGCCCAGAATTAAGCCCAACATAACCAGTAAGATCCCCCTGCTGGCCATGGGTATTCAACTTCAGATCAAAACTGTCAATCTGTCCCACGTCATAACGTGGCTCGGCACTGCCCGCTGCACTGATGCTGCCAAACAGTAGCGGCTCAGTCACACTGCCGCGCAAGGTGCTGTCTATATTGACTTTGCCCTGCAGATCATTGAACAGGGTACCTACCCCCATGAACAAGGACAGATCCAAATCGTTTAATTTGAAATTGCCATTGAGGCGCTTGCTGCCCAGAGGGTCTGATATCCGTGCATCCAGGCTGGCACTGCCACGCTGATGAGCAAGCTGCAACTGCGCATTTACCTCTGCCTGCTGTGCTTTGACCGAGCTCGTTAATTTCAAGGTATCAAAAAACAACGGTACCCCTTTGGCAAAGATACGGGCATTGGCAGCTGAAAGATTAAGCTGCAGATCGGGTCTGCCTTGTTCAATGCTTAGGGTGGAATCCATTTCCACTGGTCCTGACATCCTGACCCCTTCAGGCAACAGATCATTCAGGGACTTCAAGTCAACTTGATTAAGTCTCAGGCTGGTATGCAGCGAATCTGCGCTATAGGAAGTGTGGCCCACTTCCATGGTGCCGGCATCTGTGCGCAAGGTAAAGGGCGAGATCTCCCCAGATCCGGCAGCCAGATTAAGGGATATGTCCACCGCCTCAGCTAAAGACACCGAACCGCTGAGCTCAGAGTTGAAAAACAGTTCTTGCAACGCCCCCTGCCAGGTGCGTTCCTCCTTGAGATAGGTGCCATGGGCACCGATAAAAATCCGATTTTCGCCACCACAGATAAAGCTAAGCTCGTGATCAGAAAACACTCCTGAAAAATCAAGCGCACATTGCCGCGCCGGCTTGAGCCCTTGGGCAAAACGGATGCGCTCGGTAAGTGCGGTCAGCGCAAAGCGCTCATCAGAACTTCTAAGCGCCCCATCAAATGACAGTTTGGACATGCGGAAATTACCGGATCTGATCCGATCTGAGTGTCCATTGAACCGCAGCGTAAAGTCATCAAGCGCCCCTGCAAGTTCAACACTGGCATCTAAATCCCCCTCAAGTCCGGGCACTAGCAATGAAAAATCACTGATTGCCAGCATCCCCTTAACCGCAGAGCCTCCAGCAGGAGCGATCTGCCCGGTAAAATGCAGCTGATTCTGTCCCTGGGTGAAATTTAATGACTCAAGGGCAAAGCCCTCGCTTAATGAACCTTCAACCAGCCTGGCATCAAGCTGCGACCTGATCCCATTTAAGAAGAAGGATGCATCCAGCACAGGCACATTGAGGCTGACATTAAGCTGCTGTTCTGTGCCCTGAGGTAAGCTCAGGGCTGCCTTAAACTCAGTTCTGCAGGCAAGCGCCCCTGCAAGCTGTGGCAGCAGGGCTGAGCCATCAGATGACTCAAGCTGTAAAAATCCTGCATACGAGAGCTCAGAGCCATAATTTAAAATACCCTGAGCCCTAGCACTGAGCTCTGAGTGCCGGTAAGCACCATCCAGATCAAGCTTATCAATCCTGAGCTGATCCAAACTTACCTTACCTGCAAAATCGACTGCATAATCCTCAAAACCAAAACCTGTAAGCTGCGCCTGCAGCATACTGTTGAGGCCTTCTTGCAAGGAACCGCTGGCCTTGAGATTGAGATCTCGGGCCAGGGCTTCAGGAGATCCGACATTAAAAAGAGGATAGGTAAGCTCAGGTGAGCTTAATTGCACCTCAAGGGGCAATAGCGAGGACAGACAGTTAAGCCTGGCCTTTATCTGTGTATCCTTAGGGTTTAACAGCTGTAGATCAAGATTTAAGTCAGTAAGCGGTCCTGAAACCTTAGCCCGTCCCTGCAGTCCATACAGCAAGCCACCTAAAAACTGACGGTTCTGTTCACTGATGCTGCCAGCTGCACTGAGATTAAAATCAAGGAGGAAATAATCCTTAAAATCCATGCTGCCGCTTATCACCGCCTCCCCCTGCGGGTGTACGGCAGCAAGCTTGAGCACGCTTAAATGCGTACCTTTCCAGGTGGCGCTTAAATTAAGATAATCAGTCCGTCCGGTATCAAAGCTTGCCTGATAATACCGCCCATCCCTAACCTCAAGGTTCAGCACACTTACATCAAGGGGCAAAAACACCGTGGGCAGCAGCTCAATCTTCCCGTCACCACCATCAAAACCCGTTACATTATTGGGCTTGGGTGGATTTTGCGCCCGGGCAGACTCAGCTGGATCAACAAAGGGTTTTGCTTCCTTGCCCTGAGCGATGGCGGCAAGACGGACAGCCAAAGCTTCACTTGCCACCGCAGGATAACTGTCATCCTTTAAATGCACGCTCAGGTGCTCAGCTTCAGCCTCCGTCATGGTGGCAGTATCATCCACCGCCTGCAGTGCCGCCGTAAAATCCTTGATTTTAACGTCAACTATCGGGCTTAAATAGGCAAAATCGCTCACTTTCAGCTTATCTACCACCAAGGTAAGCGGAAAATGCAGCCTGAATGGGGCAGCTGCCTGCGTTGGCGCAACATCCTCAGCTGCAGGCTCAGGTTCAGCAGGCTGCAGCTCCCCGCGCTGCAGTAGCTCCACGCTAAGCTGCCTGGACTCTATCAGCTCAGCCCGGAAAGTGCCGCGGATCAGGGCAGAGGGCAGATCATAGGACAGGCTGAGGGCTGCGGCATCGACCTGAACCACGCCCGGTACCTGCACCCGTACCTTTTCCAGGTCAAGCCCAGACCATACACAACCGCCTGTAATATTGGCCTCTATAACTACCACCCCTGCGGTAAAACGCTGTGCCAGGCGCAGTGCCTGTTGGGCACCGGATAAAGTAAATAACAGGTAATACAGCACCAGCGACAACACCAGCAGCAAGCCACAGCCCACCAGGCCTGTCCATTTAAAGATCCGACACAGCAACGGGCGCGGGCGCTGTTGCAAGGACAGAACTGATGATGTCACTTGCTGCCCTTGTGTTTGCTGTTGGACAACCTTACTTTGCTGCTTATGCTTCCCGGATCTTTTCATCAGAACTCCGGCCCAAAGGCAAAATGCAAGCGCACATCAGTGGGATCTTTATCCACCCCAAAGCCTAGATCTACCCGTACTGTACCGTAGGGGGAAACATAGCGGTAACCAAAGCCAGGTCCAAACAGCAGATCATCCTGATAATCACTATAACTGTCAGTGGCCATACCGGCATCCACAAACAGCGCTAAACGTGAATTGGCAATCCCACAGGGGAACTGATATTCAAGGCTGCCGGTGGTCAGATAACGCCCGCCCTTCAGGCCACCACTATTACGTGGAGCTTCATCCATATAACCATAACCACGGATAGACTGATCACCGCCAGCAAAGAAGCGCAGTGATGGCGGCACCGCTTGCGCGGCAGGACCTATCAGCGCACCCTGCTGCAGGCGCATCACCAGCCGGGTATTGGCTGTGGGACTGATCACCCCCCTGAAGGTTCCCATGGCCCTGGCAAAGGTATAGTCTGAAATGGCAGAACTTGCTCCCAATACCTCAAAATTAATGCTGTATCCGCGCTTGGGGTCAAAACCACCTGAACTTTCGCGGCGCGAGAGCATCAATGCCGGCATTAAATTCCAGGCATAGCCCACTTCAGATCCTTGCTCATAATCTTCATATTCTGCCCGCAGTGAATAATCCCGCCGCCACACTCCAGTGCGGTTGGCAACGTAATGAAAGCTCAGATGGGATCTGTCTGAGAGCGTGTCATTAAAATCGGTATGGGTCTGCGCTACGTTGATGTAATAGTAATCAAGGTTCGGATCGCGCCTTGGGATCTTATAGACAATCTGCGCATCCTGGGTTAACTGCGAGATCTGCGCCTGAGTGGACAACGAATGCCCGGACTCATTTAACAGCGGCTTATCCCATTCAAATAATACCCGCGGTCCCTCATCGGTGGAGAAGCCTGCACCCAGGCGCATCAGGTTATTGGACTTACGCTCCAGGCGCGCATCAATCGGCACCTTGTAATCCACCGCATCCTTTACCTGCGGTACTATATCCACCGAGCGGTAATAATTGGTCTTATTTAATGAAGCTATGTACTCATTGAGCAGAGCTGCCGAATAAGGGCGCCCTTCATCAATGATCATCAGCCCGGCTGCTGGTTTGAGCAACTTTTCTGTATTCTGATCATAAGGGCGGATCGCACCAAACTGATAGCGCCTGCCGGTATCGTAGATAAGCTCCACGTCTGCCATATTCTGTGCCTGATGCACCAGAATACGCGCAGACACCATCTTGGCATCAAAAAATCCCATGGACAGGGCTGTATCCTGCAGCTCTTTCTTTAAATCCTCATAAGCACCATGATTTAAACGGCTGTAAGAGCGCAGGCCGCTCCTTTCTGGAAGTTCATGAAAAATCTTATAGCGCGAGCCCTCACCTAAGACCAATACCGTGCAATAGCGGATAAACAGAGGCTTACCGGCATCTATCTCAAGCTCCACCGTGCGCGCCTGATCATTCTTGCGATCAGGCAATTTAATCTCAATCTTAGGATGATAGTATCCAAAAGCACGCAAGGCCTGTTCAGTTTTTTCCCTAAGCTCACGGCCAAACACAAAGACCCGTTTTTTAGAAATGGGAGGCAGCGCATTTAAGGTATTGAGCACATTCGATGACAGCTCACCGCTGATCCCGCGCACGGAAAAAGAAACTGGATCGGTGACTACGGAAGCCTGCTTTTCAATCAACTCCTCATCAGAAGAGGAACATCCGGCCATCAGCAAACAGCAGCAGGCCAGCACAGCGGCGCACAGCGCACGGCCAGCAGATAGGCTGCTGTCATGGCGTATCCGTACCGGCATATTCATCTGCTGCCCCTTTGCCCCTTATTGCTGTCCAACAGGATCAATCAAAATTGCCACAAGCGCTTGAAAAACAAAATGCTACCTGCGCTCACTTTCATTGTAGCAGTCTTTGCTGCAGGCAGAAAAGTTAAGTTTATGGCATAGCACAGAAAATGGTCTGATTTCAGGATTTATGCCTTATTCTGGCGCCTAAAGTTCAGAGCACGGCGGCGCAGCTTAGTATCAAAAACCAGGCCGACGCAGACAAAGAACACCGGCACCAACACTGTACCAAAAACGGTGGCACTCAGGGTTCCGCCCAACACTCCGGTTCCAATAGACTGTTGGCTGGACGCTCCCGCACCATCTGCAAACAGCAGTGGCAGAATACCTAACAAAAAGGCAGCCGAAGTCATCACAATAGGCCGCAGGCGCAGGGCAGCGGCAGCTTTGGCAGCACAAAGCAAAGTGCGCCCGCGCTGCCTAAATTGCTGGGCATACTCCACTATCAGAATAGCGTTTTTGGCAGCCAACCCACCGGTGGTCAGCAGACCTACCTGTAAATACACATCATTCTCAATGCCCCGTAGAAATACCAGAGCCAGGGCACCGCATATCCCTACCGGCACTATCATGATCACGGCCAGGGGAATGCTCCAACTGCCATAGAGTGCAGCCAGGCACAAAAACACAATGACGGCAGAGATCAGAAACAGAAAATCAGTATGTGAGCCAGTCAGTTGTTCCTGATAGGATGCTCCCGACCAGGCATAGCTATAATGCCCGTGGTGTGCACTGATAATGCGGGCGATCTCCTGCATGGCTTGACCGGAACTGATCCCCGGTGCAGCTTCTCCTTCCAGGCGAACAGAGGCAATACCATTAAAGCGGTTTAACTGCTGCGGCCCGAATGTCCACTGATGTTCACCCACTGAGCTGAAACTCACCATTTCTCCCTGGCTGTTGCGCAGATATAGCCGGTTCAGATCAGAAGGCAGGGAGCGAAACTGCTGATCGGCCTGGACATAAACTTTTTTAATGCGCCCCCGATCAATAAAATCATTGACATAACGCCCGCCCCAAGCAATGGAGAGATTTTCATTGACCTCCTGAGAATCAAGATCATACAGCCTGACCAGGGGATCGTTTATCACCACATTAAGCTGCCGGGCATCGGCCAAGGCAGAGGTGCGGACATTGTAAAGCCCAGGACTTAAATTGGCGGTCTCAATAATCTCGGCAAGATCGCGCATAAAACTTGCGTGATCATTGCCCATCAGATTTTGTACCTGCACTTGAAACCCTGCTGAGCCACCCATGCCGCGGATGGAGCTTGGCAGCGATACCGTAATCAGAGCATCCGGGATAGTGTCAAAATAAGCTTTGGCGCGGGCGGCTATTTCCTGGGCACTGCCGCCATAGTCAATTCTGTCCTCCCAGTCAGTAAGCCTGACATAGGCGCTAGCAGCAGACTGACCAAAAGCACCACCAGATCCCCTGCCCAGGGTCAGCATAATCCCTTCTACAAACTCACTCTCCTCACTTAAGAAATAATCCTCAACCTTAAGTCCGACCGCCTCAGTCTGTGCCACGGTAGAACCTGGCGGTAAGGTGATCCGGACGCTCAAAATCCCCTGATCGTCCACCGGCAGGAAGGACGTCGGAATCAGGCGGAACAACAGGGCACACAGCGATGTCATCAATAAAAGGCTCCCTAAGGACAGCTTTTTAAAAGAAAGAGCCAGCTGCACGGCCCGTTCATAGCCAGTTGAAAGCCCGGCAAAGACATCATCAAAAGCAGAAAGCAATCCGCGCTTCAGGCGTCGGCGTGGATTTTTAGAACGCTGGCGCAACAAGGTGGCACATAGAGCAGGTGAGATAATCAGAGCTACCGCAATGGAAACTAACATGGCGCTGACAATGGTCACGGCAAACTGCCGGTAAATATTGCCCGCCGCACCGCCGAAAAAGCCCATGGGCACAAATACGGCTGCAATGACCAGCCCCACTCCGAACAATGCCGGGGCTATTTCCTGCATGGAACGCACTGCTGCCTGATATGGGCTTAAGTTAAAGCGATACATCAGACGGTTGACATTCTCAACCACCACAATAGCATCATCGACCAGCAGGCCAATGGCCAATACCAGGGCAAACATGGTCAGGGTATTAATGGAATAGCCAAAAGCAAAGAGCACTACCATGCAGGCACACAGCACCACCGGAATGGTAATAAGCACAATCAGGGTAGAGCGCAGATCGCGCAAAAAGAGCAGGATCACCAGGGCAACCAGCACCACGGCCTCAGCTAAGGTTTTGCTGACCTCAAAGAGCGAAGCCTTGACAAAGGGCACGGTATCATAGGGAATGGTGTATTCCAGGCTTTCCGGGAACAGCGGGCGCAGCCGCTCAAGTTCCTGTGCTATCAGGGCAGCGGTATCCACCGCATTAGCTCCCTCGGTCAGATTGATCTCCAGGGATGCCATCGGCAGATGATTGTAATTGGCAAAGACGGTATAACTTTCGCGTCCAAGTTCTATCCGTGCCACATCCTTTAAATAAACCAGCCCGCCCTGATGATCAGCCTTTAGCAGGATATTGGCAAATTCCTCGGGTTTTTCCAGCATGCGCCGCGAAGTCACTGTAACGTTCAGCGGCTGATCTGCAGACGCTGGCTGTGCTCCCACCTGACCGACTGAAATCTGGGTATTCTGGCCACGGATGGCGCTGACCACATCAGCGGGAGTTAAGGCATAAAAATGCAGCTTGTCCAGATCAAGCCACACCCGCATCGCATACTGCGATCCCCGCACATTAACATCCCCTACCCCATTGACGCGCGAGATCGGATCCTGTAACACCGAGACAATGAAATCACCGATATCCGGCTGGCTTAAGGAACCATCAGTGGAATAAAAGGCTATATTTTGCAGCACATCCTCAGAGACTTTGCGGATACGTACCCCATTTTGCTGCACTTCGTCAGGCAGCTTGGACAGAGCCATATCAAAGCGGTTTTGCACCTGCATCTGCGCCACATCCGGATCAACTTTCTGATCGAAAGAAAAACGCAGGTTGACACTCCCCTCAGAGTTGACCTCAGTAGTAAAGTACAACAGATTATCAAGGCCCGACATCTGCTGTTCCACCACCTGTGCCACTGAATTTTCCAGAGTTTCTGCCGAAGCGCCGGGGTAGCGCAGCGAGATACTGATAGTAGGCGGTGCGATATCAGGGAAACGCGCAAGTTTTAGGGTGGGTAATACCAAAAACCCTAGAATCACCGTCAGGATGGCTATAACCCAGGCCAGTACCGGCCGGTCAATAAAAAACTTACTGAACATCAGCGGCTCCGCCCGGAGCAAAAGTAGCAGCTTCCCTGTAGGCAGAGTCTGCTCCCTCAGCATCCATCCCAGGCTCCTGCTCCACAGCTACTTTCATGCCGGATTTTAACTTTTGCGCTCCTGACAGGGCTAGTTGCTGCAAGGGCTTAAGTCCCTCTGCTATCACCCAGCCCTGCTCAGTTAAAAACAAAGGCTGTACCTGCCTGCGTTGCACTGTATTATCAGCTTCAATGGTATAGACAAATGATCGTCCGGCCGTATCCTGTGAAACCGCAGTTGCCGGCACTATCAGCGCATCCGGATATACTGGCCCCCCGAAGTTAAGTTTTACTGCCATCCCCGGTAGCAGCAGGCCGTCCTGATTGTCAAACACCGCCCGCAAGGTCACACTGCCAGAGCTCTCATCCACTTCAACCTCAGACAAAGAATATGTGCCACTTTGTGCGTAACGGGAACCATCTTCAAAAAAGAGGGAAACCTGCCGCCGCCGCTTTTCATCAGCCTTAAGCCTGCCTGACAGCAGTCCCTGCTTAAAATTCCGCCACTGCACGCCAGACTGCTGCACGTCCACATATACCCGGCTCAAATCAATGATGGAGGCTAAAACCGCTTCCTGATTGGCAGTCACCAAAGCCCCGGGAGTCACTGCACTCTTGCCGATGGTGCCGGAGATAGGAGCCCTGACCTTGGTGTAGTCAAGTTCAGCCTGGGCCCGCAGCAAAGAAGCCTTAGCCAGCTCCTCTTCATCCTGCGCCAGGGCATAGGCCAGCCTTTTGTCCTCATACTGCTGACGGCTTGCTGCATCATGCTTAAACAGTTCCTGATAGCGCAGATAATCAAGCCGCGCCTGTTTCTTGTTGTCACTTGCCTTGCTTAACTGCGCCCTGGCATAAAGATAATCAGCCTGATAGAGTGCATCATCAAGCTGATATAGAGGCTGGCCTTTCTTTACCTGCGACCCTTCTGTAAACAGCCGCTCCTTGATCAGACCGCCCACTTGCGGGCGCACGTCTGCCCGGGCATAGGCATACACCCTGCCATTAAGTTCAAAGGAAAGGGGTAGATCAACCAACCGCGCCTGCGCCACCTTAACGGTATAGCGCACCTCCTGCCCGGAGGTTTCACCACCATGTTCAGTTTCAAAGCAAGCTGTAAGTAACAAAGGCAATATACAAAGGACGGGGACGGACAGCCTTATCTTGTTTCCTGGCAATCCTGTAAACACGCCTTGCCTTGCGCAAAGTCTTCTTCCTATCTGTATCAGAACATTCATATACACAAATTATAGCTCTAAAAGCTAAGTCCTAAGATAAAGAGTGCTTTTCAGAACAACGCTTGAACTAAAAGTTCATACAAAACAAGAAATAAGCTTCAATCAGCCATCATTTTTAGTGCAAATGACTGGTTCAATTTTTCTTGATTAAGCTCACAAATTTTCCTAAAATAGATAAGACTTGGCTCTGATATTTTACGCAGGCGCTCCCCCCGGGGCAACTGCGCAACGGCTTTAGCTAAAATTTTAGAAATAAGTCTGTGTTTGGCATCTCAATCAGGGGGGTTTTTGTGGTATCAGCATCCGCAATCCTGGCGCTCGCAGACGGCACCGTCTTTAAGGGCAAGGCTTTCGGCGCAACGGGCGCTACCGAAACCGGCGAAGTTGTCTTCAACACTTCCATGACTGGCTATCAGGAAATATTAACTGATCCTTCCTATACCAGACAGCTCGTCACTCTTACTTATCCGCATATCGGTAATTACGGCACGAACAGCGAAGATTATGAATCAGACCGCATCTATGCTTCCGGTCTTATAATCCGTGATCTTTCAATCTGTACCTCCAATTTCCGCTCCGAAAAGAGCCTGTCAGATTTTCTGGCTGACTACGGCCGTCCCGGGATTTACGGTATAGATACCCGCAAACTGACTCGGATTCTGCGTGAAAAGGGTGCTCAAAACGGCTGCCTTACCACCGATCCAACCATCAGTCCGGAAAAAGCTGTGGAACTGGCTCAAAGTTTCCCCGGTCTTAAAGGCATGGATCTGGCAAAGGAAGTCACAACCCCTAAAACTTACGATTTTTGTGAGGGCACCTGGCGCTTAGGTCAGGGTTATGCTCCAAAGCAGGATCTGAAATACCACGTGGTGGTCTATGATTTTGGCTGCAAGCGTAACATCATGCGCATTTTAGTGGACTTAGGCTGCCGCCTGACCGTGGTCCCTGCCACCACCCCGGCTGCTGAAGTACTGGCTATGAATCCCGATGGCGTGTTTATGTCAAATGGCCCTGGCGATCCTGCTCCCTGCGCTTATGCCATCGAAGCCATCCGTGAATTTATTAAGGCCAAAGTACCGCTTTTTGGCATTTGTCTTGGCCATCAGCTCCTAGGACTTGCCAGCGGTGCACAGACCATCAAGATGAAATTTGGCCATCACGGTGCCAATCACCCGGTGCGCTCCTTAAAGACTGGTGTGGTTTATATCACCTCGCAAAACCACGGTTTTGCGGTAGATGAAAAAACCTTGCCCTCAAACGTCAGGCCTACCCACGTTTCACTGTTTGACGGCTCGCTGCAAGGTATTGAGCTTACCGATGCCCCGGCCTTCAGCTTCCAGGGTCATCCAGAAGCCAGCCCCGGTCCGCACGACATCAAGCCTTTATTCGAGCATTTCATTGAACTGATTGAACAGCACCGCAGCGAGGATTAATCATGCCAAAGCGTACAGATCTTAAAAGCATTTTAATCTTAGGAGCCGGTCCTATCGTTATCGGACAGGCCTGCGAGTTTGACTATTCCGGTACCCAGGCCTGCCGTGCCTTGCGCGAAGAAGGTTACCGCGTCATTTTGGTCAATTCCAATCCGGCCACCATAATGACCGATCCGGATATAGCCGATGCCACCTATATCGAACCCATCCACTGGAAGGTCGTGGAAAAAATCATCGCCAAGGAACGCCCCGATGCAGTACTGCCCACCATGGGCGGCCAGACCGCTTTAAACTGTGCCCTGGCTTTGGAAAAACACGGGGTGCTGGAAAAATACGGCGTGGAGATGATTGGTGCCAATGCCGACACCATTGACAAGGCAGAGAACCGCGAACGCTTTGACGAGTGCATGAAGAAAATCGGCCTTGAATGTCCGCGCTCCGGCATTGCCCACTCTCTGGAAGAAGCCTGGCAGGTTCAGGAAAAGGTAGGCTTCCCCTGCATTATCCGCCCGTCCTTTACCATGGGCGGCACAGGTGGCGGTATTGCCTATAATCCTGAAGAATTCAATGCCATCTGCCGCAAGGGCCTTGACAGTTCCCCGACCCATGAGCTCCTTATTGATGAATCCTTAATCGGCTGGAAAGAATTTGAGATGGAGGTGGTGCGTGACAAAAAAGATAACTGCATCATCGTCTGCTCCATTGAAAACCTTGATCCGATGGGCATTCACACCGGTGACTCCATTACCGTGGCACCTGCTCAGACCCTGACGGACAAGGAATATCAGTTAATGCGTGATGCTGCCATGGCGGTACTGCGCGAAATCGGAGTGGAAACCGGCGGTTCCAATGTGCAGTTTGGCATTAACCCCGACAATGGACGCATGGTCATCATTGAAATGAACCCACGTGTGTCCCGCTCCTCTGCCCTGGCCTCCAAGGCTACCGGCTTCCCTATTGCCAAGATCGCAGCCAAGCTTGCTGTAGGCTATACCTTAGATGAACTTGGCAATGACATCACCGGTGACAAGACCCCGGCCTCATTTGAGCCTTCCATTGACTATGTGGTCACCAAGGTTCCGCGCTTTAACTTTGAAAAATTCCCCAATTCAAATGATCGCCTGACCACACAGATGAAGTCGGTAGGCGAAGTGATGGCCATCGGCCGTACCTTCCAGGAGTCACTGCAAAAGGCATTGCGTGGCCTTGAGACCGGCAAGTTCGGTTTCGATCCGCGCATTGACATGAATGCCCGTGAGGCCCGTACCAAGCTGCTGCACGAGCTTGAAGAAGCCGGTGCCCACCGTATCTGGTACCTCGGCGATGCCTTCCGCATGGGCATGACAGTAAAGGAAGTCTTTGAATACACCCGTATCGATCCGTGGTTCCTGAGCCAGATAAAAGAGCTTATCGACATTGAGAACAGCTTGAGCGGCCGTACCTTAAAGTCAGTGGATGCCGATGAGATGCGCATGTTAAAGTCCAAAGGCTTCTCTGACGGGCGTCTGGCTCAGATACTCAATACCACAGAAACTGCCGTGCGTGAGCGCCGCTGGCTGTTTGACGTGTACCCGACCTTCAAGCGGGTTGATACCTGTGCCGCTGAGTTTGCCACCTCCACGGCCTACATGTATTCCACCTATGAGGATGAATGTGAGTCCAACCCGACTGACCGAAAGAAGATCATCGTCTTAGGCGGCGGACCCAACCGTATTGGTCAGGGCATTGAGTTTGACTATTGCTGCGTCCATGCCTCCATGGCACTACGTGCTGACGGTTATGAGACCATCATGGTCAACTGCAACCCCGAGACAGTCTCCACCGACTACGATATCTCAGACCGCCTCTATTTTGAGCCGGTAACCCTGGAGGATGTGCTGGAAATAGCTAGGGTAGAAAAACCTTACGGCGTCATCGTACAGTTTGGCGGCCAGACCCCGCTGAAACTTGCCAAGGAACTGGAGCGCAATGGGGTACCCATCATCGGT
>CALXOT010000110.1 GCA_944390085.1 uncultured Succinivibrionaceae bacterium
CATTACTGGGCACTTACGGGCATGTCCACAATGCCCCCATCAGGTCGGAGCAAAAAAGCCCGTTCCTGAATTCTTAGAGAGTATTGGACATGATCAAAATGTGCGACACCAGCCGCTTTCATCCCCACGCTCACGCATGGGGAATTTCGCGGCTTTCAGTTAAAAAGGTCTGGCTCCAGACCGGTAGGGACATATGCTCTTTTGCTACAATCAACGGCTGAAAAAGCAGAATTGGGAGATGTTTGCAGATGAGTGCACAAACGGTAAAGGAATTTTTAGCAGAGCGCGGCTATGCTGATCGCTTTTTGGATCTTGCTCAATTAAGCGCCACGGTAAGTGAGGCCGCCCTAGCTTTAGGCTGCGGCGAGGCTCAGATTGCCAAGACCCTGAGCTTTGTCACCGCGCAAGGCCCGGTACTGATCGTGGCTGCAGGGGATGCTAAGGTAGATAATCATAAATACAAAGAATATTTTCACTGCAAGGCTGTGATGTGCCCGCGCGATCAGCTTGAGGAACTGATCGGACACGCAGCAGGCGGAGTCTGCCCATTTGCCGTAAAGGACGGGGTCAGGGTCTATTTAGATGAATCACTCAGGCGCTTTGAAACTGTGTATCCGGCCGCCGGTAATGATCACAGTGCGCTTAAACTGAAGCTTGAGGAACTTTATACGCTAAGCGGGGCGCTTTCATATATCGATGTCTGCAAGCTGCCTGCTGCCGCACAAAACTGAATAAAGGCTAAATAAAGGCTGAAAATAATAAAACCCGGACTGAGCCGGGTTTTATCAGCTATGCCAGCACAGGGCGGCGCAGCCTTATTAAGATCTGTAATTCAGGGAATTTCAGATCTGATGGGCCTTACGATAGGCCTTGATATCCTCAATGGAGAGCACGGTCATGTCATGCAGCTCTGCAAAAGCGCAGACGCGCGGCAGACGGGCCATTTCGCCGTTGGGAGCACACAGCTCGCACAGAACGCCCATGGGCTTGAAGCCGGCCATGCGGGCCAGATCCACAGAAGCCTCGGTGTGACCATCGCGTTCCAGCACGCCACCCTTTCTTGCAATCAGCGGGAACATATGCCCCGGGTGCACCAGATCAGTAGGCTTGGCGTCATCAGGCAGGACAGCCTGAATGGCTTTGATGCGGTCAGATGCAGATACGCCAGTGGTAACCCCTGCGGCGGCATCAATGGAAATGGTGAAAGCAGTGCCGTAGGCTGATGAGTTTTTGGCTACCATCAGCGGCAACTCCAAAGCCTGAGCCTTTTCCTCAGGGATGCACAGGCAGACGATGCCGGAGCCCTCACGCACAGTAAAGGCCATTTGCTCTACGGTCATGGTCTCAGCTGCAAAGATCAGATCGCCTTCATTTTCGCGGTCTTCGTTGTCGACCACCAATACCCCTTTACCTTTTCTTAAGGCGTCTAAAGCTGCTTCAACGCGATCTTCAAAAGTATCGCCGAAATTTTCCAGTAAGTTTCTCTGTGACATGAGTACCTCAGTGCTGCTGTGAATGGCGGGCTTCTCGCATAATGCGCTTCATCTCACGCACCGCCTCGCTTAATCCGGTGAAGATAGCACGGGCAATAATGCTGTGTCCAATGTTTAATTCTTCCATTTCCGGAATTGCGGCAATGGCCGCAACATTCTGATAGTTAAGGCCATGGCCGGAGTTAACATGCAGGCCACGGGAGTGCGCGTAAGCTGCCATTTCAGCAAGCCGGGCCAGTTCATCCTGCTGGGCCTTGCCGCTGGCATTGGCGTAGGCACCGGTATGAAATTCTACCGTCGGGGCACCGATAGCTACGGAGGCGTCAATCTGGGTTTTGACCGGATCAATGAACATGGAGCAGACTGTCCCTAAAGCAGAGAGCTTCTCGACAGCCTTGCCGATGCGCAGGCTGTCCCCGGCCACATCCAGGCCTCCCTCGGTAGTGATTTCCTCTCGTCTTTCGGGGACGAAGCAGGAGGCCTGCGGACGCAGGGCGCAGGCAATGCCTAAAATGTCATCGGTGACTGCCATTTCCAGGTTAAGCTTGGTCTGAATGGTTTCGCGGATAATGCGCACATCGCGATCCGTGATATGCCTTCTGTCCTCACGCAGATGGGTGGTAATGCTGTCTGCCCCGGCAAGTTCTGCGATGGCAGCAGCAGTGACCGGATCAGGATAGTCAGCACCGCGGGCGTTGCGCACGGTGGCCACGTGATCGATGTTTACGCCTAAATAAATCTCACTCATGTAAGGTTCCTTCAATTACCTGAAAAGGCCGGAAATACGCCGCTATTATACCTTGCAGGCTGCCATAAAATGCAGCCTGACACGGTCTTCACCGTAAGCTTGCAGCCTTCTGTCCTGAATTAATACAAAGTCAGACCAGTTTGGTGACAGTACGCGGTTCATGTACAAACAGAAGGATGATGAGGGCAATCACCACCGGTGGCAAGGCTGAATACATCAGGGCATCGGTGAGGTTGGAGTGATCGGCCATCAGTCCTGTCAGTGGGGTCAGCACAAAGCCGGCACCGAAGCTAAAGCCCATCATCATGGATCCGGCAAAGGAGGCATGCTGCGGCATCAGGCGCTGTCCCCACACCACTCCTACCGGAATAGCCGCATACAGTGCGCCGCCACTGCAAAAGAGCAGTACGTAGCTGAGCAGGGTGTTGTCCGGGTGACTGAGAAAGATGAAGCAAAACAGGATGATGAGTGCGTAGGAACACAGTAAGATGCGCCGCAGCGAGCAGTAATCGGTAAGGGCTCCGGCCAACAGACCGCCTGCCACCGCTCCGGTTAATAACAGCACCAGGGCAGTAGCGCCATCTACTGTGCTGAAGTTTAAGGAAGCATACAGCAGCGGCAGGAAGGTGATCAGGGCACAGTGCGGCCAGGCACGCAGGCAGATGGAAAGATTGAGCAGCACAAAATCGCGTGAGCGTACCAGTGCCAGAAAAGAAACTTCGTTTTCCCGGCCTTTACCCTGACGAGGCGCGCTTAATACACGGTGATGCAGGTTGCGGCTTACCATCAGCAGGCTGGTGGCAAAGGCCGGCAATGCCAGCAGGATCAGGTATTGTTCTGACAGCAGGGAGATAAAGGCTGCGGTGACCAATGGCGCCAGAGCCGCACCAGCATTACCTCCTGCAATATAGACGGAGGTGGCAAGCCCCCGGGCCTTTTGCGGGAAGATACTGGGGATCACTCCAGCACTTAGGGGATGGAAGAAGCTGGAGCACAGCCCTGAGAGCAGCAACACGCAAATGAGCAGAGTATAACTGTTAAACCAGCCTACCAAGCTGACTAAAAGTGCAGCAAGTGAAATGGTGATGGGCAATAATTTGGTGATGTTGCGCCGGTCTGCCCAGATCCCAATCAGGGGCTGCAGGATATAGGACATCACGGAGAACACCGTGAAGATAAGGGCGCTTTGTGAGTAGGAAATATCAAACTGCAGGGCAAAGAGCGGCAGCAGCACCGGCAGGGTGTGCATGAAAAAATCGCTCATAAAGTGCCCTAGGCTCATTAAGCAGATATTAAGCCAGCCTGGTGCTGGCAGCTTGATGGTACTTGCTGGCGCTGACATTACTGGCTTACCTTATGTAATAGGGACTGCAGTTCGGCCTGGCTGAACTGATAGCTGCGTCCACAATGCTGGCAGGTCATGCTGGTGCCGCGCGGATCGGCTGCCAGTTCGGCAAGCTCACGGTGGGGCAGGCTGGTAAGGGCGCGCTCGCAGCGCTCTTTGGAGCAGACACATTTAAAGTGCACCTGTTGTTCCTTTACCGCCCTTACTTCATCATTCCAGTACAGCCGGCGCAATACTTCATATAAAGGCAGGTTCTGTATTTCCTCGCTCTTTAAGGTGGAGGCCAATACTGACAGATGTTCAAGGCTCTCCTCAGTGCCCTCAGTTTCCGGAATAATCTGCAGCATCAGGCCGCCGCAGCTTAGGGTTTTGGGGTCTGAGCAGATAAAGAAGCGGGTAGGCAGCTGCTCTGAGTTTTTAAAGTAACTTTCAAGCGCCTGTGCGGTGCTATTCCCATCTAGGGGCACGATGCCCTGCCATTTATTGCCATCCTTGGGAAAGACTGAAATGATCAGGCTAGCGCCCTCACCTACGGTTTCCTTAAAACTCTGACTGTCACTGTAAGTGACCCCATCCTGCAGCAGCGCAGAGCCGTAGAAGCTTAAGTCCTCATTGATGTTGATGAGGGCATAGCGGATGGCTTTGCTGCCGCTGCCGCCCTGGATCTGCACCATGATCTGGGCATCTGCCTTCAGGGTGGCACTGACCAGGACAGCAGCTGCCGCTAAATCCAGAAGCAGCAGCTTGATGCTGTCAGGGTAGTGATGTTCGGCCAAAAGTTCCTGTACGCTGCCCTTTAGCTGACAGATCTCACCGCGTACCCCGTGCCGGTCAAAGAGAAAACGCACCACGCTGTCGCTGGTGTCCTTGTTTAAAAGTTCCTGCATATCCATTGCTGTCAAATCCTTGCTCTTAACCTGCCAGAAATTTCTGTAAGGAATTTCAGGCTGTTCATTAATAAAACTGTCTGTGTCCCAAAGACTGCTGCATGCGGCAATAACCAGCAGCCAGCCTCACATGAGGCGGATGCCGTCAGAAAATGTTGTCTTGCTTGAGTTTAATCAGTGCACGTCTTTCTTTTTTGTTCGGGCGATTGTCAGGATGCGGTGCTAAAGCCAGTTCCTTTTCCAGTGCCTTGATGCGCTGTAGTTCCTGCCGGCGTTTGAGGCTGTCCTCAGTCTCGCGGTACAGGAGTACCGCTTCCTTGGCAGGACCACGCACAGAGCTTAAGCCCAACACTTCTATTTCGCGGCGCTCATTTCCTTGCAGCAGGCGGATTTTGGCACCGATCTCCACCGTACGTGATGGTTTGGCACGGCTGCCGTTGTAATCAACCTTGCCGCCTTCGATCATCTGGCGGGCAATTGATCTGGTCTTGTAAAAGCGCGCGGCCCACAGCCATTTGTCAATACGCACGCCCTTATCGTCATTAGTGTCAGCAGGTGCCGGCATGAGCCCCCCTCCCTTAAAGTTCAGCTTATTGTAACAAAAGCTGTTGTGGCTGCAGCAGCCCAAAGCCGGGGTCAGTACTCAGCCTTTTGCTGACATAATTTGTTAAACCGTTAGTCCTTAGGTTTTGCCTGCAAAAAATAGACTTTCTTACCGCTGCAGGCCAGGGCTATTTTTTCTATCCTGCTGTATCCATCTGCTTGCAGGGAAGCGGCGTAATTGCGTTTTTCTATTTGCTGCAGTGCTGCATTTAAGGTCTGATCTTTGACGCTCTCATTAAATTCGGGCAGATTTCGCAGCAACTCGTCCTCCAGTTCTTTTTGCCTGCTGAAA
>CALXOT010000111.1 GCA_944390085.1 uncultured Succinivibrionaceae bacterium
TTTAGAATAAAAAACGGATACTGCGGAGCGCGTCATGGATAAAGCATTAATTAAGGTATTGCTCAAGGACAAGCTGGCACCTAAGGGCGATGTGAAGAATGATCTGAAGACCGCGCTGTATGTGACGGCCTGTCAGGAGTCCTTTGATCTTGATGATCGCGGTAGCCGCGGTGTTTTACGCTATATGCTCCAGGACGCAGGTTACAGCGTCAAGAACAAGCTGGATCTTGAAGAGTGCCGGACTATTCTGGACGAGCTGACTGCTCAAGGGGCACTAACCCGTTTTGGATCGCAGTATGTGCGGAGCTTCAGCTTAAAGAGTGCACAGGTCTCGGTCAGGGCCAAGCGGGTAAAGAACTACTCATTTTCTTATGATGACGATGATGATGACTTTTTTGTCAGCTTTTTCGTGGAGGATGACAAGGGAGAGGAGTATTCGCTGCGTACGGAGCAGACGGTTTTGCCAGAGGATGTGGTGGATGTCAGGCTGTGCCCGGAAAAGAAAATCGCCTTTGTTCAGAATATAGTCAAGCCACGCCGCTGCATTCTGGGGACCGTAGCATCAGCGCGTCAGCCCATGCTCTATACTGATGATTTTGCGCTTAAACCCTTTAAATTCGTATTCAGTCCGCAGAATCTGGGCAGTGCAAGGCCTGGCAATGTAGTCATTGCGGAAATAATCAAACGCTCACATAACAACATTGCGGTCAGGACCCGTGAGGTGATCAAGGATCTGGGCAAGCTTAATTACATCATTGTGAAGGCAGTGCTGGCTAATAATATCCCCAATGCCTGGCCACACAATATGCAGCGTGCTCTGGCACGCATTCCAGACACCGTCTCTGCCCAGGATATCAAGGGCAGGCGGGATCTGCGTGATTTGCCTCTGGTTACCATTGATGGCGAGGATGCCCGTGACTTTGATGATGCCGTTTATGCCAAAAAAGAAGGCCGAGGTTACCGCTTGTATGTAGCTATTGCGGATGTTTCCTATTATGTAAGGCCAGGGACAGTTTTGGATAAGGAAGCACTGGCGCGCTGTAATTCGGTTTATTTCCCCAATTACGTGATCCCGATGCTGCCTGAGAAGCTGTCAAACGGCATTTGCTCATTAAATCCTGAAGTGGACCGCCTGTGCATGGTCTGTGAAATGCAGATAAGTTCCAAAGGCTTGCTTGAAAAATACGAGTTTTATCCTGCCGTGATGAACTCCCATGCCAGGCTTACCTATACTGAGGCCTGGCAGATGATTGAGCATGGTACCACCTCAATTCCTGAGCATGAGGCTGTGATAGGGCAGGTAAAGGTACTGCATCAGCTCTATCAGGTGCTGGCCAAGGCACGTGACGCCCGTGGCGGTTTTGCCATGGAAAGTGAGGAAGTGCACTTTGTGTTTAACGAAAAGTTGCGTGTGATCGGCATGACCCCGGTGATACGCAATGATGCCCACAAGATGATTGAGGAGTGCATGATCGCAGCAAATGTGGCTGCAGCATCCTTTATCCAGGGACATAAGGCACAGACCTTGTACCGCATTCATGCCAAACCTACTGCAGAGAAGTTGGAGCAGCTTAATAATGCCTTAGTGCGCTTTGGTCTGAAGCTGCCAGGTGGTGACAGTCCCAGCCCTCAGGATTACAACGCTTTTTGTCATGCCATAGAGCGGCGTGAGGATAATAAGCTGTTAGGGCAGTTGTTGCTGCGCTCCATGTCAAAGGCGCAGTACAGCCCGGACAATATCGGGCATTTTGGGCTGGCACTGGAAAATTATGCCCACTTTACCTCACCTATCCGCCGTTACGCCGATTTGCAGCTGCACCGTTCCATCAAGTTTATTCTGGATAAGCAGCATAAGGATCAATATGGCAAAATCGGAGCTCGTTCATACAATAAGACAGAACTTACGGTGCTGGGAGCCCGCTGTACTGAGCGCGAAATTGCGGCAGATCATGCCGAATATGATGTGGACAATGAATTGAAGTGTATTTTGGTGAAGGAATACGTGGGTCAGATCACCCAGGGTACGGTATCAGCCATCACCAGTTTCGGCGCTTTCGTGCATTTAGATGACTTTTTGGTCGATGGACTGCTGTTTATCGGTAATATAAGCAGCTCTTATGTCAATTATAACGAGCGCCTGCAAACCCTGAGCTATGACCGGGTGACCCTGCGGGTGGGGGATAAGCTTGATGTGCTGATAGCAAGTGTGGATGTCAGCACCCATAAAATCGATTTGCTGCTGCCCAAGGAAAAGCAAAAGGGCAAGCTGCGCACCGTGAAAAGCGGTGAACTGATGATGGATCCAGGAAAGAGCCCGGATGTGGCCGCACAGACCAAACCTATCTTTGATTCCATTGCAGATCTGTTTGCGCCCAGTGATGCTGCGACTGACGGGAAAGCCGAGGAGACTGAAGCCAAGGACAAGAGAGCAGATAAGGCAGTTGCTGAGAAAGGTCTTACCCTGGCGGATATTATTGCAGCAGGACAACGTGCGGGCGAGGGCGGAAGCGGCAGTGAGTCTGCTGCAAACTTAAGTGCAAACATACAGCCTGATGTTGATTCGATACCGGATCAAAAACGGAACTCTTTTGCTGCGGATCGTTCGGGAACCGTTGAGGCGGCTGCGGAGGATGGTTTTGAGTCAGAATCAGCGGCCCCTAAGGGCAAGAAAAAACGTAAGGGCAGTAAAGCCAAGAAAGCCAAGCATCAGGCGCAGGAGAGTGCTGGCAGCAATTTGGATACCGTGCCTGTAGGTATATGGGAAGCGCCCGCCAATTCAGCTAGGACAGATGGTGTAGAGCCTGATAGTAAGGAGGCAGAAATTATTTCGTTTGCTGCTGATCCGCGCCCCCTTACTTTGGGTGATTTGATCCGGCAGGGGGCAGTACGCTATGATCCGGCGCTTGACCCTGGAGCGGTGGAAGAAAAGGCTGAGGGTAAGTCCCGTAAGGGTAAAGGCAAGAAAAAGAAGTCTAAGAAAAAGGACAAGAAGAATGGCAAGTAAGTCTAAAGGGCAGAGCCGTGAGCTGTGCTACGGGATCAATGCAGTAGAATCAGCATTACAACAGTGCCCGGAGCAGATTTTAAATGCCTGGGTAGTCAAGGGGCGCGAAGAGGATAAACGTATCTTAAAGTTGCTGCAGGGGCTTGACGGCCTGGGGGTACGCGTGCAGTTTGCCCAGCGCCATTTTCTGGATGAAAAGACAGAAGGTGGTGTCCATCAGGGCATTGTGCTTGAGCTTAGGGTCCGTCCTCCCAAAAATGAGCGAGATCTGGAGGATCTGTTAGCTGCTGCTGATTTTGCCAGGGATAAGGCCTTGTTCTTAATTCTGGATGGGGTTACAGATCCGCATAATTTAGGTGCCTGCATGCGCTCTGCCTGGGCTGCTGGAGCTGCCGGGGTGATTGTGCCCAAGGACAAGTCCGCCCCTTTAAATCCTGCTGCACGCAAGGCAGCCTCAGGGGCAGCTGATGCTTTGCCCCTGTTTGCAGTGACCAATTTGGCGCGGGTGCTTGATCTGCTGGCAGATGAGGATTTTACTATCGTGGGGCTGGCCGGGGAGTCTGATAAATCTCTTTATCAGTGTGATCTGAAGGGACCTTGTGCCTTGGTAATGGGCTCTGAAGAAAGCGGGATGCGGCGCCTGACCCGCGAAAAATGTACCGCCCTTGCCAGAATACCGATGGCCGCAGGCGTGGAAAGCCTTAATGTATCAGTGGCAGCCGGCATCAGTCTGTTTGAGGTGGTGCGCCAGCGCCTTGATGGCAGCCTCTAGCCTTAATCAACAAAAATATCCGTTAATTGCAGGCTGCAAGTTTGTATACAGCTGCAATTTGAGTATAGGGCGCAGGTCAGGTGGGAAAAAGGCGGACAAAAGCCTGAAAAAAGCTTGCATTGGCGCAAAAAATCGCTACAATGAGCGCACTCAGTAACGCAGGTTAATCCGCGTAAGCTTCCTTGTCTTGAAATTTTACTGGGGTTTTAAGACTTTTAACCGTAAGGGGCATTTATTTCATGCGTCACTACGAAATCGTTTTCCTGGTGCACCCTGATCAGAGCGATCAGGTACCGGGCATGATCGAGCGCTACAAGGGCGAGATCGAAAAATCCGGCGGTAAGATTCACCGTCTGGAGGACTGGGGCCGCCGTCAGCTGGCTTATCCGATTGAGAAGATCCACAAGGCTCATTACGTTCTGATGAACGTTGAGGCTGAGCAGGAAGTGATCGACAGCATTGAGAACAATTTCCGTTTCAACGATGCCGTGATCCGTAATCTGATCCTGCGCACCAATGGCCCGGTAACCGAGCAGTCTCCGATGCTCAAGGCCCGTGAAGAGCGCCGTAGCCGTGATGAGGATGGCGAGCGCCGTCAGCGTTCCAAGTCTGATATCGATGTTCCGGTAACTGAAGAGGCTCCTGCTGAGGCAGAAGCTCAGGCTGCTGAATAAGGGAGAGAACGATAATGGCACGTTATTTTCATCGCCGCAAGTTCTGCCGTTTCACTGCAGAGGGCGTAACTGAGATCGACTACAAGGATGTAAACTTATTAAAGAATTACATCACTGAGTCAGGTAAGATTGTTCCGAGCCGTATTACCGGAACCAGCGCCAAGTACCAGCGTCAGCTCGCTACCGCTATCAAGCGTGCCCGCTTCTTGGCTCTGCTGCCTTACACCGATTTACATAGCCGTTAATTAGCGGACTATAGGAAGGAATTTCAATGGAAGTTATTCTGTTAGATAAGATCGGCCATTTAGGCGGTCTGGGTGACAAGGTTAAGGTTCGCAACGGCTACGCTCGCAACTACCTGTTACCGCAAAAGAAAGCCGTCATGGCCAACGAGGAAAACTTAGCTAAGTTCGAGGCTCAGCGTGCTGAGCTTGAGGCTAAGATTGCAGCTGAGCTGCAGTCTGCCCAGGATAGGGCAGCTGCCTTAGAGAAGATCGCTACCGTCACCATTACTGCTAAGGCCGGTGACGAGGGCAAGCTGTTCGGTTCTGTTGGTACCCGTGACATTGCTGATGCTTTAACTGCTGCAGGTTGTGAAATTCACAAGTCTGAAGTCCGTCTGCCTGATGGTGTACTGCGTTCTGTTGGCGAATACGAGATCGCCTTGCAGCTGCACCCGGACGTAAAGAGCGTCATCAAGCTGGTTATTGCTGCTGAATAAGCTCAAAACCAACAGCTTAAAAAAGGGATCTGCGGATCCCTTTTTTGATCCTTGACCGATTGCTTGCGGATAAGCCCTTGGCAAAATAAAATTTTCTTGTCAATTTAAAATTCTTTTGCTACTATAAGCGCCGCTGTCTGAACAGCCCTTGGTACGGGGGATTAGCTCAGTTGGGAGAGCGACTGAATCGCATTCAGTAGGTCATCGGTTCGATCCCGTTATCCTCCACCACTACCCCTTTTTTCTCCCCGATCCTAACTTTCTGATCTACCCCGTTTTGATCCCAAAATCCCTTTTATTACCAAAAATTTAGCCCTCGCTTTTACCCCTCTTTCCGTGCCAACGTGCGACATCATAAGCCGCTATTACCCGCCTACAGTGAACCAAAAGTGAACCGGTGATACACTCCAAACTGACTACAGTGAACCGCTTCCGGTTCACTGTAATTTCCCGGCGATTTACAGTGAACCGTCAGGGGTGTTTTTACGTATTTTTCCCTTATAAAGGAGTAAGTTATGATTCTTACTTTTTCTTCGGTAATGGCGCTTAAGCCAAAGGACAGTGATTACAGTGTACCTGATGGCAACGGTCTTTATCTGCGGGTGTGGCCTTCAGGTAAAAAGGTCTGGCTATGGCGCAAGAAAACCGATGGCAAGCTGATCTATAAGAAACTCGGTGAGTTCCCCGCCCTTTCCATCAAGGATGCCAGGGAGCTTGCTAAGCGTGCCTCAGAAGGCGCAGCACTGGCAACACTTACCCCAATGACCTTTGAGGCACTCTTTGAAGCCTGGTTTAAGGTAAAGTGTACCG
>CALXOT010000112.1 GCA_944390085.1 uncultured Succinivibrionaceae bacterium
CAGATGGGCGAACTACTGCAGCAATGGCTGGCCGAACGCCTTAAGGTACAGGTGCCCTTTATCCGGGGCAGCCAGAGCCCGGCGCAGCGCCAGCAGATAGTGGATGCCTTCCAGGCAGAAGACAGCAAGATGCCACTGCTGCTGTTATCCCTCAAGGCAGGCGGCACCGGCCTTAACCTGACCCGGGCCGAAGCGGTGATCCACTTTGATCTGTGGTGGAACCCGGCAGTGGAGGAACAGGCTACGGATCGAGCCTACCGCATCGGGCAGCTGAAAAATGTACAGGTCTACCGCTTCATCACGGCCAATACCTTTGAGGAGAAGATAAACGCCATCATCCAGAGCAAGAAAGAACTGTCCGATCTGAGCGTAGTCTCAGGCAGCAAGTGGATTGGCGAACTTAGCAATGATGAGCTTGCCGATCTCTTCAGACTCACCCGTGACAGCATGGGAATTTGATGCCCCGCTGCATACAGCAGGCCATGGCCTGCTGTATAATCGCCGCAGATCATTCTGATGTTAGTGCTTTTTTGGCCGGACAATATGTTTGCCCTCAAAGATCTTTTTAGCTGCACAAAGACAGCCGCAGGCGAGGTGCCTCGCCGTTCCTTTACCTTTACTGGAGCTGCCTCCATTTTAATCGCTACTTTTTTCATTGCTGCGCTGGCAGTCCCCATGATGGCAGTGTGGATTGAAATGCTGCAACTGGACTCCGCCCAGGTGGCCCTGACCATGGTCAGCTACTTTGCAGGCTGTATTTTCACCCTGCTCTTTCTGGCCCGGCTTTCCAATTACTTTGGCCGCAAGGCTGTAGTGCTGCTCTCATTGTTATTAGGGGCACTTGCCATCATAGTCTTTATCCTGACCCACAGTGCAGGGGGCCTCTATCTGGGCCGTTTCCTGCAGGGTCTGTCCTGTGGCCTGGCCTCCAGTGCCGGCATGGCCTGGGTGGTTGATACCGCTCCTTTGCGCATGACCTGGCTGGGCACCTCCATGACTGCAGCAGGTCCCAATATCGGCCTGGCCTTGGGCACCCTCTTTACCGGTTATACCCTGGAATACGGGATCTTAAATCCTTCCACTCTCTATACACTGTGCCTGCTGCTGTTCACCCTCGGTGCGCTATTCGTGCTGGTAGGCTCAGAGACCATGCCCTTTGGCACTGAGAGCCTGAAAGATGTGTTGATTCCGCGGGCAGCCCTGCCCCGCAGGCTAAGACGCATCTTCGTGGTCAGCAGCATCTGCTTTGCCTGTACCTGGGGGCTGGGCAGTTTCTTCCTGGGCTTTGCTGCCCCCTTCTCCACCATGCTCTTTGAACACAGCAATACCTTTTTAGCCGGGCTTACCTACCTGCTCTTCATCCTGCCCAATGCCTCTTCCGGTATCATCATGGGCAAATACCGTCCCTCCCGTACCATCCCGCCGCTGTTAGTACTGTTCGGCACCGGGGCTATCAGCCTGTTTGTGTTCCTGCACTATGGCCTGACCACAGGTTGCATTGCCGCCATCATCCTCGCCGGCTTCGGGGCAGGTGGAACGGTCTCAACCTCTCTCAAACTGCTGATGCAGGACTCTACGCTTGAAGAGCGGGCCGGCATTATCTCCCTGGTCTATCTGCTAGCTTATGTGGGATCGATAACCCCCAACGCCGTGAGCAGTGCCGCCGGTAAAGGAACCGGCATGGACGACATCGGAATAGGTTTTGCGCTGTGGGTGGTGGTACTGGTAGGTTCCACCTTCATCATGATGGCCTGGATCAAAAAAGATCCGAGCCCGGCAGAGCGCCTGCGCTTCAAGCCCTGGAAAAGACACCCCTAACAGGCGCTTTTTTAAGCCAGCTTAAGTCCACCTCCTGTGATCTGGATTACACTGTCTGAAACGAAACGAGCCAGATCAAGGAGGAAGGCATGACCAAAACTACCATCAAATCAGCCGCACTGCTGCTGCCGCTAAGCCTGAGCCTAATCCTAGGCACGGCAGGCTGCGTCAGTACCGGCAGCAGCCAGCCCCAGACACAAGCCGCTGCGCTGTGTTTTAACGAAGCATTTTGCCCGTACCCGGTGGTTTTTTAGCCTCCAATTTTGGCTCGGCAAGCCAGACTCCGCAGGATGACGAATATAAAGGCTATATCCTGCGCTATCAGGACGGCAGCCTGCAGCCCTTCATTGACGGTAAGGGTAGGCTTAATCGCCCTTCTGCCATGGCAATCTATAAAGACCAGCTCTTTGTCACAGAGAAAAATGAGCTGGTCATTTATGATCTTGTCCACAAAGGAAAAGCACCACAATCCATCAAATTTTACGCCTCATAACAGGGAATTAACGATCTGCAGCTTGCAGATGACATGCTGTATGTCTCCTCCGTGCCATCCGGCTGCATCTATCAGCTATCTCTGAACACAGACAAGCCAAGGCCGCGCCTGCTGGTAAAACTGCCGGGGGCCAATGGTCTTACAGCCTTCAGGGATAAGCTCTATGCCGTATCTATTCCTGAAGACTTTACCCATCCTGATGCAAGGAACGTAGTTTACCGCATCACTCTACCCGCAGCTGACAGCACCCTGACTGCTATGGGACAGGCAGTAAAGGTGCAAGCCCTGCCGGTACCCCGGGGCTATACGACGGTGTGGCCATTTCAGAGGATGGCAAGATGCTCTACTTCTCTGACTGGCTGCAGCAGGCCGTACTGTCCCTTGATCTTACAACCATGCAGCTTGGCACAGTCTTCAGTGAAAAAGGCCTGACACCGGCCGATATTGCCCTTGCCGGAAATACGCTGTTAATTCCCAATATGCTGCATCAGGAAATTATCATGCTGAACTTAGATAGCGGTGAAGTTAAGCGGATCAGATAGTAAATCACCAGATTTCGCTTAAACATTCAATATTTAAGCGCAAAACAAAATCAATTTTATACTAATTTACATTGGGACATAAAAAAGAAGCCCGCAGGCTCCTGAATTGCTTTTAAGTTCAATTAAGTGGCGGAACGGACGGGAATCGAACCCGCGACCTCCTGCGTGACAGGCAGGCATTCTAACCGGCTGAACTACCGCTCCGTA
>CALXOT010000113.1 GCA_944390085.1 uncultured Succinivibrionaceae bacterium
ATAATTTCTTTACTATCCGCGATGTGCTGGAGCATTACGACGCTGAGACCATCCGTTTCTTCCTGCTCTCCGGGCAGTACCGCTCGGCGCTTAACTACTCAACTGAAAACCTCGACAAGGCCAAGGCTGCCTTAAGCCGTCTCTATACTGCACTGCGTGGTTGCCCGCTTGCTGAAGGTTCGCTTGCTGAGTCTGAATATGAGCGCCGCTTTATTGAGCTGATGGATGACGATTTCAATACCCCTGGCGCCATGGCAGTGCTCTTTGATCTGGCGCGGGCGGTCAATAAGGCCACTGGCGCTGAGAAGGCAGAATTGGCCGCCAGGCTTAAGCAGTTAGGCGCTGTGCTCGGTATCCTGTATCAAAACCCTGAGGATTATTTAAAGGGCGACAGCTCTGCCGCTGGTGCTGCTGATCCGGAGGTGGCGCAGATTGAGGCGCTGATCGCAGAGCGCCGTGAGGCCCGTAAGGCAAAGGACTTTGCTCGCGCTGATGCAGCCCGGGATAAGCTCACTGCCATGGGTATTGTGCTGGAGGATGGGCCGCAGGGCACCACCTGGCGGCGCAAGTGATCTTCCGTTTCCCAATCGCATCATGGCGGTTATCCATACCATAAAGGCATTAAAAGCAGGTATAGTACCTGCTTTTTAATTACTGTAAGGGTTTAATGGCTTTTGCTGTTAAATTTGGCTGCTTATTACAAGTGAGCGTTGGGTTAACAATCTGCTCCCCCTCCTCCGGGCAAATGTATTTGATTTCAAGTTACAGCTTTGGAGCTTGATCTTTGTCTTTGTCCTGATAATCAAAACTGGGATCAATTGCTGCGATTTGCTGCAGGATATAGCTGCCCACCACTTCTGCTCCGTTTAAGGATAAGTGCCCGCCATCCGAAAAGGTAAGCTGCTTCCCAATTGTTACCTTACATTCTCCGTCCTCATTGCAGATAGCAGAATTAGGATCAATAAAATGTAGATTGCTGCGTTCTTTACAGGTCGCGCTTAGCTTTTGGTTAACCCAGTCAACATTGCTATAGTCAGCCTGTTTTGTTTGCGGACATTCAAGCCAGCTGAACATTCCACGGATCACGGTATGCGGGTGAGCCTTTAGCAGCGGACAGTCTGACAGTATGTAGGTAAAGTTAACGGTTTGCCCCACCACAAAAATCTGGCGCTGCGGGTATGCATCGGCAAGATCCAGAAGGCTCCTACACACAAGTTCCAGCCTCTTTGACGGGCTTACGCCAGGGGCGGAAGTAAATTGCTCTGTATTTATATGTGAAAACCAATTGTGGGCAATCAGCAAACGGCTGGAGCTATCGCTGTGCAGTACCTGTGCCAGGTTTTTAAAATAAAATTTTGTGCTTAATTTTTCAATCTGTTGATTTGCCGCAGCGTAGAGTCTGTTGAAATGCATCTGGCCGTCGCAGAATATTGCAATATAGGGTATTTCCTTGTTCAGGTAATTGGCATATTGTCTGGCATAAGAATCTCCAGCCACGATCATTTCATGTTGCCCGGCAAGAGGGCCGGTACTGATTTTGCCCTCAGCGGGGATCCCACGAGCGCCGAAGAATAGAGAGTGGTAACTGTCATCAGGTAGGGACTGATTAAAGATGGTTCTGCCTTTTTGTCCTGATTCGTACTGAGAAAAAGCGATTAAAGAAAAGTATAGAAGCAGGATGCTCCAGTGCCAGTGACGCCTGGTTTCAATGAAGCGGTAGGATAAGGCAGCATAAGTTACGATAAAGGCAGTGATCGGAATAAAGTGCTGGATCAGATTTAGTTTGGCGCTGATCACTATTACCGGCCAGTGAATCAGATACATGGAGTAGGAGATCCTGCCAGTAAACTGAAACATCACATTTGACAGGCAGGAGCGCTCAATATTAAGCCACAGTATGAAGGCAGTGGCAGCCACCGCCGGAAGCACCGACAGTGTGTCCCATCCTTGCATCGGTTTTGCCAGCATGATGTTAAGGAAAATGATGGTAAGCGCAGCAAGCTCCAGTACGCGAGCGGGAGCTGAGCTTAATTTTAAGGGGGGCAGCAGAAAGATAATTCCACCCAAGAGTAGCTCCCAAGCACGTACGTGCAACATGAAGTAGGCACTGTCAGATTGTGAGAAGATAAATGACAAGGTAAGGCTGACGGCGCACATCACAGTAACAAAATGTGGCAGCGTCCTTAAGGAAAATACCTTGCCCCACAGTACCAATAACAGCGGGTAAAGCAGGTAGAACTGCCATTCCACTGACAGTGACCAGGTATGCAGCAAGGCTTTGTCTAGTACAGAGGTAGTAAAGTATCCCTCATCACGGGCAAACCAGAAATTACTGATGAATAGTAAGCCGCGTAAGGCCTCCCGTGAGGTCTCTTTATAGATGTACGGGATCTGTATGAAATAGCAGACCAGCATCACCAGGAAAACGGCAGCCAGCAGGGCAGGACAGATACGGCTGGCACGGCGCTTCCAGAACTCCCATACGCTGAATTTACCGGACTCCATACGTCTGACAATAATGGCGGTCATCAGAAAGCCAGAAATCACAAAGAAGATATCGACGCCGACGTAACCGCCGCTGAAGAGATCGACATCTGGGACGATGCGCTGATATTTAAGATAAGCAAAAAGATGGAAGAGCAGTACGCCTAAGACCGCAATTGCTCTTAATCCGTTGATATCTTTACGAAAGTTATGGGGGGGGGTAGAAGTGATAGTCATAATATTAACTGCTGATCTTATAGAATCCCAGTGCTTAAAACTGAAGAAGATCCTGTTCAAGCAAAACTTTTGCGGCTAAATTATACTAGATTAAGCGATTTTTTATTCAGATTTTTACCTGCGTTTGCACAAGTTGCGTCATTAGTCCTGACATGGGAGCTGAGGCTCTGGCTATAATTAACACAGATATTTGGAAGTTGAGATAATGCCGCACGGCTGAGGCGGGAAGATGTTTTTGCAGAACTGTGAGATCACGAACTTCAGGGGGCTGCGTCACCTTAAGGTGAGCTTCGAGCAGGACAGCACAATTTTAATAGGTGAAAATGCCTGGGGTAAAAGCTCTTTATTAAGTGCCCTCTATCTGATGCTGGGGCAAAATCAGATCTGTACTTTTGAAAAGGAAGATCTGTATGTTCCGATTGAATTGCAGTTTGTGGATAAAAAGGCACAGGCGGAACGGGCAGAGCGGGCACTGACCCGCAGTCAGCGAGGCTGGCGGCAAGAGGGTACAGTCCGGCCGGCACTTATTTTTGACACAGACCGCTGCTCAGGCAGTGCAGCGGATAAAGCTTCGTCAGAAGGGGTGACGGCACAGCAGCTGCAGGCAGAGGCCTTATCTGAAAATGAAGAGGAGCTGGGGGAGATGCTCTCTGAGCCTTTGCGCCAGCTTTTCATGGATGATTACGATTTCGTGCAGAAAGACGTGTTCGTCAGTGAAGCTAAGTTCCTGGCCATCGATCTTATTTTCTGTGAGCCCGGTTTTGGCGTGCTGGAAAAATCAAAAAGGCTGCAGATGTTAAATCCGGCTTGGCAGCTGTGCTCTGACGGATTGTACCGCATTCATTGGCAGGCTCTGGGTTATGCCCGGGCCGATAATTTTATTACTGAGCATTATCTGTTAGACCGGCACGGGCAGATCATTGAGTGCGCTACCGAACAGCTTTTGCAAAAGCTCATCTCCATGAATCCGGTGTTGCGTATGCGCGACAGCCGCACCCAGAAGGTTACAGAGCAAAATGAGCTGCCGGCAGACAATCCGCAGGAACAGGAGATTCTGGATTTTTCCAGGCAGCTTACAGAATTACAGACTTCAGACCCAAACAGTGCAGAAATCATGGCAGGGCTTGAGACCTTAAATCAGCTGTCAGACAAGTACCTGTCATTTTATGGGCATAATCAGCATATCTTCAGGCGCGGGCGTTCTGATGGTGGGATCCGGGATTTGGTGACCCGGCCGGTTTCTCTGGAATCCTTGGCCTCGCTTAAGACCTTGCTTAGAAGCTCTGATCTCAATAAAGAAAAGATCCTCGCAGTCCTGTTTGCCTCCTCACTTTTCATGTCCAAGGGATTGCGACAGCTGGATCGGCATGCCAGGCCCATTGTGATCCTTGAGGATATAGAAGCGCGTTTTCACCCCTCGCTGCTTCTTTCTTTCTGGTCAGTGGTGGAAAACGTGCCGGTGCAAAAGATAGTTACCACTAATTCAGGCGAGCTGATCTCTGCTATCTCCTTATTTGCACTGCGCCGCCTGTGCCGTCAGTACTATGATACCCGTTGCTATGCCGTGCCTCGGCGCTGCCTGAACGCAGATGATTTAAGACGGATTGCCTTTCATATCAGACTTAACCGTCCGATGAGCCTGTTTGCTCGTTCCTGGGTTTTAGTGGAAGGGGAGACTGAGATCTGGCTTATCTCGGGCATTGCGGCCATTTTGGGCGTTTCGCTTACCTGTGAGGGTATCCGCATGGTGGAATTTGCACAATGCGGCCTGCATCCTTTGATGAAGCTTGCCAGTGCCCTTGGTATTTCCTTTTATGTGCTTACTGATGGGGATGAGGCCGGACAACGCTATGCGCAAAGCGTTGGTGCATTTGTAGGCAAACAGCGGGTGCACGATCATCTGACCGTACTGCCGCACCTTGATATTGAGCATTTTCTGTATGCCAATGGTTATGCAGAGGTATTTCAACAGGCGGCCGGACTAAATGCGCAGCAGCTCCGGGGACTGCATGCTGACAAGATAATTGAGCAGGCCATTCATAAAAAGAGCAAGCCCGGGCTTGCCCTGACGGTGCTCTCAGAAATGGAACAGCGTGGTCCAGATGGGGTACCGGCGCTGCTGCAGGAAATGATAGGCAAGTTGCTCAAGCTTGCCAAAAACGAAATGGGGCTTGACTGATTAAGTTGGGGGGCAGCAGGCTCCTTGCCTTCAGGTGTTACTCCAGATTTTGTACCTGTTCGCGCATCTGTTCTATCAGCACCTTAAGTTCAACTGCCGTTTGGGTAAGGGCCAGGTTGGATGCCTTGGAGGCCATGGTATTGGCCTCCCGGTTGAACTCCTGCATCATAAAATCAAGGCGCTTGCCGCAGTTGCCGCCTTGCCTGAGGATCCGCCGTACCTCGCTTATATGTGAGTTCAGGCGATCATATTCCTCCGCAATGTCTGCCTTTTGTGCCAGCAGAGCCGCCTCCTGCTCAAAACGTTCTGGTTCTATCTCAAGCTTTAAGTCGTAAAGGCGCTGTCTTAACTTGTCGCGCTCCTGTGTTACCAGCTGTGCAAGCTGTTCCCTCACCGGAGCAAGCTCCTTTTCAATGAGCTGCAGTTTCTCTTCAATGGCTGCAGCCAGGCGAGTACCTTCACTGATGCGGTGGGCATCAAGATCGGCAAGCAGCTGGTCAAAGCAGCTTAAGATTTGAGCGTCAAGTTGTGCCCGTTCATGAAAATCTTCTGAAATGATCCCGGGGTAGAGCAGTATCTGCATTAAATCAGCCCGGCCATCGGGAAAAATGGTTTTGATGTCCTCCAAGCGCTGGCACAGTGCCTGAAGCAGCGGCTGGTTTAAGTTAAGTCCCTGTGCTGCAGTAGGAGTGAAGGAAAAGGTCAGGTCAAACTTGCCGCGTTGGAACATTGCCTTAAGTTTGTCGCGCAGTGCTCCTTCCAGATATTTGAAGTTATCAGGGAGCTTCAGGTTTAGCTCCAGGAAACGGCTGTTTACTGATTTTAAATCCAAGGCCAGGCTGCCTGCGCTTAGGTTGACGCGCGCTGAGGCATATCCGGTCATACTTTTGATATTGTGCATTGAAGTTCCTAAAATAAGATCCGCATTAAAGATAACACGAAGCGGTCGGGTTGGGCTAAAATTAATAACGATGGCTTTTGCCGCAAAGTGTTGTTCAGAGGATATAAAAATGCAGGATTATCAGCGCAGGTTTATTGAGCTCGCCCTGGATAAAGGGGTGCTTAAGTTCGGCAGCTTTATTTTAAAGTCAGGCCGGGTCAGTCCGTACTTCTTCAATGCCGGCTCTTTCTGCACTGGTGCCGATCTGGCAGTTTTGGGCTCCTGCTATGCGCAGGCCTTGATTGATTCAGGTATTTCTTACGATATTCTGTTTGGCCCTGCCTATAAGGGCATTCCGTTGTGTTGCGCCACGGCCATGGCTTTGGCCTCAGATCATGGCCTGAATGTGCCATGGTGCTTTAACCGTAAGGAAATAAAAGATCACGGCGAGGGTGGCAGCTTGGTGGGAGCCACCCTGGTAGGAGATGTGCTGCTGATTGATGATGTGATCACGGCAGGCACTGCCATTCATGAGGCTGACGGCATTATCCGCAAGGCTGGCGCCAACTTTAAGGCAGCCCTGATTGCCTTAAACCGTCAGGAAAAGGGCAATGGTGATATCAGCGCCATTGATGAGGCCAAGGGTGATCTTGGCATCGACATTATCTCCATCATCTGCTTTGATGATCTTTTAAGCTATTTAAATGATGATCCGGTTTTAAAGTCCCATCTGCCAGTGATGGAGCACTACCGTGAGGACTATGGGGCGTAAACATTCCCCGCTGTCCGCCTTTTGCAGCGGATAAAATGTTTACTCATGGGTAGACAAACCATCTGTAGGGAGCCGCAGCAGCGGCTCCTGCTGTTTCAGGCTGTCTGCGATCAATCTCATTTAAACCGGAAAAATCAGTGATCTCTTGAGGGACTGCTTAAACAAGGGTCAAAGTAAGCAGAACACATCGTAACCATTCTGTAAGCCAAGTAAAGATAAGCCATGTTCGTAAAGCGGAAAATAGCTGTGCCGCTGTTAAGACTAAGCCGGCTTTATCAAGTGGTGACTGTAATCTGACTCCGGCAGTCCGGTAAAAGCACGTAAGTCAGAAATAGAAATAAAGATGCTCCGCATCAATAAAAAGAGCAAAACAGACAATTTTATAGGCTTTAATCACAAAAGGCGCTGCTCAGCTGACTTTAAGACAGTGCTTAAAAATTTGCTTGCATCTGTCTGTAATTTGCGTATAATATGCGCACTTTATTTCTGAAAGTATATTCAGAAACCAGCCCTACGGCGCAAAGCTGCGGCTGAGGATACTCTCCCTGATTTTGGGAGAATTGTTAAATGGCAATACTTCCTCTTTTCTGTTTTTAAAAGGA
>CALXOT010000114.1 GCA_944390085.1 uncultured Succinivibrionaceae bacterium
AGCAGCAAAGAACCGTTGTACTGCCAGGGCATCAGCCAATCAGGTTGGGCCATTTTGGCAAAAATGCGCTTGATCCCTGGAACCTTGGCAAAAATTGAATAGACCCCTTCAGCAGCCTTCAGGGCAATATTGCCAGAAAAGCCATCTGTGACAATCACATCAGCATCGCCCCTGAAAATGCGGTCAGCCTCAATAAAGCCGCAGAAATTAAGCTCATGCTGCTGCTCCATGAGCCCTTTGGCCTCCTGCACTAGCCGACTGCCCTTAAGCTCCTCGGTACCGACATTTAAAAGCGCCACGCGCGGATCGGCAAGTCCGAAGATAAGGCGCGCAGCCGCATCGCCCAGACGAGCAAAGTCACACAGATCCTGACCATTGCTCTGGGCATTGGCACCTAAATCCAGCATCAGGGAAAAACGCCCCGGACCTGCCGGCATGCGCGCGGCCAGAGCCGGGCGCAGATTGGCCACTGTGCCAAGAATATGGCGAGCCAAAACTACTAAGGGACCGGTGCCACCTGCTGATACCACAGCCTGGGCTTCACCGTCCTTGACCGCCTGCAGGGCCAGGCGCATGGAGCTTTTCTGATAGCGCTCCAGCACATCGCTTACCGCAGCATCCTGCGGGATCACCTGCGCTGCCGGACGGAAATCCAGGCGCTTGAAATCCAGTTTGCCAGCCTGCAGCTCATCTTGCAGCGCGGCCGGGCCAAATACGATGAGGTTCAGATTAGGGTAAAGGGTCTGGGCAAAGCGCACAGCGCTCACTACGTGCCGGCTGCCGCGATCACCACCACAACCGTCAACGGCTACAACAATTTCTTTTTTATTCTGCATGGCTGAAAGTAAAACGGGGCGTCCAGCAGATCTGGATGCCCCGTTCCTCAAAAACTTAAGCTGAAAGCTGAATTACTCAGCGCTCTTGACGTCCACCACCTTGACGCCACGGTAATAACCGGAAGCGGTCACGTGATGACGGATATGGGTCTCGCCGGTGGTGGCATCGACGGACAGATGACGCGCAGTCAGGGCGTCATGAGTACGGCGCTTGTCACGACGGGAACGGGACTGATGATTCTGTTGAACGGCCATTTCATGTCTCCTAAAATTAGCTCAACTTGCGGAGAAAACTTAGCCCCCGCTATTTTATTCTCAAATTCTGCTGCCGCAGGCTTATCCTTCACTTCGGAGAAACAATATCCCCCACCTGCGCCTGACGCATTAACACGCGCCATTATACTTATACGAATTTAAAATTCAACACTTTGATGCAGCCTTTTTGTAAGGAGAAAGCCTGTCCATCAGCAAAAATGCTGTTCAATGCCAAAGCCATCCCCGAAAACAAAATCAAGCTGCAGAAACTGAAGCAGTTTTTCTGTCAGGGGAGGGCATTACCTAATCAAACTTCAGCTGCTTGAGCTGCGCAAACGGATTTTGCGGCTCCTGACTGTCATGGCCAAAACTCCAACTCTGCCCCTTTACCCCGCACTGCGCTTCATCCTCATGACGCGGCACCAACGGTAGCTCCAGAAGCAGGCAGTCCTCCAAATAATCATAGAGGGCAAACTGCCCGTTCTCATCGAGATCGACTATATCAAGCTTATCCTCAAGGCGCAGGCTACGGGCTTTTTCCAGATCACAGGTGGACTTAAAGCTACTTTGCACTTTAAGATCAAAAGGTTGCAGGCAGCGCTCACACACCAGGCTTAAGGTGACGCTTATGCTGCCCTCTATAGTATTAAGCCCCTGCAGATCCTGATAGAAGTGAACCTCAAGCCTAGGATCATCCTTGATGCCGGCACAGCTTTGCTCAAGCCTGGAAAACAAAGCCCGAGGTAAAGTCAGGCTGTAGCTGCTGTCACTTTTACACAATAAGGCCAAATCAATGTTCCTGCCCAAAGGCAGATCCAAAACCTCATTTTCGCTCATATTCAGCTCCTTGATCAGCATAATTGATTAGCCTAAAAAGCCCTTGGACTGTAGCTGCAGCTACAGCAAACAGGTAACAGCTCCCGGCTTTATTGCTCACGTCTCCGTACAACTGCCGTACCTGGGTACCACTGCAGTACAGGCTGCAGCGCCGGCAGACAAAGTGCCTGATTATAGCTAAAATGAAACCAGCCCTACCTTTTCAAGGATATACTAAAGCTGAGATCATTGGTGCCATTGTGCCGCCGTGGCCTGCTGCCCGGGACTTATTGTACAGGAAAGATTATGCTTAAAACATGCGCTGCCTTCATCACCACCCTGCTTAGCGCTGCTGCGCTCAATTGCGCACAGGCCTATCAGTTCAGCACCCCCTATCAAAGCGAGCATTTTGCCTTGCATCAGATAATCCTGGATGAGCATGAGACCTTTGATGAGGAACTGCGCTACGAGATCACCCGCCAGGTGCAGACCCAGAACCGCATCAGCAAGCATTATCAGAGTTCGGCTGCTGTCTTTCCCTACGGCTCTGTGGGACTTGCCTCCACCATCAGTGAAAAAATGCTGGGCGTGCTGTCCATCTCCAATTATGGCACCGGCAGCGATCAGATAGTGTTTAACTCAAGCGCCAGCAGTGCCTCCCAGGCCGGGCTGTATATCAGCTTTACCATGCTCAGGGACTTTATAGACAACAAAGTATTAAACCCGCTGCTTGGCGAACTGCTGCGCCTACCGCTTATCATCACAGACATCCCGGTAAGCGCAGTGGGCTACGATCAGGCGGGCAATTTCTATGCCACAGCCAGAAATAAAGCTGTAATCCTGGATTTGCGCCTTGCCGACTCGGTCTATTACAGCAAGCAGGAACTGCGCACCTTGAGTCCTAACTGCAGCCTGGATGCCTTGATTTTCACTGAACGCGTTATGCGCGATCTGCCCCTGTTCATCAGCGCCCGCGCTGCAGCCAACCATATAAACTGCAATGACAGTAAGGAAGAATCAGCCAAGTAAACTCACAACCTTAAGTCTGAGCTTACATTTAACTAATGCCGCGTAATTCCCCTTGCGTGAGCCTGGGGCTGAAAGCGGCGGGTGTCGCACATTTTGATCATGTCCAATACTCTCTAAGAATTCAGGAACGGGCTTTTTTGCTCCGACCTGATGGGGGCATTGTGGACATGCCCGTAATTGCCCAGTAATGGGTGCTTACTAAAAGTGAGGCACCGTCTTCACGAAACCTCGCACGTAAGTGCGTAGGTAGTTCATGTTATGGTTAAGGGAACAAGAGTGTCCGGAGTAAGAAGCCGGCACTGATGGTGCGCCCCCTCAGCATACTGTGTTATCCCTGTATAGAAAAACACTGCCTTGTGTCAGGCAAGGTATAAAACAGACTCTGTACTGTCCCAGGCGCTGTACTGTCCAGAGTGTAAGCCAGAGCACTAATCAGATCCGCATGAGTAGATCTTGCTTGTGTACACAAATCTGTAGTAAATAAAAAATATACTACAGCTGTTCAAGCCCAGCAGTTGCAGGTTTTGTCAGCCTTTTTTCCTGCAGCCAGGTCTGAAACACTGTTCCCTCTGTTCCCCACCACCTATATCTTGTTGGACTATCAACAGCACTGCCTGCGGATCTTCCGTCCAGACGGCAAGCAAGCTGCCGCAGAAGCCAAGACTTATGCTCCCGAGATTGCCAGATCAGGGATCAGGATGGAGCCAGTACGCAATTTATAGCGCTCATCGACATCCGTACCCAGCGCCGCAATATGCAAGAACAGATCCCTAAGATCAGCTGCTACCGTAAATTCATGGGCAGCCTGCACTCTTTCACCGTTTTTAAAGAAATAGCCTGAAGCGCCGCGCGAGTAATTGCCACTTACGATATCAACTCCCTGCCCCATCAAGCTATTGATGACGAGGCCATCCCCCGCCTTACGCATCAGCTCGGCAAGCGGCATGCTGTGAGCATCATCCGCTTTAACAAAGACCAGCGACGAACCGCCGGCATGGGCATTATTGGCAAGCCCGAGCTTGCGTGAGGTATAGGTCGACAGCAGATAACGCAACAGGCGTCCCTCCTTCACCCAGTCCTGGGCAAAGGTAGCCGCTCCCTCACCGTCAAAGCTGCGGGCACCCAACACCCCGCGCAAATGCGGTTCCTCCCGGATGCTCAAAAACTCAGGCAGAATCTGACTGTTGAGACGATCACAGAGGAAGGAGGATTTTAAATAAATGTTATAGCCATGAATGGCCTCCTGCAGATGCCCCCACAAGGAGCGGGCTGCACTGTCCGTGAAGATCACGTTATAGCGCCCGGATTTGGGCTTAAAGGCACCGAGCTTATCAAAGGTGTGCTGCAGCGCCTCATCCGCCACCTGCTGCGGCTGCACTAAATCAGAAGCAGCTGCCGCCAGTGCAAATCCCGATCCGCGTTGCATAATGCCATCCTGCTCCCCGATGAGGGTCAGGCCAAAGCTGTGGCTACTTGCTGCTGAGGAGACACAAAAATCATGGGAATTGGCAATAATGCGCTGGCGGGTAGCCGCTGAAAAATAAGCACCATCACTGTCCTTCAAACGTTTGTCCTGACTGGCAAGTGCCAGACTTTCAGTTTGCGCTGCAAGCCGCAGCGCCTGCTCCGGATCGTCAGTTAAGGGTTTTAACAGATCAAAATCATCGGGCTTGCGGCACAGTAGCTCCCGTTCACAGATCCCGGCACAAGGATCCGGATCAGTATGCGCAGCAATGCCCAGAGCCGCTGCCGCACAGTCACAAAGTGAGCTCTCTGACAGATCGGTAGTAGAGGCACTGCCCCGGCACTTGCCCTTAAACACCACCAGACCCAGGCTGCAATCCTGACTGAACTCAATATTCTCGGTCTGGGTACGGCGGGTAGTGACTTCAAGGCCCCGTGCCCTGCCGATCACGACCTCGCATTCATCCGCCCCCTGCCGCCTGGCAATGTCTACTGCCTGCCGTGCCTTGTCTTCAAGCTGGAGTCTTACTGTCTTAATTTCCTCAAAAAAGTCCTGTGCCATGCTCTGATCCTTTTACCTGTTTATTACCAGCCTTGCCATGCTTTTTTTACCCAATACGGATAAGTTATGTCACTTGAGCCGATCCTTCCCCAAGGACTGCAGCTGGCATTGTAAGGACTGCCTCAAAAAAGCGCAAATTATGTGTGCGCTATGCTCAGCCATAGGGCTTTTTAGTACAATAGCGCCTGTTACGGCACTATAACTGCTATCAGCTGAAAGCAGGATCAGGCGGTAGCAGCGGCCACATCTCCAACTTTTACCTTGGTGTCAGTTACTTACTGATATAGAACAAGAAACCACTAAGTTTTGTATCATGAATCCCCAGCTTAAAGGTTCTTTGTGCGGCATGCTTTCAGCCGCCTGTTACGGCACCAGCCCTAGCCTTGCCCTTCTTCTCTATGCCCAGGGCTTTGATGCAGCCAATTCCCTGTTTTACCGCTATTTTGCCGCGCTGATCATGATGCTACCCCTGCTGGCACTGAAAAAGGAGAAAATCTCCCTGCCGCTTAGGGATCTTAAAACCCTGGCCCTGCCCGGCATCTGCTTTGCCCTGTCGACCCTGACTTATTTTCTGTCATTTAACTTTATGAATGCTGGCATCAGTGCCACCATTTTGTTCCTCTACCCGGTATTCACCGCCGTTATCATGGTACTGGCCTATCATGAGAAGATCACTGTTTCCATCGTGCTGGCGCTGGTGCTGAGCTTTGCTGGTGTAACCTTATTGCACGGGGCTGAAGCCGGAGGTTTATCGCTCATCGGCAGTGCCCTTGCTGTGATCTCCGCCCTCACCTATGCCCTTTATATTGTCGGTATCAACCGCAGTCATCTGGTTATTTCCAATGAAAAACTGACCTGCTGGCTGATTCTGTTTTCAGTGGGGATAACGGCCATCTATATGTTAGTAAGCCCGGATGCTGCCTTCATGCTGCCCAACAAACCACAGCATTACCTGTACGTCATCCTGCTCGGCCTGGTCCCGACCATCATCTCGCTGGAGCTGCTTAATGTGTCTGTGCTCCATATAGGCTCCACCACCACCGCTATTTTGGGTGCTCTTGAACCAGTAACTGCCGTGGCCTTGTCGGTCATTATCTTCAATGAAACCGTAAGCTTTAATTTAGCTGCCGGCATTTGCCTCATTATTGGCGGCGTGCTCCTGGTTCTGGGTGGGCAGCGCTTTAAAGCAAAGCGCGTGCATACCTATATCCGGCGCTTTAACTTCGTGATCCGCAAGAACTTACGTCGGCGCTGGCGCTGGAAGAGCTAAGGGACTGCAGATCCCAGGCATCAAGCTGCAGCCCCTTTCCCGGACCTACCAGGTACGGCAGGCTTAGAGCAGGGACATCAGCCTGCTGCAAAGCCTGCCCCTGCGCCCACTGCAAGCACAATATTTAACCAATCATGCCAGAATCTGGGGCGACCACTAATTAGTTCCCAGTAAGTCAGCGCTGCTTAATTACCGTACCTCCCGCAGCTGACGCTATTGCAGACAAAAAGAGCCCCCATCTCTTCATGGCTTATTTTTAACCTGCACATAATGCTGTTTGCAGGCATAAAAAAGTTATACTATAGCCCTTTCAGGCAAACCGCAGTTTGCGCCCCCTTATTCATCCAATTGCGCCAACAGGTGCAGACAGCATGAGAAAGACATGGCAGAACAAGAGTACTTTTCCGGCTTTGATGCCGAGCCCGAGGAAATAAGCAGATCAGCCCACAAGCGAGAGGCACAGGCGGTGCGCCGTCTGGCCGAGGCTTTGGGCAAACTAGGTGCTGAAGCTTTTGCCGCCCTGCACTTTCCGGACGAAGGGATCAAGGAAGCACTGCTCACCGCCCGCTCCTTAAAGCGCAATTCTGATGAGCGCCGGCGTCAGCTGCAATATGTGGCCAAGCTGCTGCGCAATTATGATCTTGCTGACTTAAAGCGCCAGCTGAGTAGCCAGGGAGCATCGGCCGTGGCAGATCCCAATGCGATGCGCCTTGAGAAGTTACGTGCTGCTCTGCTTGCTGATCCGGCTGCTTTAAATACCCTGTGCGGACTGATTTACGATATCGACCGCAATAAACTGCGCGGATTGATTAAAAAAGCCAGGCTTGAGCAGGAAAAGGAGCTTAAGGACAAGCCTGCACTGCGCGAGCTCTATCAATATTTAAAGACTCAGTTTGCCCAAAGCGGGATCCCTATTCCCGAAAAGCTGTAACGCACTTAATAAGGACAAACTCCCGCTACCTGCTCATGGGTTCTGTTTGCCGGACATGCCAGCACCACCTAAGGGAACCTGACAGTAGGTCTGTGTGTACATAACACAGGTTAACAAATAATATACTAAGGCCGCAAAAAGCCTGTTTCTCCGGACTGTTCCGGTTGTTTTACCAGCCAGCAACTCTGAAACCCAGATCCTGCCAGTCCATGGGCTGCGGGTCAAATACTGATGCCTCATCCAGATTTCAGGCGGTAACGCCCGTCCCGGCCCCAGCTTACTTGCTAATCAAGGGCAATTTCTTCAGGCCGGCACAGAGCTTTAGCAACAAGCGCGGCATAAGCTCAGCCACACTCAGACCAACTAACTGCTTGTGCCTGGCAATAAGTTCAATTATCTGCACGCAGCGATCCAAGGTAAGACCATTGTCCACCCGGCCTACTGCGCAGTAGAGATCTGCAGGATCCAATACATCCAGATCAAAATGCACCACCGCCTTGGAACACGGGCACTTACTTAGAAAATCTTCCAGTCCGTCCAATGAAGCATTGAGTTGCTCCGGGCTTAAATGAGCAAGCCCCCATTGCCGTTGCCGCTCTTCAATTTCCGGGCGCTCCCAGTCGCGCAAGCCCAGGTACAATACCTCATTTGTCTTAAAGGGAGCAGCCGGCAGGGTGCCCAGGATCTTGGGATCTCCCTTGCCCAGCAAGGCACTGACAGCCATGGCATGAAAACCAGTATAGGGATCGCCTGGCAGGGTGATATCAGGATGAGCATCAAGCCACAGCATGCAGAGATCCTCCTGATATTTGGCCTTAAGATAGGCAAAGGCGGGCACACTGACTGCACACTCGCCGCCTAAGATCAGGATGCGTCCGGCCTGGCTTACCTGAATCAGTTTCAGGGCATCCTTGCACTGCGCGGCAATCACGTCACGATCCATGACTCCATCCTGCACCTTGCGGCTGTAGTCCAGCCTGACCGGCACCCGCATTACCTGATCCTGAGCCACAGGCGGTAACAGTAAATCCAAGATGTGGCTGCCTGCAGCATAACCCTGTGAAATTAACTGCGGATCGTAATCCGGAAACCAGTGAGCAATATCGGCGCCTTGCCACTGCGGGTACACCAGACGCAAAGTACCACCGGCAGCAGGCGGTAGGTTTGTATGCAGATCAGTACTCATATTTTTCTCCTCGGTAGATGCCCCAGGCAGCCTGATGCTGCATGCAGCAGCTAACCTAAAACAGGCGCAAGCCCTGCCTGCGGTATAGATCTTTGATGGAAATTTGCCTGCAGAGGTAAATCCTGTTGCTAACGCCCCCTAAGCTCAGGCTCAGGGGCTTTTGGCAGGGAGATTGGCCACTTCCCAGCCAGGCTTTAGATAAAAGTTATAGTACAAAAAGACAGGCCATGCACGCTCACTGCTAAGGCCGTGCTGCCTGCCAGCACAGACACTGCTGTTTGCACAGCGCCTGTCAGATCAGGCCGTCAGGCCAGAATGCCGATAAAGATAGTAAGGATGGTGGCGTTGACAAAGTCAATAAAGAGCGCTCCCACAATCGGCACCACAAAGAAGGCTTTGGGAGAGTAACCATTAGCTCCGGTGAAGGTTTCCATATTGGCCATGGCATTAGGGGTGGCGCCCAGGCCAAAACCGCAGTGACCGGTGGCTATTACCGCTGCATCATAATCAGAACCCATGAGGCGGAAGGTGACAAAATAAGCAAAGAGCGCCATCAGTGCGGTCTGCGCCAACAAAATGGTGACCAGTGGCACCGCCAGGGCAGCCAGCTCCCACAGATTTAAGGTCATCAAAGCGATCGCCAGAAAAAGCTGCAGGGAGATATTGCCCACCACATTAATGCTGTGCAACGGCAGGCGTCGATGGGTCACATCCAGGAAGTTTCTGACGGCTGCTGCTACCATCATCGGACCTAAATAGGCAGGCAGCACAATGCCCAGAGCTGAAATCCCCTTGATAATGATGTAGCCAATACCCATGCAGATGATGATGTAGCCAATAGCCTGGAAGAGCAGGGTCTCATTGATATTCTTCTCCTCCATGGTCAGCTTGCCCTCAACCATCTCACTGTTGTCCCCGTCCTTAGAGCCACATTTCAAGTGATAGCGCAGCATCAGGCGCTTGCCCACTGGTCCTCCGATCATGCAGCCTGCTACCAGGCCGAAAGTCGCTGCCGCAATGGAAACTGAGAGCCCGGCATCCAGCCCCGCCTTGATCAGCTCCGGTCCAAAAGCCGCTGCAGTACCATGTCCGCCGGTAAGCGCAATTGAGCCAGCTGCCAGCCCCATCAGCGGATTGAGGCCAAACAGTACTGACATGCCTACACCCAGCGCATTTTGCGAAACGATGAGCAAAATGGCGCCGCACAAAAAGATGGATACGCTGATCCCGCCGCGCACCAGCATGCGGAAACTTGCCGCAAAGCCTACCGTGGTAAAGAAGGCAAGCATCAGCAGATTCTTTAAGGACTGATCGAAGGTAAATTCAAACAGATGGGTTTCATGGCCGAGCAGGGTAAACAGGGAGAACACAATACCACCCACCACCGGGGCAGGGATATAGAAGCGACGCAATACCTCCACATAGCGCTTAATCAGGCGACCTAGCATCAGAAGCAGTACCGCCACCGCCACAGTCTCCTGCATCCCGAAGGTATAGCTAAAATAAATTTCTTCCTGCATGGCGCAAACTTCCTCCGGCAACAGGCGCAGCTACAATAATGAAGTTCTGGTTAAATGATCAGTTTACAAGCAAACACTGCACTATATATGATCAGAAGGCGCGGCACAATGCCACGCCTCACAAAAAGACGTGCCCGGTATAAATCCCGCTCACAAGCAGAATAAATCCATCCACCGTCCAATCAGCTCTGCAGCAGACAGCCCTGCTGCAGATCAGCTCCGGATCCCAGGCCCGCTTACAGTAAGCGAATCAGGCTGTGAGCCTACCTTTACCGCTGCTGGATCAGGCTCCAGCTCCGCCCACGGTAATGGCATCGGCTCTAACCGTAGGCTGCCCGATCCCTACCGGCACTGACTGCCCGGCCTTGCCGCACACCCCGATCCCCTGATCAAAGGCCAGATCGTTGCCCACCATCGAAATCTGCCGCATCACCTCAGGTCCGTTACCGATCAGGGTCACGCCCTTGATCGGTGCCCCCACCTTGCCGTGCTCAATCAGATAGGCCTCTGAAGTGCAGAACACAAAACGCCCGGAGGTAATGTCCACCTGCCCACCGGAGAAATTGACTGCGTAAATCCCATGTTCAACAGAGCTTATGATCTCAGCAGGATCATACTGCCCCGGCATTAAATAGGTATTGGTCATGCGCGGCAGGGGCAAGCAGCTGTAATCCTGGCGTCGGCCGTTGCCGGTCAGGTCAGCTCCCATTAAGGCAGCGTTCTGCCTATCCTGCATATAGCCCTTAAGGATGCCGTTTTCAATTAACACATTGCGCTGCCCCGGCGTCCCCTCGTCATCAAAGTTAAGCGATCCACGCCGACCTGCCATGCTGCCATCATCCACCACGCTGCAACAGGAAGAGGCTACCTGCTGTCCCACCTTACCGGAAAAGGCCGAGCTGCCCACCCGGTTAAAGTCACCTTCCAGGCCATGCCCCACCGCTTCATGAATAAGGACGCCCGGCCAGCCTGAGCCCAGCACCACCGGCATGGTACCAGCAGGCCCCTGTCTTGCTGCCAGATTGACCGCCGCAATACGTACCGCCTCATGCGCAAGTTCAGCCGGCAGTGTCGGATCTGAAAGCGCATCAAACAGACAGGCCCCACCGCGTGCAGCAAAGCCACTTTCGCGCCGTCCTTCCTGTTCCAGCACGGCCGTCACTGACACGTGGATCACCGGCTTTACATCCGCACACAGCCTACCATCGGTGGAGGCCAGCAGGAACATCTTATGGGAAGCCGAAAGATTGGCAGTGACCTGGCTGACACGCGGATCGGCCGCACGTGCTGCCTGATCAAGGGCCTGCAGGAAAGCGGTCTTGCGCTCACGCTCCCAGCTTAAAATCGGGTTGTCAGCCACATAGAGCGGCTCCCGTACTGACGCCGTACGCACCTGCACCCGCTGTGCATTATGCCCGGCACTGATTGATCTGGCCGCCGCGCAGGCATCAAGCACAGATTTTTTATCTATTACGTCACTGTAGGCAAAACCGGTCTTTTCTCCGGCCAGGGCGCGGATCCCCACGCCCTGATCTATATCGTAGGAACCGGCCTTGATGATCCCTTCTTCCAGATAAAAACTCTCATGCACCAGCCGCTCAAAGTAAAGCTCACCAAAGTCTATACTGCGCTGATACAAAGCCCCCAGCGCCTCATCCAGGAAGGCATCATCCATTGCGGCAGGCTCCAATAACTGCCTGCGCACCTGCTGCATGTTTTCCTTTGCTTTATCCATCGCTTTTTCCTGTCCTGATCCTCCTGATGTCCTTACCTCAGCTAGCACTGACTGTGCGCGGCTGCAGGCCAAAACGGCCGAGCAGCAGCCTGACCTGGCAGGCTGGCAAACCCACCACGCAGCTTACCGAGCCGTGGACCTTTTCTATCAACATGGCGGCAATCCCCTGCAAGGCGTAAGAGCCGGACTTATCGTCACTCTCCCCTGACGCCACGTAGATCTCAGCAAGTTCCGGGCTTACCTGGCAAAAGGTCACCTCAGTGCGCTCCAGGATGGACTCCTCCCTCTCCCCCTGCACCACCGTCACGGCAGTCAGCACCTGATGGGTTCTGCCTGAAAGCGCTAAAATCATGTTCTTTGCATCGGCACGATCACGTGGCTTGCCAAAGATCTGTCCATCCAGGATCACGGCTGTGTCTGCCCCTAAGACCGGCAACTCCGGATGAGATGCCGCCACCTTCAAAGCCTTTTGCCTGGCCATGCGGGCAGTATAGTCTGCAGGATCCTCTCCCAGAAAGGCAGTCTCGTCGATATCTGCAGCCTCAATCTTAAACTTAAAGCCCATGTTAGCCAGAATATCGCGCCGACGCGGCGATCCGGAGGCCAGAATCAAATCATAATCCATGCTGTCACTTCCAAGCTTTTATTGTGCACCCTTTGGACCCGGCACTGGTATATACACAGCAGCAGGCCCTGCCCTTAATTTTCGCGAGGGACATTGGGTGCGATGTTCAGGCTGCGGCACAAAAACAGGCACACCAGGCAAACCGGTGGCCACAACAGTGCCGTGATGAGGCTTGGCAGCACAATACTGCCCCCGTAGCTCACCATGCCCGCTAAATGAGAAATCCAGTACCCGAGCACATGACCGAGCAGATTGACCACAAAAATAATAATGATCTGCTGCCATTTGGCAAATTGCGCAAAGCGCTGGAATTGCGACAGGATAATGAAGATCTGCAGGGCCAGGCACAGGGCATTTTGCGACAGCGGTGAACCCAGCAGGAAATCAAGCAGCAGGCCGCTTATCCAGGCGCAGCCGATATTTACCCGCCTGGGATCAAAAATGGCAAAAAACAGTACAAACAGCGACAAAAAGTCCGGCCTGAACGGGATCAGAACCTCTGGCAGGCTGATGATGTCAATAATAAGGGCAAACAGCACCAGCGGGAAAAACAGAAAATAAGAAGAGCGGCTCTCGGTTCCGGCTGCCATTATTCCCCTCCCGGCGCTGCATCTTCTGCAGCAGCTGCTTGTCCTGCCACGGCGGCCATCCCCTCACTGACTGCAGGCGTGCTCATGGACTCAATCAAATCCTTGATGTGCTGTTGCCTTAAGATAAGCTTGCCGTCTGTGGGTTCCTTGGGTGGCACATCTTCATTATCTGATCTGGGCTTGGTGTCATACCAGTACATCAGCACATAGCGCAGCCTGGCAAAATCCACCAGGGGCTTGGCCTTAACCTCAGCAAAGGACTGATTGTCCGAGAGCCCCACCGAAGTCACCACCGCCACCGGATAGCCTTCAGGATAAACTCCGCCCAGCCCCGAGGTCACCAGCAGATCGCCTTCCTTGATGTCCGCGCTGCGCGCCACATTAGCAATGTCCAGCTCATCGTGCAAACTGTTGCCTTCAGCCAGGGCCCGGATCTGATTGCGCACATTGACCACCGGCACAGAAGAGGCCGGATCGGTCAATAGCAATACCCGGCTGAAAGAATAGTTGACCTCAATCACCTGTCCGACCAGCCCTTCGTCGGTAATAACCGGCATGGAATCATAGACTTTGGAGCTGGTACCCCGGTTTACCACCACCCGCTGCACTGAAGGATCGCTGTCCACCGCCACCACCTCAGCAAACATGCGGCGCGGGGTTTCATGCAGCGGGGAGTTGAGCAGCTTGCGCATGGCTGCGTTTTCTTGTTCCAAAGAGTGCAGACGTAGCAAATCAGCGCGCTGTTCAAAGATGGCGCTGGCCAGACGCTCATTCTCTGAGATGAGCTCAGAGCGGCTTTTGAACTGCGTCGATACTGCATTGGAAATAGAGCGGGGGGAGTCAGCAAAAAGCATCACCGGATAGAGCGCAGACTCAATGTAATAGCGCACCTCGCTTAAGGCCTTCAGACGCAGATCAACAAAAAGCAGCGCCACTGAAAGCAAAAAGCACAGCACGAAGCGCAGATTGATTAAAAGGCTGTTATATTCCTGCCGGGGCACGATCACACCCTGTTGACAAGGCTTAAGCTAAAGACATGACAAAGCCGGGCTCGGCCCGGCCTTTACGTTTTGCTTTTATTAATCAAAAAGCTCGTTGTCCTGAGCGTCGTACAGCTCCAGGGCCCGTCCGCCGCCACGCGCCACACAGGTGAGCGGATCATCTGCCACGATGACCGGGATTCCGGTCTCCTCACGCAGCAGTTTGTCCAGATTGTGCAGCAACGCACCGCCGCCTGAAAGCATCATGCCACGCTCAGCAATATCAGCGGCAAGTTCTGGAGGAGACTTTTCCAAAGCCACACGCACGGCAGAAACAATACCCTTGATTGGATCGGACAGCGCCTCCAGCACCTCATTGGAGTTTAAAGTGAAGGAACGGGGCACACCTTCAACCACAGAGCGGCCGCGCACTTCCTTTTCGTGCATTTCCTGCTCTGCATAGGCAGAACCGATTTCAATCTTGATTTGCTCGGCTGTAGCCTCACCTATCTCATAGCGCTTGGTATTGCGCACATAATTGATGATGGCCTGATCAAAGCGATCTCCGCCGATGCGCACTGAGCTTGAATACACCACACCATTCAGGGAAATGATCGCCACCTCGGTGGTACCGCCACCGATGTCCACGATCATCGAACCTGCAGCCTCAGACACCGGCAGGCCGGCACCAATGGCAGCAGCCATGGGCTCTGTGATAAGGAAAACTTCACTTGCGCCCGCGCCCTCTACAGATTCACGGATAGCACGGCGTTCTACCTGTGTAGCACCACAGGGCACGCATACCAGCACGCGCGGGGACGGTCTGAACGGGAAGAAATGGGAGCCTGACAGCACTTTATCGATGAAGTACTGCAGCATCTTTTCAGTGTACTGGAAATCAGCGATCACGCCATCCTTCATCGGACGGATCACTTCAATATTATCGGGGTTCTTGCCCAGCATATTCTTGGCGGACTTACCCACCGCATCAACCTTGCGCTGCGCCCCGCCATTCTTATCAAGCCGTACCGCCACCACGGAGGGCTCATTTAACACGATGCCCTTATTCTTTACGTAAACTAAAGTATTTGCCGTTCCCAGATCAATGGACAGATCATTGGAGAACATGGCACGAAGCTTTTTAAACATTTATTCAGGCCTGATCTTTAAATTAAACCTTTAAAACTGCAGCCGGCTGCGGCAGATCAAACCGTCCTGCCGCTGCGTAAAAATTCCCTGCAAGTATAACACAGCAATCCGGCGCACAAGTGCCGCTGTTCCGTTTTTCTTACCTATATTTTTTTGATAGGACGAGTAATTATACGTATGTTTTACCCCAGCACCAGCCACCTGCACCAGCGCAGGGAAATTCACCCTACCCAAATTTACCAAAAACCGGATCAAGGAGCCCGCAGCGGCCAGCCAGCATGCCTCCTACAGTACCCGAACTCAAGCATCCTCCGCTGTCGGCACCACTTCTAGCTTAAACACGTTGATAGTGTCTGCATCCGGACAACAGAACTTCACCGTACCATCAGCACCAGGGGGCAATGTCCCGCCATAGCGCAAAATATCTATATAGGGGAAACCTGAGTGCAGGGCCATCGGGCACAGACGTCCCCGATCACGGTTATAGTAAAACACATCCCCCACCCGGTGACCGCGGTGACAGCCCCGGCTGCCCTTACGCTCAACCAAGGTGATCCTGATGTCAGGCTTCTGTGCCATTTGCAGCTCCTCTTTGCCTTTTTGTCTATCCTTTTTCTGCAGGCCTTAGGCAACCATGCAGCCCCTGCTGCACCTGTGTTCAAAGGCAACAAAAATCCCCGCACAGGGCAGGGCGTGTTAACAAAATCCAAGTAGAACTCTTGCACAAGCTTCCTTGCCAAGACACAGGCCTGAAAAGCAGAGCAGTCAGGCCTTTTTTCTTTCTGATAACAGTAAATTAGAACGGGATCTCGTCATCGCTCATCTTTAAGGGAGGTTCCTGCGGCTCCTTATTGCTGTCAGCTGCAGCAGGAGCTGCCCCTGCTGCGGTCGGCTGCGCATAAGCTGCACCTGCAGCAGCTGCCCCCAGATTATCGGCAGGAGGCACATCCAGATCATTTGCCAGCGGATTTTCAGCAGCTGCCGGAGGCACACCGTAGGGATTGGCCTGGGAAGCATAAGATCCGTATGCGCCCTGAGGCTCAGCCGGGGCCGGGGCAGTACCATAAACCCCAGCTGCAGCCGGAGCAAAAGACGGCGCCTGACCGTAGCCAGCGCCAGCCTGCCCATAGGCGCCACCCTGACCATAACCGGATGCTGCCTGGCCATAAGAAGGGGTACGGGCATAACCATTTTGCGCCATGCCAGCGCCAGCCGGGGCAGCTGCGCCCTGCGCCCTGCCACCTAACATCTGCATCTCGTCGGCCACAATTTCAGTAATGCTGCGCTTCTGTCCCTGCTTGTCCAGATAAGATCTGGTACGCAGTTTGCCCTCAATATAGACCTGTGAACCCTTATGTAAATACTGTTTGGCTATATCTGCAAGCCGCCCCCACATCACCACACGGTGCCATTCTGCAAACTCGGTATATTCCCCGGTCTCCATACTACGGCGCATTTCATTGGTAACCATGGAAATATTCGTCACAGAGGTACCGTTATGAGTAGTACGGCATAAAGGTTCATCCCCCAGGTTTCCAATCAAAATTACTTTATTAATTCCACGAGGCATTTTAGTTTTCGTTCCTTAATCTTCTCTTGCGGCAGAGTATTGTTAATGACAGTTATTATTAATCAATTAATTGAAATTCAGCTAAAAATCTATTACTCTTCACCACGTCAGCTATGCGGGAAAGCCTGATTAAGCCTTTTAAATTATAATAGCATGGCCCTGCCGCAAAAAAGTCTGAGCGCGGCATTATTGCGCAAAAATCATTTAGCACCCTTAAGGGCTTTGGCCTGAGATCATGGACAATATCATCATTCGTGGGGCGAAAACCCATAATCTTAAGAATTTAAACGTCACTTTGCCACGCAACAAATTATGCGTCATCACCGGCCTGTCTGGTTCCGGCAAATCCTCCCTGGCCTTTGACACCCTCTATGCTGAAGGGCAGCGCCGTTATGTGGAATCGCTGTCAGCCTATGCCCGCCAATTCCTGCAACTGATGGACAAACCTGATGTAGAGAGTATTGAGGGATTGTCCCCGGCCATTTCAATTGAGCAGAAATCCACCTCGCACAATCCCCGCTCCACCGTGGGCACCATTACCGAGATCCACGACTATCTGCGCCTGCTGTGGGCGCGTGTCGGTCTGGCCCACTGCCCCGAGCATGGCACCGTCCTCAAGGCACAAACCGTATCGCAGATGGTGGATCAACTGCTCTCCCTGCCAGAAAATAGCCGCTATATGATCCTGGCCCCGGTAGTACGTGGCCGCAAGGGAGAACACAAGCAGCTCTTTGCTGATCTGGCCCGGGAGGGTTATATCCGGGTCCGAGTGGACGGGGAAATCTGTGATCCGTCCGATCCGCCCGCGCTGGAGCTGCGGGTCAAGCATCATATCGATGTAGTGGTGGATCGCTTCAAGATCCGCCCGGACATGAAACAGCGCCTGGCTGAATCCTTTGAAACGGCTCTCAAACTGGCAGATGGACTGGCTGTAGCCGCCCCGCTTGATGATCACAAGCCGGAGGATGAGCTTACCTTTTCCTCACGCTATTCCTGCCCCATCTGCGGCTATTCCATCCCGGAACTTGAGCCGCGCAATTTCTCTTTCAACAATCCGCACGGCGCCTGCCCGGACTGTGATGGCCTGGGCGTCAAAATGATCTTTGCTGAGGACAAAATCGTAAACGGCAACAAATCAATTTTTGAAGGAGCCATCAGCGGCTGGGACCGGCGATCCTTTTACTATTACCGCCAGCTCGAAGCAGTAGCTGCCCACTACTCCATAGATCTGCACCGGCCCTTTAAAGATCTGCCCCGGCGCGAACAGGAGATCATCCTCTATGGCAGCAAAGAACCTATCCGCATGGTCTTCGTGTCCTATGACGGCAGCAAGAAGGAAGAGCGGAAAATGCCCTTTGAAGGCGTGATCCCTAACTTTGAGCGCCGATTGCACGAAACAGAATCTGATCTGGTGCGAGACGAACTGGCCAAATTAATGACCGCCATGCCCTGCCCGACCTGCAAGGGAGCACGCTTAAAGCGCGAGTACTGTCATGTGCTGGTAGCGGGCAAATCACTGCCTGAAATAAATGAGCTCTCCATTGCCAAAGCCTTTGAATTTTTCAACTCCATCAAGCTTACTGAACAGGAACATTCCATTGCCGACCGTATCCTCAAGGAAATCAAGGCCCGCCTGACCTTCCTTATCAATGTCGGCCTGTCCTACTTAACCCTCTCCCGTTCAGCTGAAACCCTGTCAGGCGGTGAAGCTCAGCGCATCCGCCTGGCCAGTCAAATCGGTGCCGGCCTGGTCGGGGTAATGTATACCCTGGATGAACCCTCCATCGGCCTGCATCAGCGCGACAATCAAAAGCTCCTCGATGCCCTGGTGCATTTAAGGGACCTTGGCAATACTGTGATTGTGGTGGAACATGATGAGGACGCCATCCGCCAGGCCGACTTTGTGCTCGATATCGGCCCCGGTGCCGGAGTTCACGGCGGTAACGTGGTGGCCGCAGGAACCCCGCAACAGATCATGGACTGTAAGGATTCACTTACCGGAGACTACCTGGCAGGGCGCAAGCGCATTGAAATTCCCCAAAAACGAATCAAGCCAGATAAAAAGCGCCAGCTTACCTTAAAAGGCTGCAGCGGCAACAATTTAAAGCAGATTGATGTTTCCATCCCCTGCGGACTCTTTACCGTGGTAACCGGCGTTTCCGGCTCGGGCAAGTCTACCCTGATCAACGATACTTTGGTGCGTGTGGCTGAACGCCGCCTCAACGGGGTCACCGCCAATGACGATCCGGCCCCTTACCGGGACATTCTGGGTCTGGAGCACTTTGACAAGATAATCTGCATTGATCAAAGTCCTATCGGCCGTACCCCACGCTCCAATCCGGCCACCTACGTAGGTTTGTTCCAGCATATCCGCGAATTATTTGCCCAGACCCCAGAAGCCCGTGCCCGTGGTTACGGTCCCGGACGCTTTTCCTTTAACGTCAAGGGCGGCCGCTGCGAAGCCTGCCAGGGTGATGGCACCATCAAGGTCGAGATGCACTTCCTGCCCGACGTATACGTACAATGCGAAGCCTGCCACGGCCAGCGCTACAACCGCGAGACCCTGGAAGTCAAATACAAGGGCAAGAACATCTCTGAAGTCCTGAACATGACCATCGAAGAAGCGCTGGACTTCTTTGCCCCAGTGCCACAGGTAGCCCGCCGCCTGCAGACCCTGATGGATGTAGGCCTGTCCTACATTACCCTCGGGCAGGCTGCCACCACCTTTTCAGGCGGTGAAGCCCAGCGCATCAAGCTGTCCAAGGAGCTGTCCAAACGCTCTACCGGCAGGACACTCTATGTACTTGATGAGCCCACCACCGGCCTGCATTTCCATGACATCCGACAATTGCTGCAGGTATTGCTGCGCCTGCGCGATGAAGGCAATACCATTGTGGTGATTGAACATAACCTTGATGTCATCAAATGTGCCGATCATATTATTGATCTGGGCCCTGAAGGCGGCAGTGGCGGCGGCGAAGTGATAGTTACCGGCACTCCGGAAGAGGTGGCAGCCTGTGCCTGCTCCTATACCGGACAGTTCTTAAAACCGATTTTAGAGCGCGGCTGGTAACAGCCGTCCTTTCCACCAACTGAGAGGAATCAGAACATGTATCAGTTAAGCGACAGTGAACACGCGGCAGTGCTGCAGTTAAACCCCGACTACCGTCGCGCTCATTTCCTGACTAAATTCAGGGAGTTTAAGGAGCTTTACTTCCTGTGCGACAGCGAAGGTCCCTTCCTGCTGCAGGACAGCGAGGCAGACGAGGACGGGAACACCTCAACCCTGCTGCCGGTATGGTGCCATCCGCGTTATGCTGAGGATTTTGCCGCCTCACAGGAGCTTTCCGGCTTCAAACCCCAAAGCGTAAGCGCCGCGGCCTTTGCAGCAAGCTGGATCCCTTTTCTTGAGGAAAATAAATTTTTAGTGGCACTGATGCCGCTTGCAGACTGTGACTTTGCCGTGCTGGAGCCGGCTGAAGTCAAGTAAACTACCTGCTGCCAGCATTTCGCTGCACCGCTTGGCACAAAACCTGTGGCCATGTGCCTGACAGCGCTTTTTGCCCAGCACTTTACGGCAGCTAACCCCGTCTGTTCAGGCGGGGAACATTTTTCATGAAGATCTGCAGCTGATAAGCAGCGCAGGAGCAGGCGCGGCCTACAACCTTGCAGCCTACAGCAAGTTCAGGATCACCAGGCCGCGCAGCAACACGAACTTCAGGTTAAGATCCTTATCCACCAGCAGTAAATTAGCTTCCTTGCCAGGTTCAATGCTGCCAACCCGTTCCAGCTGACCGATAGACCGCGCCGGATTGTAGGTGGCACAGCGCACTACCGTCTCCAACGGCAGCCCCATGTGCAAATGCGCTATCTTCATGCAGTCAAACAGATTGGTGGCAGATCCGGCAATGGTTCCATTGTCCAGCAGCGCTTTTCTGTCCTTAACGGTTACCGCCTGCCCACCAAGACTGTAATTACCGTTGGGCAGACCCACTGCCATCATCGAATCTGAAATCAGAATCATGCGCTCAGGCCCAAACTGCCTGAAAGCCGCGCGTACCGCCCCCGGATGGTTATGGATCCCATCGCAGATAATTTCCGCCTCACACCATGGGGCATCTGCTCCAGCCCCGATGGGGCCAGGTTCACGATGTAACAACTCCGGCATGGCATTGTACAGATGGGTAAGATGGGTAGCCCCAGCAGCAATGGCAGCTGTAGCAATATCATAAGTGGCACAGGTGTGGGCGATGGAAGGCAGTACCTTTCCGTGCACGGCCTTGATTAAATCAAGGGCTCCCTCTTCTTCGGGAGCAATTGCCATGATGCGGATCAGCCCCGCTGCTGCCTGCTGTGCCTCATTGAAAAATTCCAGATCCGGGCAATGCACAAAGGCCGGGTTCTGCGCTCCCACCTTATGCGGGGACACAAATGGTCCCTCCATATATACACCAAGCAAGCTGGCCTCATCTTCTGCCGGAGTAAAAGCGGCAGCATTGGCGCAAGCCTTCAGGATATCCTCCCGGCCCATGGTCATGCTGGCAGGACAGATGGCAGTCACACCGCAGGAGGCCTCGTACTTGGCGATGCAGGACAAAGCCTCAGGTGTCCCTTCCATGAAATCATGCCCATTGGCTCCATGAAAGTGAATGTCCACTAATCCAGGGATTGCGTACAAGCCCTGACCGTCTATCTCCTGCTCCGGGCTTGCCTCAGCAGCAAAGTGGTCGTTTTCTATCGCAATCTTACCTGAGGCAAAGCTGAAATCAGGTTTATAAACCTGTACATTCTTAATCTGCATTATTCCTCCTACACACCGGGAAATATCAGTTCTTGCCGGGTTATTGCACCATTATAATGCGCAGATGAAGCGAGGTTGTATTCTAAGTCACGATCTATTTGTGAACATGAACTACCTCAAGCTTACGCATGAGGTTTCAAGGGTTCGCTGATCCTTTTTTAGTAGCATTGCGCAATCTATTTTTGAATGTAAATTGCGTATTGCCACGGGCCTGTCCACTCGGCCCCCATTGGCTTGGATGATGGCTCTTAGCCACTCATCGTTACCAAGT
>CALXOT010000115.1 GCA_944390085.1 uncultured Succinivibrionaceae bacterium
CCATCAGGTCGGAGCAAAAAAGCCCGTTCCTGAATTCTTAGAGAGTTTTGTACATGATCAAAATGTGCGACACCAGCCGCTTTCATCCCCAGGCTCACGCAAGGGGAATTACGCGGCATTAGTTAAACAAATATCAATACTCAATGGTACTCATCTTAGCAAGCTTCTTTCTGTTGTGATAGGCCTGCACATAACGCATGGTGCCAGTCCTGCCACGGGTGGACAGGGAGGAAGTCAGGGCAAACTCACCATCATAGCGCACGCCTGCCAGCACTTCACCATCGGTAATGCCGCTTGCTGCAAAGAAACACTGATCGGTGGTGACCAGATCATCCACACTAAGCACCCGATCCAGCTCAAAGCCATCCTCAATCACGTGCTGCCGCTCTTCATCTGACTGCGGATCAAACTTGCACAGGATCTGCCCGCCATTACCCTTTAAGGCGCAGGCGGTGATCACAGCCTCCGGGGTACCGCCGGTACCGATGAGTACATCAATATGTGAACGGGGATCGCAGGCCATCAATGCGCCGGCCACATCACCGTCATTGTGCAGATTGACGCGAGCACCGGCAAGACGGATATCTGTGATAAGTTTCTTGTGGCGCGGCTTGTCCAGCACAAATACATTCAGTTCCCCTACCGGCTTGCCTAGAGCCTTGGCAATGGCCTGCAGGTTTACCTTGACCGGGGCATTGATATCAATCACGCCGGCGGCCTCCTTACCTACTGCAATCTTGCTGCAATAGAAGCTGCGGCCAGGATTGAACAAGCCGCCTTTCTTGGCCATGCCCACCACGGACAGCGCATTCATGCGGCCATTGGCCACTGCGTTGGTTCCTTCCACCGGATCGACCGCCACATCAACTTCAGGGCCGTCGCCGTAACCAACTTCCTCACCGTTATACAGCATCGGGGCATGATCTTTTTCACCTTCACCGATCACTACCGTGCCCTGCACGTGAATGCCCTGAAATGCAATGCGCATTGCATCGACAGCAGCTTTATCGGCAGCTTCCTTATCGCCCTTGCCGTAATAGTGGGCAGCAGCCAAAGCAGCAGCTTCGGTGACGCGCACTAAATCCAAAGCTAAGTTCTTATCTGTCAAATGCTGATACATAAAATTAACCCCCATCTCTATTGGCATTTTTCGGATAACCTGTTTTAGTCTAGGCCATAAATCTAAAAAAATAAGGTTTACAGATCACATCTCAGCTAAAAATTGTTACCGGTAACAGCACTATTTTGCATGAACTTTTTTCAAGTAAATCTTGTCTAACTGCCATATAGCGGCACATTTTTATACCCTTAGCTTAATTTTTTGACAAAGCTTCAGGTTTTGTCCCGGCTTTGCCCGTAAAATTAGCAGCCGTTTGAGCAGTGGCAGGCACTATAGTCTGCATCCATAGGATAGGACAGGACATTGGACAGAGATATCTTTAACAGAGCCAACAGCACTGACAGTGCCAACTACCCACTGCATGCGGTAGTTGCCTTCCTGCTTACCTTTTTCTTAGGCCCCCTGGGAGCCTTTATCTCATGGTGGTTGTTAGGCGGCCTGGGGTTTGGCCGCAGCCTGATCCGCACCCTGGCCTACCTTGCCCTGTTTGCTTTCTGTTTTGGCCTGCTCTTCATGGCCTTCTTCATGCTAAGTGCCTGGCATCCGGCCTTTGCCGTATCCATGGTTCCTTTGGGGATCTGCATCTATATCGTGTTGCAGATTGTGATCTTAATTTCGGTGGTCAAGGCCGCCCTGCACCCGGAGGATGAGCATGCATAAGCTCAAGACCCTGACCTTAAGTTCAGTACTGACTGTGCTGGCAGCAAGTTGCGACGCTGCCGCACTGGACACTCAGGGCAAAGTCCAGGCTGCGGCAACCAGACCCGCCACCGTGCAGAGCATCACCCAATCCGGCAGGTGCTGTGACGGGCGCAGGGAGCTGCAGGATGCAGCTAAGGCAAAGCGCTGATCCCTGCCTGAATGTCAGCGTCTAAGCAGGTAGAAAAAGCAGCAATATATAATTTAGATGAGGCTACTTGTGCTTGCTTACTCTGGAGCTAACGCAGGAACTGCAACAACATCGAGAAGGGCCACATCCTTGTGCTGATTGGACAACACCACAGCATAACAGATAGTGGTGCTTCCTGGCTCTACGGATAGTACCTGCGCTCCAGTATTTGTGCTCTTGCCTGCTCCAGCAACGCAGCAGTCGCCTGTTTTTGACCTACAGCCGTCAAAGCAAGCTCCTCATCACGCAAGAGCTTGAACTCAAACACCACCTGCTATCTTTTTCCCTGATGCTCAAAGCTCAGGCCAGATCTGTGCGTCCTTGCAGCATTTCCTCCTCAGAAAAACCTGGTACCCATGAAGCTTCAACATCAGACGGATGATCAGAACAAAGTCAAATTCGTTTTGCAAGAAAGGGCGTTCATGGTAACTCAACTGATTAAGGCATTGTCCCAATGTCAGGGCAACCTGCTGCTTATCATGTTGCACCAAAGCCTGAGAAAACGCTGATATATTAAGCTGCATATCCCGGGCAAGGCCAGAGCATAACCTGGAAATCTCTTCAAGAAGGTTATTGACTAAGTAATTTTTAACTTCAGCATTTGGCACCCCAAGCTGCCTTTCATTCTTACTAGATTTACATTAAAGGAGAGAAATCCCGTCAGATTAAGCATCAGGGCTGGATTGATTTCAGACAGATCGGTATTGCAAGATAGCTCAGTTGCAGAAAGAGTCACTGTGCAGTTTCTTGTTTTACCCCATGCAGCAAATCCAAAAGACTTTCCTGATGATTCATCTGTTTTAATAATATGCCACCATGGAAAAACTGCCGCTATGCGCCCAATGTGGAACGTACACCGTGGCAGCCTCCAGTGATTTAAATGCCATCAGCAAGGACCAGGAATTAAATACCGACTGGCTCATATCCCAACTGAAATAATAACCGTCATAATTTTCCTTAAGCCGGCAGAGTACCACATCCAGCGTGTCCGCAGTCAAGACAGAAAGCCTGTGAATTACCCATAAGCTAAAGCACCCCCAAATCGATTAAGTCGTAAATCAGATCTGTTTTATCGACATATATCTGTCCTGCCTGCCGTAATTGCTCAAAATTTACAGTTGGCACTGACAACAGCTTTAACGAGGGATCCTTTTCTTTATACCTTCAGCAATGATGCTGCATCAGTCAGCAAACTTAGTGCTGACAACTCCATTTTTATGTTTGAGTCTTTCCTTTTGTAATACTTAACAGGACAGGATCAAAAAAGTATCCATCATCCCTGATTATAACTTAGCTACCTTGCATGAACTACCTACACACTTACGTGCGAGGTTTCGTGAAGACGGTGCCTCACTTTTAGTAAGCACCCATTACTGGGCACTTACGGGCATGTCCACAATGCCCCAATCAGGTCGGAGCAAAAAAGCCCGTTCCTGAATTCTTAGAGAGTATTGTACATGATCAAAATGTGCGACACCCGCCGCTTTCATCCCCAGGCTCACGCAAGGGGAATTACGCGGCATTAGTTAAAAC
>CALXOT010000116.1 GCA_944390085.1 uncultured Succinivibrionaceae bacterium
CGCCGCCGAACTTCTCAGCTAAGACCTTGGTTAAAGCAGCAGTTAAGGTGGTCTTGCCGTGGTCAACGTGACCGATGGTGCCGACGTTTACGTGAACCTTAGTACGTTCAAACTTTTCCTTTGCCATTTTTAAAATGTTTCCTTGGTTAAGGCACCGCCTGCGGCGGTGCCGTTAAATTAATTACTTGGTCTGACGGGCTGCAATCACAGCGTCAGCGATATTCTTCGGAGCCTCAGCATAGTGACCGAACTCCATCACATAGGAGGCGCGGCCCTGGGTCTGGGAACGCAGATCAGTGGCGTAACCAAACATTTCGGCCAGCGGCACCATGGCATGAATGATCTTGCCGGTAGGACCGTCTTCCATGCCTTCTACCAGGCCACGGCGGCGGTTTAAGTCGCCGATCACGTCGCCCATGTAGTCCTCAGGGGTCTCAACCTCAACCTTCATGATAGGCTCAAGCAGCACCGGGGTGGCTTTCATGAAGCCAGCCTTGAAGGCCATGGAACCTGCAATCTTGAAGGCCATTTCGGAAGAGTCAACTTCGTGGTAGGAACCGTCGAACACGGTGACCTTGACGTCGACCACCGGGAAGCCAGCCAGCACGCCGTTGGCGATCTGCTCCTGCACGCCCTTGTCAACAGCCGGGATGTATTCCTTAGGAATGACACCGCCCACGATCTCATTGACGAACTCATAGCCCTTACCAGCCTCAAGCGGCTCAATACGAAGCCAGCAGTGACCGTACTGACCACGGCCACCGGACTGACGGACGAACTTGCCTTCCTGCTCAACCTTGGAGCGGATGGTTTCGCGGTAGGCCACCTGCGGCTTGCCGACGTTGCAGTCCACGCTGAACTCGCGGCGCATACGGTCGACGATGATGTCCAGGTGCAGCTCACCCATGCCGGAAATAATGGTCTGACCGGATTCCTCGTCAGTGTGGACGCGGAAGGAAGGATCTTCCTGGGCCAGGCGATTCAAGGCCAGGGCCATCTTTTCCTGATCGGTCTTGGTCTTAGGCTCCACGGCCACGGAAATCACCGGATCCGGGAACTCCATGCGCTCTAAGATAATCGGGGCAGCCTCAGCGCACAGGGTATCACCAGTGGTGGTTTCCTTAAGGCCGATAGCGCCTACGATATCACCGGAGTAAATTTCCTTGATTTCAGCACGGTTGTTGGCGTGCATCAGCACTAGACGGCCAAAGCGCTCACGCTTTTGCTTGACGGAGTTGAGCACGGTATCACCTGACACTGCAGTACCGGAGTAGCAGCGCAGGAAGGTCAGGTTACCCACAAACGGATCGGTGGCGATCTTGAAGGCCAGAGCGGAGAACGGCTCCTTGTCATCGGCCTTGCGCTCGTCAGCCTTGCCATCTAAGGTTTCGCCCTTGACCGGAGGAATATCAACCGGAGAAGGCAGGTACATCACCACAGCATCCAGCATGGCCTGCACGCCTTTGTTCTTGAAGGCAGAACCGCAGGTCATCGGGATGATCTCACCGCGCAGGGTACGCTCACGCAGACCGGCTACGATCTCGTCCTCAGTCAACTCCTCGCCGCCAAAGAACTTCTCCATCAGGGTCTCGTTGGCTTCAGCAGCAGCCTCAACCATCTTAGCGCGCCACTCTTCGACTTCGTCTGCCATCTCGGCCGGGACATCGGCATAATCAAAGGTTACGCCCTGATCCTCATCGTGCCAGTCAATGGCCTTGCGCTTTAACAGATCCACCACACCGATGAAGGAATCTTCCTTACCGATAGGCAGCTGCAGCGGCACCGGGTTGCCCTTCAGGCGGGTCTTGATCTGATCAACCACGCGCAGGAAGTTGGCACCGGTACGGTCCATCTTGTTGACGAAAGCGATGCGCGGCACCTGATACTTGTTGGCCTGACGCCACACAGTCTCAGACTGCGGCTGTACGCCGCCTACAGCGCAATACACCATTACGGCGCCGTCGAGCACACGCATGGAACGCTCCACTTCAATGGTGAAGTCCACGTGACCCGGGGTGTCAATGATGTTAAAGCGGTAAGGCTTAGGGAACTGATGTGCCATACCCTTCCAGTAGCAGGTGGTGGCAGCGGAGGTAATGGTAATACCGCGCTCCTGCTCCTGCTCCATCCAGTCCATGGTGGCAGCACCGTCATGAACCTCGCCAATCTTGTGGTTCTTGCCGGTATAGAACAGAATACGCTCGGTAGTAGTGGTCTTGCCTGCATCAATGTGCGCACTAATACCGATGTTGCGGTACAGATTAATGGGTGTAGTACGTGCCAATTTAATGACCCTCTATGATTACCAGCGGAAGTGGGCAAAGGCCTTGTTAGCTTCGGCCATGCGGTGAACGTCTTCACGCTTCTTAACGGCAGACCCCTTGTTCTCAGCGGCGTCCATCATCTCGCCGGCCAGGCGCAGGGCCATGGTCTTCTCATGACGGGAACGGGCGGCATCAACCAGCCAGCGCATGGCCAGGGCGTTGCCGCGGGCAGGGCGGACTTCAACCGGCACCTGATAAGTGGAACCACCGACACGGCGGGACTTCACTTCAACGGCGGGGCGGATATGCTCAAGGGCTTCCTCGAACAGGGCGAGGTGTTCCTTGCCGCTCTTCTGGGAAATGGTGTCTAAAGCGCCGTAAACGATGCTCTCGGCAACAGACTTCTTGCCATCGAGCATCACAACATTAATGAACTTTGCTAACAGTTCAGAACCGAACTTAGGATCAGGCAGAATCTTGCGCTGACCTACAACACGACGTCTTGGCATTGATAAATCCTCGTAACTTCAGGGTTTTCCAAAACTAATTTATAAACAATTGCACTAATGCACTAAAGCTTGTTTGGCCTTACTCTGCGGGGATGTCTGATTAAGCCTTAGGCTTCTTGACACCGTACAGAGAACGGCCCTGCTTGCGATCCTTCACGCCGGCGCAGTCAAGGCAACCGCGGATGGTGTGATAACGCACGCCCGGGAGGTCCTTCACACGGCCGCCTCTGATGAGGACTACCGAGTGCTCCTGCAGGTTGTGGCCAACGCCGCCGATGTAGGAGGTAACCTCAAAGCCGTTGGTTAAACGGACACGGCAGACTTTACGCATAGCCGAGTTCGGCTTCTTAGGCGTAGTGGTGTATACGCGGGTGCAGACGCCACGCTTCTGAGGGCAGGCTTCCAAGGCCGGAACCTTGTTCTTAGAGACCACCTTCACGCGGGGCTTGCGCACCAGCTGATTGATAGTAGACATTAAATAAAATCTCCTGTTAGTCCAAAATTCTGGACAGACTTTACTCTTCCCACAGATAAATGGGAGCACCGTATTCTATACCTAAGCAAGATTAGAGATCAATCACAAAAATAAAAAATTCAGGCCGCTTTTTTGCGGTAAATACGCGCTTTTTGCCACTTTTCGCGAAAGGCTGCGCCAGAGCTGTAAACCAAACCTTGCCCCCTCTTGCCCAGCCCCGGCAGCTTGAGTCTTGTCTTAAAAGAAAAAATACGGTGCTATAATCGCAAAGCCTCACCTCAGAGGCCCGGGCAAGGACGCGATGCGGCAGGCAGAGTGTAGGTTTTAGCCACGGTTCTTGCCAATCTGGCATCAAGGACAAAAAAGCATGACCGGTGAAGAGCTGTTAAATCAAATCCGCACCCGCGGACGCTTTAGCCTGAGGCAGGAACTGCTGCTTATCATCAAGCTGGCCACCCCATCCATCCTGGCGCAAATCTCCACCATCCTCATGTTCTATATCGATGCGGCCATGGTCGGCAGCCTGGGAGCTGCAGCCTCCGCCGCGGTCGGACTGATGTCATCCTCCCTGTGGCTGCTGGGCGGGCTATGCGCTGCCAATGCCATGGGCTTTGCCGTACAGGTGGCACATTGTATCGGAGCCGGGGATGAAGCCGGGGCACGGCAGGTCATGCGCCAGTCTTACGCCATCACCCTGGGTACGGCAGGCTGCCTGGCCCTGGTTTCAGCCTTACTGAGCCCTTATCTGCCAGCTTTTTTAGGAGGTGATCCGCTGATCCGGCATGACGCCTTCCTGTATTTTCTGATCCTGGCCCTGGCGCTGCCCTGCATGCAGCTCAATTTCCTATCCGGGGCCATGCTGCGCTGCTCAGGCAATATGAAGGTACCTAGCATGCTTAACATGCTGATGTGCCTGCTTGATGTCATCTTCAATTTTCTGTTCATCTTTGAGAGCCGTAGCATCAGCTGCGCCGGTGTCATGCTTTATCTGCCGGGACTGGGGCTGGGGGTAGTCGGTGCGGCACTGGGTACAGCCGCAGCCGAGCTCTGCACCTGCCTACTCATGACTTGGTTTGCCGCCTTTAAATCAAAAAGCCTGAAACTTACCCAGGATAAGGGCTCTTTCCTGCCCAGCGTAAAAACCGTACGCAAGGCCTTCAAGATATCCCTGCCCATTGCCGGGCAACATGTTGCCATCACCTTAGCGCAAATAGTAACCACCATCATCGTGGCCCCGCTGGGGATAGCGGCCATCGCCGCCCATTCCTTTGCCATCACGGTCGAAAGCCTGTGCTATATGCCAGGCAATGGCCTGTCCGAGGCTGCCACCACCCTGGTCGGACAGAGCATCGGTGCCCGCAGGCCCCGGCTGACCTTAAGTTTTGCCCGCATCTGCACCAGCCTTGGCATGATAGTGTTAGGAGCAGGCGGCGTCATGCTCTATTTCCTGTCGCCTTATGTCATGCATATCATGACCCCGGATCCAAAGGTACAGCAGCTGGCCGTGGATGTGCTGCGCATTGAGGCTTTTGCCGAACCGCTGTTTGGAGCATCCATCGTCGCCTACGGCGTCTTTGTCGGGGCCGGGCAGACCCTGTTGCCAAGCGTCCTGAATTTTGCCTCCATGTGGGGGATCCGCCTGACTACAGCTGCCTTGCTAGCTCCTCATTACGGCCTGTACGGAGTGTGGATAGCCATGGCTGTTGAATTGTCGCTGCGTGGGGTCTTTTTCCTTGTCCTACTGCTGAACCAACGCTGGCTGAAAAAACATGATTTCAGCCGGGAAACGCCTCAGCCTGAGAGCGGCAACAAAACGGACTGAATGACCGACCTGAGAGAAAAAGGCATAAAGCTAGTGTATTCGGTCATACGTTTTGCGCATAAACAGACATAAAATCTTAGCATTTGTCAAAGCGAAGCTGTGTTTTTACAATACTAAAAACAATTGCTGCACCATCAAGGTTCTGCTGCAATTTGAGTAAATTGAGCATATAACGGGCAAGATTAAGATGCAGGAAATCAGACAACAAGAATTTAGCGGCGAAAGGCCACTTTTCAATCAGCATGATCTTTATTTAAGCCACGTGATTTTCCACGCAGGCGAAAGTGCGTTAAAGGAATGCTCACAGATAGGGGCTGACAATTGTACTTTTGAAGGGCGCTACCCGCTGTGGCACAATCAGGGCTCGCTGTTAAGGAACTGCGTCCTGACCGAAGAATGCCGCGCCCCGCTGTGGTATGACCGGGATATTACCCTAGAAGGCTGCAGCTCCAAGGCCCCCAAGATGCTGCGCGAAGTGGAGGGCTTAAGGATTACGGAAAGCCAGTTCACCAAGGCACAGGAACTGATGTGGAAATGCCGGGGCATACAGATCAAAAACTGCCGCATCAGCGAAGCTGATTACATCTTCTTTAACTCCAGCAACATTGAAATAGACAGCCTGAACTTAAGCGGCAAATACTCCTTTCAGTACTGCAAGGACATCCGCATCAAGAACAGCGTGCTCAACACCAAGGATGCCTTCTGGGAAAGCTCTGACATCGTGATAGAAAACAGCCAGGTGCTGGGCGAGTACCTGGCCTGGCACAGCCATAACCTGACCTTAATCAACTGCCGCATCAGCGGGACGCAGCCTTTGTGCTATGCGCACAACTTAAAGCTCATTGACTGCGTGTTTGAGCCTGATGCTGATCTGGCCTTTGAGTACAGCTCAGTGGAGGCGGTCATTCAAAGCAAGGTAACCTCAGTGAAAAACCCGCTGACCGGTTTCATCAAGGCCCGGGGCTTTGGTGCCATTATTCTTGATGAGAATCAAAAAGAGCCCCATGACTGCAAGATAAGCCTGCTTGCTTAAGTGAAAGGCGAGGCAACATACCCTGTACCAGTCCCAGCTCCCTTTGCCGGGCGCTACAGATAGCGCCCGGTCAGGCTGTGCGGACAGGCCTTGAGATCCGTAACAGAGCCAGTTGCCACAATCCGTCCCCCCTCCGCTCCTCCGCCTGGGCCTAAATCAATCAAATAATCGGCACTGCGCATCACTTCCAGATCATGTTCTATCACCACAATGGTGGCCCCCTTTGCAAGCAGTGCCTGCAATACCTGCAGCAATACCCGCACATCCAGGGGGTGCAGGCCGATAGTGGGCTCATCAAAGACAAACAGCGCCTCTTCCTGTCCCCGACCGAGCTCAGAGGCCAGCTTCAAGCGCTGGGCCTCACCGCCGGACAAGCCTGGGGTGGCCTCACCTAAGGTAAGGTAACCAAGTCCCAGATCGCATAAAACCTGAAGCCTGGACGCCACCGCCTTGATCTCGGCCAGCACTTCCCGCGCTTGCTTTACTTCAAGTGCCATGAGCTGCGGCAGTGAAAATTCCTGTCCTGCCTTATTGCGCCATAAAATCTGTCCGGCCTTATCCGCATAACGCCCGCCCCGGCACCGCGGGCAGGGGATCTCGACGTCAGGCAAAAACTGCACGTCCAGATTTACGCTGCCCGTGCCATCACAGACCGGGCAGCGCAGGCTTCCGGTATTGTATGAAAAATCCCCGGCCTTAAGCCCGTGCTCACGTGCCGTAGCGGTACGGGCAAAGAGCTTGCGCAATTCATCATGCACCCCGGTATAAGTGGCAACCGTAGATCTGACGTTAATTCCGATCGGGGTGGCATCTATCAGCTTGACGCTGCTGATGCCGGCAGGATCAAGCGCCTTGATATGCGCAGGCAGGGCAGTGCCTGCGGCCGCAGCAGTAAGAGCCGGCACCAGGCTTTCGAGCACCAAAGTGGTCTTGCCTGAACCTGAAACCCCGGTCACCACATTAAGGCGCCCTTTGGGCAGTTTGAGATCAAGGGGCTGCACGGTATGCAGGGGTCCGGTCTTAAGCCTGAGGGTTCCCTTGGCAAAAAGCTCTGCAGGCAGGCAGGGCTTACGTAACGGCTGTTGCCCGTCTGCCAGCAAGAATGGGCCTATTTTGGAGCTAGCACTGGCAGCAGCCTGAGCAAGCGGCCCCTGACTTATAATCTGCCCGCCGGCACTGCCCGAGCCAGGTCCCAATTCAATCAAGTAATCAGCGGCGCTCAGGATCTGCGGATCATGATCAACTAAAATGACCGAATTACCATCTGCCTGCAGATCCCGCATTACCCCGATCAGGCCCTCGATATTGGCAGGATGCAGGCCAATGGAAGGTTCATCGAGCACATAGAGTACCCCGGAGGCCCGGCTGCGCACCGCACGCGCCAGCTGCATGCGCTGGCGCTCCCCGGTAGATAAGGTGGTAGCAGCCCGATCAAGGCTTAAATAGGAAAGCCCCAGATCAATCAACCGTTGTGCAGTGGCCGCAAAGGATTCAGTAAGGCGCTGCGCCATCGGGCGCAAAGGCTCCGGCAGGCTTTGCGGCAGATCCTGTATAAACAGGCACAAGTCTGAAAGTGGCAGCGCACAGGCCTGCGGCAGGCTCAGCCCCTTGAGCCGGGGGGCCCGGGCCCGCTCATTCAGTCGGCTGCCCCCGCAGTCCGGGCAGGGCTCTTCAATCAGGAATTTTTCCACTCGCTTCATGCCCTTTTCATCCTTGACCTTGGACAGGGCGTTTTCCACTGTGCGTACCGCACTGTAATAAGTGAAATCAAGCGGGGTCGGTGCTGCATCACTGTTTTTGGGGCGGTAGAGCACATGTTTTTTTACCGCCGGACCGTCAAAGACAATCTCCTTTTCCGCAGGGCTCAAATCCTTGAAGGGCACATCCGTGCGCACTCCCATGGCCCTACAGACATCAGTCATCAGCGACCACATCAGGGTATTCCACGGAGCCACAGCCCCTTCATCAATGCTCAGATTTTCATCGGGCACCAGGGCAGCCCGGTTGACCCGGCGCACCGTGCCGGTCCCCCCGCAGTTACGGCAGGCCCCCTGAGAATTGAAGGACAATTCCTCAGCTGAAGGGGCATAAAAATGGGTGCCACAGACCGGGCATATCAGTTCCTGCCCGGCCGCCACCTTTAAGGTAGGTTCCAGATAATGGCCGTTGGGACAGCGGTGGGAGGAAAGGCGCGAGAACATCAGGCGCAAGATGTTGAGCTGCTCAGTGCCGGTGCCGAAAGTACTGCGCAGCCCGGGCACGCCCGGGCGCTGGCGCAAGGCCAGGGCTGCCGGCACATGCAGGATTTCATCGACCAGGGCCGGTCCTGCTGTGCTCATCCGCCTTCTGGTATAGGTGGAGAGGGATTCCAGGTAGCGCCGCGAGCCTTCAGCATAGAGCACCCCCAGGGCGAGCGAAGACTTGCCGGAACCTGACACCCCGGCGATACCGACAATCTGATGCAAAGGCACCTGCAGATCCAAATTCTTTAAGTTATGCACGCGGGCGCCGTGTATCTCTATATATTCAGGTAACTCAGTCATGCTCCCTCCTCCTCCCCTTGCAGGAGATCTGTATATAGTCAGCCATCTGCATATTGCAGTCAATTCCCCGATGACCGGTGAAAGCCTGCAGCAAGTTTTCTCCCCTGTTTTTCCGGCTGTCCCCGTACTCAGCGTTGCGGCATACTGCTGCTTGCTTCACGGAATATGAACTACCTCAAGCTTACGCATGAGGTTTCAAGGGTTCGCTGACCCTTTTTTAGTAGCATTGCGCAATCTATTTTTGAATGTAAATTGCGTATTGCCACGGGCCTGTCCACTCGGCCCCCATTGG
>CALXOT010000117.1 GCA_944390085.1 uncultured Succinivibrionaceae bacterium
GTTCTGAAAAATCCTCTACAAAGGCACTGACACGTGCGATATCTGCCCCGTAGATGCGGCAGACAAAACGCAAATTTTCACGCCCGGTCAAAGAACCATTAAAACAGCCGCCAAATCCTACCGGCCATGAAACGGAGGAAGTACGGATCACCTGTCCGGCACGCGGTCGCTCAGCACCACCGATAATGCGGATTAAAGTAGATTTTCCTGCACCATTGAGCCCAAGAATGGCAGTACTGTGACCTTCCTTAAAATCGATATTCACATCCTCAAGCACCGGGTGATAACCGCCACCTGTACGGTAACCGTGAAAAATGCCACGCAATGAGATCATCTTTCCCTCCTTGAGCGCACGTAACGCTCCAGCAGCAACCCCAGGCACAATACCCCAAGGGTGATCGCACTTACATAAGTAAGTGACAACCCATCACGTGGATAGCTGAAACTAAGCGCGCAGCGCGATAGTTCTACCAGCTGCAGGATGGGGTTATAGGAAAGAGCATCTGCTATATCCTTGGTAAAACTTGAAACTGAAAAAAAGACCCCTGAGAGGAAGAAGAGCAGACGCATTACCAAAGGGACAATGCGATCCAGTGCCGGAATGAATACAGCCAAAGCGGATAACAAGGAGCCACAGCCCAAACCAAACAATGGCAGCAAAGCCAGGCAGGCAAGCAGTAGTCCGGTGCTGTAGAGCTCAACTTCTATATCAAAACTGATGGCAATGCCAAGCAGGATCACGCTGACAAGAAGCTGCGTAACATAAATGACCAGCACCCGACTTAACATCACGTCAAGCTCAGTCACCTGCGGAAAGGTCAATAAGGGAATATTTGCCCGCACAGCACTCATACACTTGTTGATACAATCGGAGATCACATACCAAACCCCAAATCCAACGATCAGGAATACTGCAACCGGCATACCATGTGGATCCTGAGCGCGTAAGAAACTCCTTACTGCCCAGAAAACCCCAATGCCAAAGACGGACTGAATCAACACCCACAAATACCCCAGCCGGGCATCTCCGTAGATGGTGTGAACCTCGCGCAGGATCAGCGCCAATATGACGCGTTTCTGCACAATAAAGGCCTGAGGCAGTGAGCCCATTAATAAGCCTCCCCGGAATAAGGGGCAGTAAGCGGAGCCACATAACGCCAGGAACCATCAGACTGTTCACATACTGCAAAGATCTGTGTCACACCGTCTGAAGATGAAACTGCACCAGCCGCTGCAGCCTGTCGGCATTTTTCGCCAAGGCCACTTAAATAAAAAGGTCTTGCCGTCACTGTCAGTTCTGAACCAAGGGGAGAAGAGGCAAAGTACGAGCTCTGACCGTCCCCCATCAGGCTTACCTCACGGGCAAACTGAGCTGTTGCCAGATCCTGCTTTACCAACACACGTTCTGCCACCGGTCGGTAGGCCTTATGGGCAAGGCCGCGCGGAGTGGAGGAGCAACCGGTAAGAGCCATGGCACTTATTAAAGATATTCCAGCAATAAACAGCCCCAGAGCAATGTTCCTTGATGACAGGACTCCTGCCACCTGTACAAATCGCTTCATGTCAAATCTCCTTTAATAATTCGGTAAACGCTCCGCCTTAAGGCATAAGCGCCGCGTGCTGCCCGCACCCACAGATTGTCTGAAGGCTGACGGCATAAATGTTCCAAACGCCAGCAGATATCCTCCGGGCGGCAAAACTGTCCGCTAAGCCAGTCAAAATATCGTGGATATAAAATCAGAACCCCGGCAGCCAAATCTTCAAGACATAACCGCGCCTGACGCTGCGGGAAAGACTGCAGATCATGGGTAAGCCCCCAGCCTGCATAAAAAGGCCTGCCAAAAACCGTAACCTTTTTACGGCGCAGCAAAGCTTCAAAACCTGACTGCGATGACAGCACACAGATCTCTTCAACATTGTCATAAAGAGCAGCTATCGAGCAGTCTGTCACCACCAGATCTGCCAGTTGAACACAATCTTTTTCAACTGTATGCCCTCCACGGTTTAAAGCCAGAACATCAGGATGGGGTTTGTACACAATGAAGGCATCAGGATGTTCCTGCCTTACTGCCCTTAACAGATCTAAATTGCTCTGGATTAAGCCACCGGCAGCTTTTACCGAGGCATCATTTGGAACCTGCCCAGGTACTAGCACCCGTCTTCTGATCCCAGCAAGGGAAGAGAGCTGCTGCAACTCAGCGCTATCACTACGCCCAATGTTGTATTTAGTAAGGCCGCCTGCAACCAAGAAGTGAATAAGTCGTTGTGCCCTTAGTCTCAGATTCTCAAGATCTGTTCTGTCAGGCAATGTATTTAAGATTTGCTCCAGTCTGGAAGGATGATTTGGATCGTAATAAATCCCTAAATCATCAAAGACCAGCGAGAACGGACGGTAGTGATCAGAGCCCAAACCTTTGGATCGGATAAAACCGTCTTCCACAAAAAGCTGTTCCACACCTACAGCATCAGCCTGCGCACATAACATAAAATCGCGCTTTGAAGCCCACTGCACCAGACGGCCACCATGCGTGAGACACATATCAAGTGCCTTACGTTTATTTTTTACAAACAACACATCCGGCAGCGCAGCACCCCGCCTGTCAACAGTAGCATTGTTTTTTTCTGGTGAAATAACAGTTGTGGTAACAGCGCATGACTGTAGAAAAGCTTTCAGAATAGGCCTTTTCCAGCGCTTTACACCATTCACCACCTGAAGGCCGCGGTTCTGCTCATTGACCCGACGCTGACAGGCAAGAAGTTCAGCCACTTCTTCAGCTTCACAGCGCTCGGTGCGTACCGGATTGATGTAACGGCAAAGCCTGAAGTACACCGCAGCTGCAAGTTTGAGCACTGTAACCTGGTGTAAGGCTGCTATCTGAGCACGGCGTTCACATGCCTGATAATCTTGGGTTAAGCCATAACCTGCGTAAAAAGGCAGCCCCAGGCAGTGCACTCTGATATTTTCATGCAGCAGAGCCTCAAATCCCAACTGTGAGGACACTGTAAAGACCGCGTCAAAATAAGACAAAAGAGTGTGCGGCGCATATGATCCCGGCAGCACCTTGATATCATGTGGCAAAGCCTTCAGATCAAAAAGTCCAGTTCTGCTGCCGGCCACCACGTCCGGATGTGCCTGTAAATAAAGATCAGCCTGAGGATATAAGCGTCTTGCTTCATTTACCATCAACAGAGCAGCTTGATCCGGACAACAGCCTAAAGAAAGCGAAGCATCCCCGGCACACTGATCGATAAGCAGCACCCGTTCCCTGCGCTCAGCGTGTCCATCGCCACTGCGGTGTTCATTTGCAAAGCTTGCAGGATCAGATTTCAAAACAGGATGAAGGGTTAGAATACCTTTCTCTCCGCCATTCTTACAGCAACCGTTCTCATGTTTACCGAAACACAGTGGTAGCTTTCCTGTACTTTGCGTCACTGTGTCAAAAAGATCCTGCGCCTTGTTCGCATTTAAGGCAGGAGCGCAATTGTACTTGGATAAATCTTCTTGCAGGATAAAGGAGATAAAATCCCTGATCCGCAGCTCCATGGTCCTGCCATACCAGGTGTCATCTGCAAGCAGCTGCTCAATAAGCGATGTGGAAGAGCAATCGTAATAACAGCCTACCGGATCTATCGAGAGTGAGAGCGGAGCTGCCCCGCGTACCCCCAGATCAAGTGATCT
>CALXOT010000118.1 GCA_944390085.1 uncultured Succinivibrionaceae bacterium
TCTTCAGCAAGCGCATAACGGCGCATGGCTGCATATTTTAGATGCAACGGGAAATATTGCCTGATTTCTGCTGCGGTCAAGCCGCAGAGGGCTCCAAAACGACTGTCCTGTGAGATATCTGCTACGGTATTACCCTGTGTAAACAGCGTAGAATCTTTATAACGGGGGATCCCGGTAATGAAAACACAACGGAACTTTTCAGCCTTGCGTTTAATTACCCCGTAAAAGAACGTAACAGCGCGGCTGTATCCTCAAAAAAGCTGTCTGTATCCTGATCAATGGATTTAGTCAAAGGGGCATCATATTCATCAATCAGCAGCACCACCGAGTTATCGGCACAGGCATCTAGCAGGTTTTCAAAGAAGCGTCCCAATTTTGTACTGCTGCGGTCAAAACCCACCCCCTCCTGCCGGGCCTGATTTTGCAATTCCTCAACAAACTGCGCCTTAAATTCGTCTGTAGACGCACTTTCATCTGACAGGGCAGAAAAAGAAAGCCCGTCAAGCAGCTTATTTTAAAGGTCTGTAAAATTAAGCATAAGCCTCCAACCATCCTGCAGCGGCAGCTGACTACAATATAGCAAAGCCTGACAAGGACATTGCAAGGCAGGATAGCAGCCATAGTTAACCCTACCCACCAATAGTTAACCTAAAAAATCAGACAGCAAAAAATACCGAAGAATCCCGCATCTTGCAGCCTGCGACGGTACTGCGCCACTAAACTACCCTGATGTCCTGCTACTGCCGCTGAAATAGCGGGGGCAATACTGTATAATAAAGTCTTCAGGAACAACGCAAAAATGCGGCAGCTTCCTGAAAGCCCTGCACCAGCGTCAGTTCCCTTTAGTTATCTCATCAGGCAAAGGGACAACAGAATGACCAATCCTCTCTTCCAAAAGGACATCATCTCAATCTCCGAGTTTTCCCGCGAGCACATTGAGCTTGTACTGCAGACCGCCCGCTCCTTAAAGGAGCATCCGCGCGACGATCTGCTCAAAGGCAAACTTATCGGTGTCACTTTCTTTGAAGGCTCAACCAGAACCCGTCTTTCCTTTGAGACCGCCATTAACCGTTTGGGCGGTCGTGTCATCGGCTTTGCCGACGCCAGCAATACATCGCTTGGCAAAAAGGGTGAAACCCTGGCCGACAGCATCCGCATCATCACCTCCTATACCGATGCCTTAGTGATGCGCCATCACATGGAAGGCGCTGCGCGCCTGGCAGCTGATTTGTCACCGGTGCCGGTAATTAATGCCGGTGATGGTGCCAACCAGCATCCGTCCCAGACCTTGCTTGATCTCTTTACCATTTACGAGACTCAGCACCGCCTGGATGAAATCAAGATAGCCTTCGTGGGTGATCTGAAATATGGTCGTACCGTGCACTCACTGGCCGAGGCACTGTCCATGTACAATGCCCGCATCTATCTGGTTTCCCCTGAGTCTCTGGCCATGCCGCGCTATATTCTGGATCATCTGGAAGCTCACAACATTAAGTACTCCGTGCATCAGACCATTGAAGAAGTGGTGCCAGAGGTGGACATCCTCTACATGACCAGGGTACAGAAAGAGCGCTTTGACGAGACTGAGTATCAACACCTGCGTTCCAAATTTATCCTAAGCTCCAACATGCTGGCCGAGGCCAAACCCAATATGAAGGTTCTACACCCGCTGCCGCGCATTGACGAGATCACGCTCGACGTGGATGCCTCACCGCACGCTTATTACTTCAAGCAAGCCGCCAATGGTGTGTATGCCCGCCAGGCCCTGCTGTCCTTAGTCTTAAACAAGGAGATTTAACATGACCGATCAGAGCAAAGCTATTTCCCAGGACAAGCGCCTTGTTGAAGCCATTGCCAACGGTACCGTGATCGATCACATCGCCCCGGGTCAGGCCATGAACATCCTGCGCCTGTTCACCTTCTTAGGGCGCGGGAAGAAAAACCGCATGACCGTTGGCTTTAACCTGAAATCCGGTGACATGCAGAGTAAGGACATCATCAAGATTGAGAATGTGACCTTCTCCCCCTCCGAGACGGAGCAGCTGGCGATTCTGGCTCCCAATGCCACCATCAATCAGATCTCAGACTACAAGGTGGTGGACAAGTACAAACTGCGCCTGCCTCCTGAAATTGTGGGAGCTTTTTCCTGCCCTAACAGCAATTGCATCACCCATCAGGAAAAGGACGCCACCCCGCGCTTTAAGATCTTCAAGAAAGACAACGGGCAGGTGATGATGCGCTGCCATTACTGCGAACGTGTGTTTGAGCGTGAGATTGTCCTGAAGACCAACGGACTGGAACCTTAGGCCACACTTACAGACTTAAGGCCGGACACCAGGCCTTAACGTGTTGGTAAAACCTTTCGTGTGCTGCACGAAAGGTTTTTTAGTTCCAAGCTGCCGTATAAATTAAGAAAACCAGCAGCACCAAGCCTTCAGTCGCTGACCAGCTCAGACAAGGCACGGCGTTTGTCGTGCAGTTTGAGCTTGTCCTCAGCACTTTGATCTGCATGCCCCAGAGCCAGGATCAGCTGGGCATGTTCGCCCTCGGGCAGGTTTAAGGCCTGTTTTAAATCCGCAAGCTTGATGGCTCCGATAATGCAGCTATCAACACCGATGGAAGCTGCAGCCAGAGCCATGTGATCCACTGCGATGGCAGCATCAGCTAAGGCAAAGTTTTCTCCGTCATGCTTGCGCACCCAGGCCTTGTCATCGAGGGTACAAACCAACACCGCCGCCTGGCAGTTATACAGCCAGGCACATTTGCGCGCAGCCTCCAGCCGCTCCCCGCGCAACAGATGCAGTTGCAGCGGCTGTATATTGCAGGCAGAAGGCGCTAGCTGCGCTGCGGTCAGAATTAATTGCAGCTGCTCCTCCGTCAGGCTTTCAGCAGTAAAGGCGCGGCAGGAACGGCGCTGCTTGACCAGTTCTAAAAAATCCATCCAAACTCCTTAAGATTAATGATTTACCACAGTTCATCTGCAATTAAGCTGCAAAGTGCCCGGGGACACGTCATTTTTACTTTAGTGTAAGCCAAGAAGGCAGGGCTGTCTGCGACTTTTGCCCAGGTCTTGGTAAAAATGTGAGACTGTCCCGCATCCCTAGATAGCTATGCTCAGCATACAGGCCAATCTTCCCATTGACCTGCTGTCTTACATGGCAGAGCTTGAACCACTGCATCCCCTTAACGGACTTAGGGATCTTAATGTCAGGCAGGTGAAGTATGAATGCAGATCTGAAACAGGCGCCAGGCCCGGGGCTTTATAGTCAACTCTCTGAGGGGCTGAAAATAGCGGCTGCGTCCTAATCAGTCCAGAACTTCCGCCCCCTACTTGCAGAAAAATTCCATCCTGCCCTGATGCCAAATTGCGTCAGGTTTTTTACATTTTTAAAGCTTATTTTGCTATCAAACCCCGCTATTAGGGCGAAGTTCCACGGTCAACTCCCGGTGCCAACAATTGCTGCAGGCACTCCAGAAAGACCGAGGCATGATAGCCATCTGCAACGGCATGATGTAACTGCAGGGCAAAAGGTAATTTCACCCCGCCATCCTTGCTGCAGAAACTCCCCATGGTGATCACCGGGCTTAAGTAAAGCGGATCGGGCAGTTCAACGCTAAAGGAAGTAAAGTTGATCCAGGGCACCATGGATATAGGCAAGGTAAATTGCGGGATCCCCCCTGCCTGCGGCAGGTAGGTGCCTTCGCTCTGCACACTGGCATTAAGTGCCGCAAAATCTGAGACAAAACTGCGCTCTGAGCCCTGTGCGGGCAACCACACTGAGCTGAAGGTATGGCTTTTTGGATTGAGCAAGGTGAAATTAGGCTCAATCCGGCTCCAGATCCCGGGGGGCACCCCGCGCTCAACCCAGCTAAAGCGCATAAAATCACAGCTGTTGGCAGCCTGGATAATGCGAAATATCAATACAGCATAAAAAGAGAGCCCCTGCTTTCTGGCAAATTCACGCAGTGCCCCCACCTCCAGCTCAACTGTCAGGGAAAAGCGGCAGGGACAGGTATGCGTAAACATCATGAACTACCTACGCACTTACGTGCGAGGTTTCGTGAAGACGGTGCCTCACTTTTAGTAAGCACCCATTACTGGGCACTTACGGGCATGTCCACAATGTCCCCATCAGGTCGGAGCAAAAAAGCCC
>CALXOT010000119.1 GCA_944390085.1 uncultured Succinivibrionaceae bacterium
AGCCAGCACAGTTCCGGCATCTGGCAAGCGCACCTTGGAAAAAGGCAAAATGATGCTGTGCTTTGATGTGCAGGCAGTTACAATAAATATACAAAGTTTACAAATAAGAAAGCCGGTGAGGCTTAAAAAATAAAGCAGCTCCTCTTGTCTTAACAGGAGCAGCTTTTGTAAAGGGGTTTTAATCATGAAGCTCAAACGCTTTACGGCAAAGGATATGCGTACCGCGCTCAGCCTGATTAAGGAAGAGCTGGGTCCAGATGCCGTTATAATGTCCAATAAGCGCGTGGACGGCGGGGTGGAGATCGTGGCCGGCATTGAGGAAGCAGATGCTCCTGCCAAAAAATTGGCACAGGAGCTGCGCGCTGCGGCTTCTGCGGCGGCTGCTGCCAAAATTTTGTCAGGGGCAGAGCGGATTGAGCGGGATTTAGGTGATGATGAGGTTTCTTTATCAGGCAGACTGCCTGAAGGAGCCACAGCTTCGGCTGTAAACAGTCAAAAAACTGACACTTCAAGTGCAGAGGATTTTGCAGCAAGCCTCAGTGCCTTGTTGCGCCGCCAGCATGAAAAGACCGTACAGGCGTTGGCACAGTCAGCAAAAAGCGCTCACAACCAGACTCTGCAAACAGAGGGTGCACCGGAATCTCACTCTCAGGCAAAGGGTTCTGGCAGCGCAGCAGAAAGGCCGGTGCCGCCCAAACCTCTTGCTGAGCAAGGGGCGCTGGCAGAACTTTTTGCCAAGAGCAAAGCCCGTCTTGAGCGTGAAGAACAATTAAAGGCTCATGGCATTGACAGTTACAGAACAGACGCAGAGCCGGGAGCTAAGGATCAAGCTGCCACAGCAGACAGTCAGATGCTTGCCAGGATGCAGGATGAAATGGCACAAATAAGGCGCCTGCTGCAATTTGAGCTGTCCGGGCTGCTGGCGCAAAATAAAAGCCGTGAGGAACCGGTCAAGGCCATGGTGTCAAAACTGTTGCAATCGGCTGGATTTGCCGCAGCCTTGGCTGATGAATTTGCAGATGGCATCAGTGCGGATGCTTCGTTTAATTTTGCCTGGCGCGAACTTGCTTCCATCATTGAAAAGCGGATCAATGTCGGTACTGATGAAATCATCACTGAAGGCGGGGTGGCGGCCTTGATAGGTCCTGCCGGGGTGGGCAAGACTACCACTCTGGCCAAGCTGGCAGCGCGTTTTGTGATGCGTTATGGGCCTGATCGAGTGGCTATTGTTACGGCAGATCATTTCCGCATCGGGGCGGTGGAACAAATAAAGACCTACGGACGGATCATGGGCTGTGCAGCCTTTGCTGTCAAATCGCTGACGGAACTGCCTGAACTTTTATATACCCTGCGCGACAAAAGCCTGGTTTTGCTGGATACTGCCGGGGTTGGTCTTAAGGATGAACGTTTTGGCACACAACTTGCACAGCTCAAGCTGCAGTCTTCATTAAAGCTCAAGCATTATCTAGTGCTGCCGGCCACTGCTCAGCGCAAGGTGCTGACACAGGCTTACCGGCATTTTTCTGAGCTCGGGCTGGCTGGTCTGATCCTGACCAAGCTTGATGAAAGCGGCAATTTAGGGGATGCGCTGTCCCTGTTAATAAAACATAAATTAAAGCTGTGCTACATCACTGACGGTCAGCGCGTACCGGAAGATTTGATGGTGCCGGATGCACACAGCGTGGCTCTCAAGGCTCTCTCCTGTGTCGAGGATGATGCAGTGAAAAGCGCTTTGGGAAGCTGATAGCAACAAAATAGCAGAACTGATAAGGACGCCTATATGAGCGCAGCAAATCGCAGCCGCAGGGTAAAGGTTATCACCGTCACCGGAGGCAAGGGGGGAGTTGGCAAATCCAGCGTATCGCTGAATTTGGCCGTGGCCTTGTGCCGTCTGAACAAACATGTGATGCTTTTTGACGCGGATTTAGGCCTTGCCAATATAGATGTAATGCTGGGACTTAAGGTTGACCGGAATTTGGGGCATGTATTGCGCGGGGAGTGTGATCTTGCTGACATTATCAAGGATGGGCCGCAGGGTTTGCGTATCGTACCGGCATCCTCTGGTCTGAAGGAAATGGCGGAGCTCTCGGTCGATCAGCATGCCGGGCTGATCCGTGCCTTTTCCAGCCTGAATGAGGACATCGATTTCCTTATCGTTGATACTGCCGCCGGTATTTCTGACATGGTGCTCTCCTTCTGCCGGGCTGCCCAGGATGTACTGATGGTGGTGTGCAATGAGCCTACCTCTGTGGCTGACGCCTACGCTCAGATGAAAGTGCTGCAAAATGACTACGGGGTGCAGAAATTCAAGATTGTGGCCAATCAGGTGCACTCACTTGCCGAAGGCAAGACCATGTTTGCCAAATTGGTCGCAGTTACGGATCGCTTTTTGGACGTTACCCTGGAGCTGGTATCCTGCATCCCAGCAGATCCCAATATGAAGCGTTCCATCAAGCAGCGCTCTTGTGTGGTGGATCTTTATCCGCAGTCTCCGGCTGCCATCGCCTTTAGGGCTCTGGCTTCCCGTGCCCTGACCTGGCCGCTGCCCGAAATAGCAGGCGGTCACCTCGAATTTTTTGTGGAAAATCTGATAGCCCATGGTGCAGAAGACTAGCGCAGCTCCACTAAAGCCGTCTCTGCATGGAGGCAGGATCTGCCTGGTATAGAAGCCTCCTTACTGGGAGTGCAGATTAATTCTTTATTATCAAAAGGTAAAACTACTTGTCAGATCTCACCTTGAGCGGCTTTTGGGTGCATAAGGGCGAGGTTTGTGCTATATTTTTAGCTGTAAAAATGCGTGTACTCTTAATTTATTTAATGAAGTGCACAGATTTAACTTAAGTTTTTACAAGTAAAACTTGCGTTTCAGTCAGTAAAAGCTGCAACGTCACGGTAAATTCACGTTTTCTGCAGATAAAGTGCATGCAGGACGGCCTGAAGTGACTGTGAGGCTTGAAATGAAGGGACGCAGGCTGATATTTAAATAAAAAAATTAGATAATTAAAACAGATAAAAGATAAAGAGCTTATCTTTTAAAATTCGGACTTCATGGCAGCATGGCACTTATGAACACAGGCGCTAGAGCTTATCAGATGCAAAAGCGTGATGCGCTTTCGGCCAAAGTGGAGCAATATGCCCCGCTGGTAAAGCGTATTGCCCTGCATTTAAAGGCACGTCTGCCCGCTTCCGTGGAGCTTGATGATCTGATCCAGGCAGGCATGCTCGGGCTCATGGATGCGGTTTCTCATTTTGAGGAAGGGCATGGCGCGGTATTTGAGACTTATGCCACCATCCGGGTGCGCGGTGCTATGATTGATGAGATGCGGCACAGTTCCTGGGCTCCCCGTTCGGTGCATCAGAATACCCGTCTGATTTCAGAGGCAATGTCAGCACTGTCACATAAATTGGGACGTGAGCCTAAAGATAGTGAAATTGCTGCCGAATTAAAAGTAAGCTTGGAAAAGTATTATCAGATGCTGACGGATTCATCTAATTCGCAGATTGTGGGAATAGATGATCTGGGCATTGATGATGATGTCATTGGCGAGAGCAGCGATCACCGCGAGGACAAGCTGTTTAATTTGTTGGCCTCTGCGGAATTTAAGAAGGCATTAGCGGGCGCTATTGCCAGGCTGCCTGAGCGTGAGCAACAGGTGTTGGCTTTTTATTACGATGAAGAGCTTAACCTGCGTGAAATTGGCGCGGTGCTGGATTTGTCAGAATCGCGCGTCTGCCAGATCATGTCGCAGGCCATGGCGCGGCTGCGCAGCATGCTCAAGGACTGGCGGAACTGAGTGGATTTAAAAGCGCCTGACGCTTAAATCCCGTTTTTGAACACCGCGCTTATATAAAGGAGCACGATCTTGAATAAGAATGTCAAGATTCTGATTGTGGATGACTTCTCCACGATGCGACGCATTATTAAAAATTTATTGCGCGATCTGGGATATAACAATACCCATGAGGCCGATGACGGCTCCACCGCCTTGCCCATGCTGGAGTCCGGTGATTTTCAGTTTGTGATCACTGACTGGAATATGCCGGTAATGCAGGGTATTGATCTGTTAAAGGCCATCCGGGCCAATCCGAAGTTGCGCTCGCTGCCGGTTTTAATGGTGACAGCTGAGGCCAAGCGTGAGCAGATCATCGAAGCAGCTAAGGCCGGAGTGAATGGCTATATTGTAAAGCCCTTTACTGCTGCTACCTTAAAGGAAAAACTCGACAAGATTTTTGAGCGTATCGACGGCTGATTGCCAGAATAAAAAGGTGTCTTAATGGAAGTTCAGGCAAGTGAAAACAATGAGACCAAGCAACCGCTGATTACTCTGGATGAGGCACGTGAGCTGGTCATGTTGCTTGAGGCTGGTATGCAGGATGAAGCTGACAGCCAGTTTATGGCTTTAATGCGTCGTTGTGAGCCTAATATCTACAATGAGGTGGGCACGCTCACGCGCGATCTGCATGAGGCAATCCGCTCCTTTGCCGAAGATCCGCGTTTGCGCGATATTGCTGATATAGAGATCCCGGATGCATCCGAGAGACTGCGCTATATCATCAAGATGACTGATAAGGCTGCCAACCGTACCCTTGATGCGGTTGATGCCTGTACCCCGCTGGTGCATAAGCTCACCGAGTCAATTGATAATCTGATGCCGGTCTGGAACAGGTTGATGCATGGCAAGATTGACCGTTTTGAGTTTGTAACCCTGTGCCATCAGATAGACGACCTGTTAAATCAGACCAAAGAAAATGTAGATGTCTTGTCCTCGCAGCTCAATGAGATTTTGATGGCTCAGGACTATCAGGATCTGACCGGACAGATGATTCAGAAAGTTATTGCTCTGGTAACTGAAGTGGAGGATGAACTGGTTAAATTCCTGGTTTCATTCAGCCGCATTGAAGGTATAAGCCCGCAGATCAAGAAAGATAGCGCTAAGCTTATTGATGAAGCAGAGCAGGTTAAAAAATCCTTGGAGGCTCAGGGGCCGGCTACGCAGACCATGGTGGAAACTGGAAAAGTCATGGCCACGCAGGATGACGTGGACGATCTGCTGGCAAGCCTGGGCTTTTAACGTAAGGAGATAAGGAATATGGATGAGGAAATTCTGCAAGATTTTCTGGTAGAAGCCGGAGAGATCATCGAAAAGCTCGATGAGCAGCTGGTGCAGATTGAGAAGACACCGGATGACAAAAATTTGCTCAATGCCATTTTCCGCAGTTTCCATACGGTAAAGGGCGGTGCCGGTTTCTTAAATTTAACTGAATTGGTTGAAATCTGCCATGCTGCCGAAAGCGTGTTTGACATGCTGAGAAATGGCAAAATCAGCATGAACCCGACGCTGATGGATGCGATCCTGGCTGCCTATGATGAGATCACCCGCCTGTTCTCCCAGGTGCAGAACCGTGAGCCCCTGGAGGCTGCACCGCAGGATCTTATCGATAAGCTGCATGCTATTGCAGAGGGTAAATTAGTGGAGGCCTCTCCTGAGGCGGCTCCTGCACCGGCAGAACCTGTTGTAGCGGCTCCGGTGGTAACTGAACCTGTAACCCCTGCACCACCGCCTGCAGCTGCTGCTCCAGCCCCGGCAGCAGATAAAGTTGATCCGCCGATTGATAATTCAGGCTCCATTGATGATATTACTGAAGATGAATTTGAGGCGCTGCTTGATCAATTACATGGCAAGGGCAATGCTCCGGGGTCGGCACATGATCTGGCGCTACATCCGGATGAAGGAAATGCAGGAAAGGATGATACTGATGCTGATTTTGACAATATGCTGGCCGATGCAGCACGTGCTCAGGATCAGAAGAAGTCCCAGGAGTTGAAGGTCGCCTCGCAGGAAGAGTTTGATAAGGCTAATGCCGCAGCGCAGGTGCAAAGCCCGGCTGCTGTATCTGCTTCAGGTGCAGGGGAAAGGGCTGCACCGGCAGCCCCGGCACCTACAGCAGGAAACCAGGGACAAGCCAACGGCTCTTCTAAAGGTGGAACTGCTCCTTCAGGGCCAGAGAATATTGCTGAGACCACAGTGCGAGTGGACACACAGGTGCTCGATGACATCATGAACATGGTCGGGGAACTGGTGCTGGTAAGAAACCGCCTGCTGTCTATTGCCTCGCACCGTTCTGATCAGGAAATGTCCAAGGTTATCGCCAATCTTGATGTGGTGACAGCTGATCTGCAGGGTGCGGTGATGAAGACCCGCATGCAGCCCATTAAGAAGGTATTCGGCCGCTTCCCCCGCGTGGTGCGCGATTTGGCGCGCAAGCTCAATAAAAAGATTGAACTGCGCATGGAAGGTGAGGATACCGAGCTTGATAAGAACTTAGTGGATGCGCTGGCCGATCCGATGGTGCACATGGTGCGCAATTGCTGTGATCATGGCGTGGAAATGCCGGCTGATCGTGTTCGTGCCGGTAAAAATGAAACTGGTGTGGTGACCCTGGCGGCAGCACAGCAGGGCGATCATATCCTGTTGCGTATCAGCGATGACGGTCAGGGCATGGATCCGCAGGCTCTTAAAGCAGCTGCTGTGCGCAAGGGGGTAATTGATGAGGAAACAGCCTCCCGCCTGTCTGATGATGATGCCTTGAATTTAATTTTTGCCCCGGGCTTTTCCACTAATACTGTGGTAACCGATATTTCCGGCCGTGGGGTGGGCATGGATGTGGTGAAGACTAATATCGCCAAGCTCAACGGGCAGGTGCGCGTGATCTCCAAGGCAGGTGTTGGCACCACCATTGAGATCAGGGTGCCCCTGACTCTTGCTATTTTGCCAACCCTGATGGTGGGCGTGTCCGGACGTACCTTCGCACTGCCCCTGACCTCGGTGTCTGAGATTTTCTACTTAAGTCTTGACTCAATGCGCAATGTGGATGGCCTTAATACCATTGTTATCCGCGATAAGGCAGTTCCGCTGTTCTTTTTGAAACAGTGGTTTGAAAACTGCAGCATTGACGAATACCTGCAAAAGGGCAAGGTGCATATCGTGCTGGTGCAGGTCAGCGCAGTGCAATTAGTGGGATTTATTGTAGATGAGCTGATAGGTCAGGAAGAAGTGGTAATTAAGCCGCTTGATAATGTATTGCGGCACACTCCTGGCATGGCCGGAGCTACCGTAACCTCAGATGGGGGAATTGCGCTGATCCTCGATATCCCCAGTCTGTTGCGCGCTTACGGACACAAGAATATTAACCGTTATTAAAAACTACAGACAATATTAACGCCCAAAGGCTGGCAATATTGTCTGCCGGGGCTGATAAAAGGGGATAGAGCTCAGGCAAAAATCTTTGCCTGGTTCTGTTAAGGAGCAGCAATGGCTATCAAGGTTCTGATTGTTGATGACTCTACTTTCTTCCGCAAACGCCTGACGGAGATCATCTCCGCCGATCCGCAGCTTGAAGTATGCGGAGAGGCCAAGGATGGACGTGAGGGAGTGGCCAAGGCGCAGCAGCTGCGTCCTGACGTCATTACCATGGATGTGGAGATGCCGGTGCTCGATGGCATCAGTGCTGTGCGCGAGCTCATGGCCAAATGCCCGACTCCTATCTTAATGTTCTCCTCCCTGACTTTTGAGGGCGCAAATTCCACCTTTAAGGCCTTAGAGGCCGGTGCGGTGGACTTCATGCCCAAGAATTTTGATGCCATTGCCCATCGCCGTGAAGATGCCCTCAATGAACTGCGTGCCAATATAAAAGCGGTGGCGCGTTCGCGTGTGGGACGCCGTGCAGCCCCGGCAAGTCCTATGGTGCGCAGCACAACCACCACAGCTCAGGCAGTGCGTGCTCCAACTACTACTGCGCTGCGCAGTCCAGCTGCAGCGCCCGCAACCGGACTGCCCCCGCGTGCCACAGCGCCTGCGGTAAATCGTTCTTCAAGCTACAGCCCGCGCACAGTAAGTGGAGCCATGCCGGCACGTGCCGGTGCACCTGCCCAGAGCGTAAGCTTAGGCGCAGGGGCAGCCGAGACTGCTTCAGCACGCCTGAGCTTTGAGAAGATCCAAAGCCAGCTTGCCCATGTTGATCCGGGAAGGCCTGCTAGTGCCATTAACTTTACCTTTGGCAACCACAAGGGCGAGACCACCAGATTCCGCCCTTCCGGAAAAATTCACGACATTGTTGCCATTGGCAGTTCTACCGGTGGCCCCATTGCCTTGCAGAATGTAATCCCCAAGCTACCGCGGCTTAATGTGCCGGTAGTAGTAGTACAACATATGCCACCGTCCTTCACCACAACTTTTGCCCAGCGCCTTGATGGCATGTCACAGCTGCATGTGGTGGAAGCCAAGGACAATATGCTGCTGGAGCCTGGCTGCTGTTATATTGCACCAGGGGGCATGCAGATGATTTTTGAGCGTGGGGTGGGCAAGGTCAAGGCCCGCATCTTAAAGGGAGATAACCGGGTGGTCTATCACCCCTGCGTGGATGTGTCCTTTGCTTCACTGGCACAGATTTATGGCGGACGCGTGCTTGCCATGATTTTAACCGGCATGGGATCCGATGGCTGTGAGGGCTGCCGTCTGCTCAAGGCAAAGGGGGCGGTGATCTGGGCGCAAAATGAGGAAACCTGTGTGGTCTACGGTATGCCGCAGGCTGTGGTTAACGCAGGACTGGCCGAGCAGATCCTGCCAATAGACAGCTTTGCCTCCTGCATCGCTGAGGAAGTGCGTTAAGCAAAGTTTGTCAGAGGACAATAATAAAGAAGAATAAGCTTGGCTGTGCTGCCAAAGCCTCAAGGAAGGATAAAGGAAATTACGCATGAATATCTTAGGCGTCTTTTTAGCTGTGGGCTGTATCCTGGGTACGGTCGTGATCGAGGGTACTCATCCTACTGCCCTTATCAACCTGCCTGCCTTCCTGGTGGTGGTAGGTTCCTCCTTTTCGGCCTGCCTGGTGCAGTTTTCTTTAAAGGAAGTAGGCTCAGCCTTAAAGCATATTGGCTGGATCATTGCTCCGCCACGCATAAATCTGCTCTCACAGGCAGAATTGCTCTCAGGCATGTCGGCTACTGCCAGACAACAGGGAATTCTGGCCCTGGAAAACTCAGTAGGCTCTGCATCTGATGATTTTACCCGTACCGGCATACAGATGATTGTGGACGGTGTGGACAAGGATGCGCTGGCTGCCCTGCTCAATAATGCCATTGATGTGGAGCAGCAGAAACTGGAACCTAACGTCAAATATTTTGAAGCTATGGGTGGTTATGCTCCTACCATGGGTATTATTGGTGCAGTGCTGGGACTGATTCATGCCATGTCATTATTGGATCGCCCGGATTTGCTCGGTGCCTCCATCGCTGTGGCTTTCGTGGCAACCATTTACGGTCTGGTATTGGCCAATATCATCTGTCTGCCAATAGCAAACCGCCTGCGCTCCATTAATCATGAACTGGCATTGTACAAATACATGACCTTAGAGGGGCTGGTATCCATTGCTGCAAGTGAAAATACCATGATGTTAAAACGCCGGATCGCGGTATTTACCGGTCAGAGTTCTGACTAAGGCAGGCTGTGATGAAAAAGGCTGCCCCCGCCCACGAAAATTTAGAGCGCTGGATGGTGTCCTATGCGGACTTCCTGACGCTGATGTTTGCGGTGTTCGTGGTGCTCTATTCTTTTGCCATGACCAGGCAATCTGAAGCTCAGTCCATGGTGCAGGGTCTGGTTCAGTCTTTCAATGAAATAGGCATGATTTCCTCCATGCCAGGTGTAATCGCCCTGCCAGGGCCGCTGGCTCAGGCCAGTGCATCCCAGGCCAGCGAGGCGGCACAATCTTCATCAGACCGGGTTAACGCCCCGGTACAGGGGGGGGGCGGTGTGATGTCCTTTGGCATGCCGGTTACCTCTCCCTCAGAGTTGCCGCAGGTTGAGTCAGACCCCGCTACTGGCGGACAGCCGCAGCAGGCTCAGGAAGCAGCTCCCGGCAGCACAGCTGAAAGTTCTGATAATGTCACATCAGAAGGCGGAATGACGCCTGGCGGTGATGCTGAAAAGGTTGAGTCCGGCGGTGAGGAAGCTGAGGCCGTGGAAAGCAGCGGTCAGGCTTTGACTGGAGAGCCCTTTGATGCCATTGAGCGTTCTATTTCCAGCACCATTGAGGAAATGGGACTGGAGAACGCCATTGTGGTTGAACGCGATAATCGCTGGCTGACCATTAATATTGGCTCGGCTCTGCTGTTTGCTGAGGATAGTGCAGCGGTGCTGAATTCAGCCCGTCCGGTAATTGCGCAAATCGCCGGTGCGCTGCGTTCCATCAATAATTATGTCAGGGTACGTGGGTATACTGCCAATACATTTGTCAGCGACAGCGTGTACCGCAATAACTGGGAATTATCATCTGCCCGTGCGATTGCAGTATTGGAAGAGCTGGAGAATTTTGGCGTGGCACCCGATCGCCTGGCAGCTGAGGCCTACAGCCAGTACGCGCCTTTTTACTCCAATTCTACCCGTGCCGGCCGGGCTCAGAACCGCAGGGTAGTGATTGCGATTTCACGGAATGCAGTAGATCGTCCGGAACTTCCCATTTTACCTGGTGACAGTGAGCAGCTGGTGCAGACGCCGCAGAGCTTGCGTGCAGGCAGTGCGCAGATGCAGTTCCGTCAGGGGCCGGGCGGTGAGCTTGAGCTTAATTTTCAGTAATATTCGTCCCTGAGTATTACTGTTTTAAGGAGATCCAGTTGTTAGTTTGGGCAGTTGCAAGTCAGAAAGGCGGCGTGGGCAAGACCACGACTGTCGCCACCCTGGCAGGATGGCTGCAGCGTGAGCATCTTAGAGTTCTGGTAATCGACACCGATCCCCATGCCTCGCTTACCAGCTATCTTGGTTTTGATGAGGAGAGCGTTGATTTCAATCTGTTTGACCTTTACGCTGCCGATGTCATTACCCGTGAGCTTTTTTTAAAGTGCATCACTAAAAGCCAGCATCAGGGCCTGGATATTATCCCGGCTGCCATGACCTTGGCGACCATTGACCGCCAGCTCTCAGGCAGGCAGGGGGTGGGGCGCATTTTGTCCAAGGCCTTAGCTCTGATTGATGATTGCTACGATGTGGTGCTGATTGACTGCCCTCCGGTATTGGGTGCTTTAATGGTAAATGCGCTGGTGGCCAGTACCACCATCCTGGTGCCTACCCAGACTGAGTTTTTAGCCCTGAAGGGGCTGCAGGGGATGGTGCGTACTTTTGACATCATGTCCCAGGCTGACAGCAATGCCGATTTTGACTATATTATTGTGCCTACTATGTTTGACAAGCGCACTCGTGCTTCCAACCATTCCCTGTCCTATATGCGCACCCATTATCAGAGTAAGGTGTGGGGGGAATGTATTCCTATTGACACCATGTTCCGTGAATCAAGCGCCCAGCGCCTGCCCTTGCCCTTAATGGCACCTTCGGCCCGTGGGGCGCAGGCATATTATGGCCTGCTTACTACCCTGGTGGCGCATGAGCTTAAGCATCATCCGCGTAAGGTCAGTCCGGCTTTGGCTGCCGTATTAAGTTCCGATGAGGATGGTTCTGCCGCAGCGCTTACCCATCATAGTGCAGAGGTGGTGACACAGAGTGTAAAAAACATGTTTGTCCCGCATACTGAGGGAGGATATTGATGTCCTTAAGCCATCAGGATAAGGAAGCTCAAACCTTATTATCCTATTTCAAGCAAATGCTCTCAGAGGATGACCGGGATATTGCAGCCGCAACGCAAGCCGTTACGCCTGCACTCATGGAACGGGAAGATAAAGCTGTTGCACCAATTGCTGAAGATCAGGTAAAGACCTCAGATCTCGCAAAGGCAGGGCTTCATCAGGAACAGGACAGCGCTGATAATGCCTATACAGTGCAGCCTCAGCCCTTGCCTGAAGCTACAGCTGCAGGGTACAGCCTACCGACAAAGGACAGACCGGACACTCAAAGTCTGGAGCAATTGCTTTCAAGCATTGACAGTGCAGTAAAGACTGATACTGACACTCAGCAACTGACTGCAGTTCAGACAGAGACACAAACAGCAGTTGAAACCGCAGTAAATACAGAAACTGCATTAAAGACAGAAACTGCAGTGCAAACTGAGAATGTGGTGCAGCACAGTCAGGTTCAGGAACAGGACAATCTGAGTGCACAGCAGGAACAGGCAGCAATGCAGCCGCGTTTTGATCCGGTAGCCTGGCGTAATCTTGACACGCTCGAGGAGTTTCAGACCCTGTTTTTTATGGCACAAGGAGTTCGTTTTGCGGTGCCTCTCATTGATTTGGGAGGGATCTTTGAGTATGACAAGCTGACCACCCTGTTTGGCAAGCCGCAGTGGTATCTGGGCATGATTGATATCCGTGGGTATAAAATCAATGTGGTGGATACCCTGCGTTGGGTAAATCCAGCTGCAGCTGTGCGTGATGAGAAGTATCCTTATATTATTTCCCTGGGACAAAGTTTGTGGGCCTTGGGCTGTGATGAGCTTGAGGGTAACCGCACCATTGCCCGCAGTGCGGTTAAATGGCGCCAGACCCCCGGCTCCCGGCCGTGGCTTGCCGGTATTGTCAAGGATGAACGTTGTGCCCTGTTGCATGTGCCGGCATTGATCGGTCTGTTCAATAAAGGCATGGGGCAGGATGAAATTATCAGGGAAATTGGTACGAAAGCCTGATTTTGTGTATAAAGCAGCTGAATCAGGATTGAAAAATAGTTTAGAATTATTGCATTAGCGCTGCCAGAAGGCAGTTTTGCACAGATGAGGATTTGAACATGGCCAATGAGAATGCAATCACGGCTGCAACCGGTGCGGATGGCAAGGACGGAGAGCTCCGGCGCTGGGTTACCTTCCAGCTCGATAAGGAGATGTACGGCGTCAACGTGATGCAGGTACGTGAAGTTCTGCGTTATACGGATATTGCTCCGGTGCCCGGTGCCCCGGCTTATGTGCTGGGTATTATTAACTTACGCGGTAACGTGGTGACTGTGATTGATACCAGAATGCGTTTTGGCCTCGCTACCGCTGACATCACTGACAGCACCCGCATTATGATCATTGAAAGTGACAAGCAGGTGATTGGTATTCTGGTGGACTCAGTGGCAGAGGTGGTGGATCTTAATACCGCTGATATTGACGAGACTCCTAACGTTGGTACTGAAGAGAGTGCCAAGTTTATCTGCGGCGTCTGCAACCGTGAAAACGAGCTGTTAATATTAATCGATTTGAACAAGCTCTTGTCCGAGGAAGAATGGCAGGAAGTTGCCAATCTCTAAGGCTCTGCCGGTATGCAGTCCTATGCTGATCTGATAGTGCTGGCCATCATCGCAGGAGCCTTGCTCCTGCTGGTGTTGCTGCTTGTTTTCTTTATTCTGTTAAACCGGCGTTGCAATGCCCTGGAGGCACAGAACGCTGAACTTACCTCAAAGCTTACTTCCTTAAAGCAACAGTTAAGCGATCGAAAAGATACAGCCTTAAGTGCACAGCAGCAGCTTATGCAGGGGCAGGAATCCCTGATCCGCAGACTTAGCGGCATAGAGGGGCAGCTCAATTATCTGCGCACCACGCAGGATGAATGCATTGACGGGCTCAAGCAGCTGCGGGATGAGCAGGGCAGGCTGCAGGTAAGTCAGGACGTGCAGCAAAAGCTGATAGAGGAACGGAATCCTGAACATGAAAGCTTGCTTAAGGCCAAAAAGTTAATTCAATCCGGGGTGGATCTGGAACGGGTTCAGGAAATATGCGGCCTACCCCGGGCAGAACTTGAAATGTTAAAAAGTGTAGAGCAACGGCGGCGGGAAAAAGAACAGGCGCTGCTTCACCCCCAAGATCCTTATGCTAAGGTTGGATCAGAAGAGCCTGTGGTAACTGATAGAGCCGCTGCCCAAGCCTTAGCTGCACTCTCTCCGGACAGTGCCACGGACAGCATGCAGGAAGTGCCAGCTGGGGCTGAAAGTGAAAACGTGGCTCCCCCTTCAATTGAGGAGCAGGCTCATGCCTTGAGCGCTGCCTTTGTCAAAGGGCAGGGACTGCATGATAAGCAGGCACCGTCTGACTCCCGTCCTGCAGGAACGGTAGCGTCACTGCGCGCACGTAATGCCTATGGCATTAAATCGCTGCGCGGCAGATCTCACTGACTTACCTTGTAAACTAAAGTAAAGGCGGCAGGTTAAATCTCCTGCCGCTTGCAGATGTTTTTAGCCAAGTCCCGGCTGGCAGCTCTTTTCCTGTCTAATCTTTTCCTTTACCTGCCTATCAGATCCGGTCAGTGAGTACTGTGGTGCGCTGCTCTGCAAGGAATTGCTTTACTTCTGGCATGGTCGGGATAGATGGGGCTGCACCCTTACGGGTTACGGCAATTGCTGAGGCTGCAGTTGCGGTCTGCAGGGCTGTGCCGCCGTCTTCCCCGCAGGAGAGCATGTAGATTAAGTAGCCCAGGAAGGTATCACCTGCAGCGGTGGTATCTACGGCATTGACCTGATAGGCTCGGCAGGATATGGCTTCTTTTCCTTTCTGCCTGAGGATGGAACCGCGCGATCCTAAGGTCAGTACAAAACTGGTCTGCGGGTATTTGCTGCACAAAGCCTCAATCAGGATATAAGGATCTGTGTCCGCGCTCATGCCGACCATGGCTGAGCCTTCGATTTCGTTGACGATAAGCACTGAGCACAGCTCAAGGGGTAGTTGCAGTAGCTCAGGGGTAAAGGGTGAGACATTGAAGCATACATTAAGGCCGCAGGCAGCGCCCTTACGGATCAGTTCCTCAATGCAATTGACTTCATTTTGTAAAATAAGGTAGTCACCAGCTGCAAAGTGGGAGAGGGTATGGTGGATCTCTTCTTTGGTCAGTGAAACATTGGCTCCTCCATAAAGAATAATGCAGTTCTGTCCATGTTCGTCGACCTGAATGATGGTATGTCCGCTGGGTAAATCGCGTTTTTGCAAGTAATCAGCATGGATGCCATTGCTTTCAATCATATCAAGCAGTACCCGTGAGTCATCACGGCCAACGGCTCCGGCATGATAGACGGTGCCGCCGGCGCGGGCTGCTGCTACCGATTGATTGAGCCCCTTGCCTCCGGCAAAGATATTGCGCGCAAGCGATGACAGGGTTTCGCCTGGTTGTACGAAATGGGGCACACTGTAAACATAATCGATGTTAAGTGAGCCGTAGTTTAAAATCTTTGGCATATGATGTCCTCGTACTGGGCTAGGTGATGGCATAAATTATTATTTTTAACAAAAAATTATGCCAGAAGGCCCCACCTTCTTTAAGGTGGAGAGTAAGTCACCAAAAGTCGCCTGCTTCCGCATGCGTAATTGCAGGGATTGAGTTGGTCATTTCACAATGATCCAGGAACTCAAGCTCGGGATTTGATCCCTAACTTAAGGTGGGGCAGAGTAGATATGCCCGGGCAGATCCTGGCATCAGGGCTATGCACCAAAATAATGGCAACGATCCGGTGAAACCGCACAAGTCGGTGTGCGGTTTTTGCATGTTTAAATTGTATTAGCTACAGGGCAGGGGATACAAATCCTGCTGTGGCTTTTTGCTAAGGATCACAGAAAATGTTCGGTTTAGCGCATGGAAAAGTTGCCGTCAGCAAAGCCTGACTGATCTGAGCACAGAAAATCAGATTTGATACTGCAGCAGCTCAGTGCTTTTCTGTGATCGGTATTGCTAAAAAAGTAAAATCATGCGTTTTATAAAAAATATTTTTTATAAAACGTGATCTAACGCAAAGTTTTGTGTATAATGTACTCAACTTCGTAAGACACTCCTTATTTGATTGGCGAGGGAACAGTAAACCTGTTCCCTTGTTACTTTTCTGAAAACTCTCACCGCTTACAAATAGCATGCGTTGCGTTACGGCACTTGCAGGAACCCTGCTGTGGCTTTGTAAAGTATTTCCCTTGTCTGACGGACTGTGAGCTAATATACTGTGCGCGGTTGTGCCGGAATCCTGCCCGGTTTTTAGCAGATAACAGTTTCGGGAAGTTCCGATAATCACAGGGATGAGTAATGGATATAAGCGTTCTTGACGATGCAGTGACTCCTTTTACTAAATGGGTGGGGGGCAAACGTAAGGTACTTAAAAAGCTGTTGCCTTATGTGCCGCACCATTTTGAAACTTATTACGAGCCGTTTGTCGGTGGCGGCACGATGTATTTTACAGTCGGACGTTTTGCCAGGCGCTGCTATATCAATGATCTCAATGAAGAACTGATCAACGCCTATATACAGCTGCGTGACGAGCTGGGTGAGCTGAAAAGAAGGCTTAGCACTTATATTTACGATAAAGATTTTTTCATGGAAGTGCGCAACCGTGACCGTGATCCTGACTTTTCCAACAGTGATCCGGTTGACCGTGCGGTCAGGCTTATCTATTTGCTGCGGGTCTGCTTTAATGGTTTGTACCGTGTGAATAAGAAAAATCATTTTAATACCCCCTTCGGGCGTTACGATAACCCGAAGATTTGCCGCAGTGAGATCCTCGACGCAGTTTCTGAGTACCTGAATACGGTGCCCACTGAAATCAGCTGTACCAATTTTGCTTCAGCACTTGAGGGGGTGGACAAAAACAGCTTTGTTTATTTTGATCCTCCTTATTACAGGGTAGAGTATTCCTCTTTTACCGCTTATCAGCCGGGAAGCAAACGCGAAGATCCGTTGCTGCAACAGCATCTGCATGAGGTATGCTGTAGTCTGGATGCCCGGGGGGTGCGTTTTATGCAGAGCAATTCAGATTGCGAGGCAGTACGTAAGCTCTATGCAGATTTTAAAATAGTGGAGCTAAAAGCGGCTACCGGCATGAACTCTGATACCAGTGCCCGTCAGGCGCGCTCTGAACTGTTAATTCTCAATTACTGATTTTTCTTTAGCCCTTACCCTTAAATCCATTATTCACATAAAAGAAAAGCGCCTAAGGGCGCTTTTCTTAGTGTGCCAGGCAGGCACACATTCAGTGGGGTGATAGTCCCTGAACTATCCTTTACAGTCAGGGATTCAGACCCGTCTGGGTTCCATCAATTCCTTTTCTTCTATCAGGCGGGCTTTAGCTGCTTTTGCCCGGTCTGCTGCTACCCGTTTTTGTTTCTTGGTCATGGATAACCAGGCAAAGAAGGTAAAGACAGAAACGATAAGCACGATAATGGTGGCCAGGGCATTGATTTCCGGGGACAGGCCGCGGCGTACGCTGGAGAAAATCAGCATGGGCAGGGTAGTGCTGTCAGGACCTGCAATGAAGCTCGTGATCACTAGATCATCCATGGACATGGTGAAGGACAGCAGCAGTGCTGCTACTTCTGAGGGCATTAGGGCCGGCAGGATAATGGCAAAGAAAACTTTGATGGGGCCAGCTCCCAAATCCATGGCCGCTTCCTCAATACTGATGTCAAGCTCACGGAAACGTGAACGGATCACCACGGTAGTATAAGCTGAGCAGAAGGTTACATGGGCAATCCAGATGGCGATGATGCCGCGTTCGGAGAAAAACGGGATCACATTGCCCAGCGTCACAAAGAGCAGCAATAAGGCCAGGCCGGTGATCACCTCAGGCAGTACCATCGGTGCGGTCATGAACAGCACAAAGGCCGTCTCACCGCGAAAAGAGCGAACGCGCACCAGCACGAAAGCAGCTAACGTTCCTATAACCACTGAGGTACAGGCCGTCATGGCCGCAATCAGCAGGGATATGCACACGGCGTTGATGATGGCGTCGTTGTTGAACAGAGCCTGATACCATTTAAAGGAAAACTCTGTCCAGACCGTTACCATCTTGGACTCATTAAAGGAGTAGACGATTAAGGTGCCGATAGGCAGATATAAAAAGGACAAAGCCAGTAAGATAATGATCAACCTGGCCGCAGAAGGCTTATTTACCCGCATTTAATTTCTCCTGCTCGCGCCTTTCTATCTTATAGAACAGCATGATGGGAATTACCAGAATGAGCAGCATGGTGATGGCTACAGCCGAGGCCAGCGGCCAGTCACGGTTGTTGAAGAACTCCTGCCACAGGATACGTCCTATCAGGATGGAGTCTTTGCCACCGAGCAGTTCCGGGATGACGTATTCACCCAGAGCCGGGATGAAGACTAACATCGAGCCTGCGATAATGCCGCTTTTAGTTTGTGGCACCAGGGTGCTGAAGAAGGTCTTGACCGGGCGGCAGCCCAGATCATAGGCAGCCTCAATCAGTGAATAATCCACCTTCATCAGTGCTGAGAACAGCGGCAGCACCATGTAGGGCAAATAACAGTACACTATACCTACATAGACCGCAAAATCTGTCTGCAGCATCTGAATCGGGCTGTCGATGATCCCAAGCGCCATTAGTACGTCATTAATCATGCCGTCGCGTTTCATGATGGTCATCCAGGCATAGATGCGTACTACAAACGAGGTCCAGCTTGGCATTATCACCAGCATGAACAGGACGTTGCGTACGGCCGGACGGGAAGATGCCAGGGCCCATGCCAGGGGGTAGCCTATTATCAGGCAAAATAGCGTGGAAAAGGCTGCAACCTGCAATGACTTTAAATAAGAACGGATATAGGTACCGTCAGGATCAGTGAAGATACTGGTGTAGTTTTCAAGGTGCAGGATAATCTGCATGGCCCCTTCCTCAAAGGTCACCAGCGGTGAATAGGGCGGAATGGCAATTTCCGTCACCGACAGTGAGATCTTGAAGATGATGAGGAAAGGCAAGAGGAAGAACAGCAGCATCCACACATAGGGCACAAATATCAGCGCATAGTCACGCCAGGTATTGTTATGCCTGGTCAGCAACGGCGCCTTGCGGCGCTGCTGGAAGGCACGGCGGATGAAGGTCATATTGGCAGAAAAACCGGTAGACACGGCACACCCTCCTTAAATTTAGAAAGTAAGAGCGATGCAGGACTCCGGGTCCCAGCTTAAATAGACGTGATCATCCCAGGTAGGAAGTCCTTCCTTGAAACGATCCACGTTTGGCAGGGTGGCACTGACAATACGGCCGTCAGTAAGGCGCACGTAGTAAATGGAGATATCGCCAAGATAGGCGATATTTTCCACCACCCCTTCACACCAGTTAGTCTGTTCCTGCGGCGGCAGGTGCGAAATATAGATTTTCTCAGGGCGTAGCGCAATGGTAAGGGGCATGCCGTCTGCCAAATCTATATCGTGGGTAAGTTCAATGGGATTCTTGAAGTCACTGCAGGCAATCAAGGACTGTGTGGCATTTGAGGTGATCAGGTGGCAGTCAAAAATATTGACTGATCCGATGAACTCAGCGCAGAAACGGCAGTTGGGATTTTCATAAATTTCACGGGGGCCACCAATCTGCAAAAATTCGCCTTTGTCCATGATGGCAATACGATCAGCCATGGTCATGGCCTCTTCCTGATCGTGTGTCACCATCAGGCAGGTCACGCCAACGGAATTGATGATATCAACAAGTTCCAGCCGCATTTGCTCACGCAGTTTCTTGTCCAGGGCACCCATGGGCTCATCTAAGAGCAGCACCCGCGGTTCCTTGGCCAGGGAACGGGCGAGGGCAACGCGCTGGCGCTGACCGCCGGAGAGCTGGAAGGGCTTGCGGTCAACGTACTCTTCCATATGCACCAGGCGCAGCATTTTATCCACGCGTTCTTCAATCTGGGCTTTGGGCAGCTTGGATTGTTTAAGTCCAAAAGCGATGTTCTGCTTGACCGTCATGTAAGGGAACAGGGCATAGGACTGGAACATCATGTTGACCGGACGCTTGTAGGGCGGAACCCCGATAAGTTCGCGGCCGTCCAGTAGGATGCTGCCGGAAGTCGGGGTTTCAAAGCCTGCGAGCATACGCAGCAAGGTAGACTTGCCACAGCCTGATGAACCTAGAAGTGCAAAGATCTCGCCCTGATAGAGAGTCAGATCGACATCATTTACCGCAGTAAAGGTCTCAAACTGTTTGGTAACATGCTTAATTTCCAGAATCGGCTTGCGGTTCTGCTGTTCGGGGGTTGGTTTCTGACCGGGTAGTTGGCCGGGCAGATGCATCTGCTTTACCGGCTGATTGTTCTGTCCCGCAGTATTTTCTTTGGCAGCAGGCTGTGCTGCTGCAGCGCTTGCAGTTTTAGTATCCACTGGCGCTTCACTCTCCACTGGCCGTCCGGCAGGACGGGGGTATGAAAAAGAAAATCCTGAAAAGCTCAGGTTCCTGATAAATTTTCCGCTATCTTATATAAAATTTTTAAAATTTAAAGCATTTTTTGCCCTGGCGGCAGCTTTTTTTACTGTCATAATTTGCGCTTATGAATGTAATTTGCCAGACTTGATATTTTGCTGCTGTATAACAGTAAATTAAGTTTCACCTGCGGCTGTTTCAGAATGTGCTTTTCAGTTGCAAAAGACCGTGTTCTGACTTTAAGATCAGCAAAAACTCATGCAGCATTGGCAGCATTATGAACGATTTTGATTTTTACCGTAAGACCCGCTTTATTTTTGGCCGCAATAAAGAAAATGAAGCAGGACAGCTTATCAAATACTCAGGCGGCAGGAGAGTTTTGCTCTTGAGTGGTCAGCAAAGTGCACTAAAACAGGGCCTGATTGAGAAAATAAAACGTTCGCTGGATCGGGCTGGCCTTGAATTTAAAGAACTGGCCGGG
>CALXOT010000120.1 GCA_944390085.1 uncultured Succinivibrionaceae bacterium
GGTAAAAAACGGGGGAAATGACACCCTTTTGAGGTTAAAAGTCCGGATTACGGACTCTCCCGGCCGGCATGAAATTTAAAATCCATCCGGATGACAAAAATAAAAAAAGAGCAGGTAGCCCTGCTCAGTTTTCTAATGGTTAACCTAAAATTAAGGGAGCGACTTATTGGTCGCCCCCTCTTCTGGCTATCTATTGTTAAACGGAACGTATCTGTGCGCTGCCGCGGCCAGTCAAAGATCTGCGGTGACAGAAAAGAAAAGGCCCGGTCATGTGACCGGGCTGAATGAAAGGGATATCGGTATTCAGAAGAAGCAAAATGAATTCTGCGTTCCTCAATGGAACTGATACTTAGATAGCCCTCGTTCCAAAAAGTTCCGGCAAAAAGCAAAAAATTTTAAAAATTTTGTAAAAAATCCAAAATATTTTATAACTTATTGAAAAATAAATAAATTAAAAATTTGTCAAATTTACTTGTTTAGCGTACACTAACTACAGTTAGTTAAGGGTAACCAAAACTAACGCAGTGTGAAAGGGTTTCCACGTGTTCCTCTAATACTGCTCCTTGCATTTGCATGTGCATGACTCACTTAAGGTGGTTTTTGCTTACATTTCAGGCTCCCCGCGCGGGAGCCTCTTTTTTAGCTGCAGGCTATAACGATTGCAGTACGGCCACCGTCTTTGCAATCAGCTCTGGTGATGAAATTTCCCCGTCGTATTGATCAATATAGTAGGTACCAGACATGATGTCCTCAGCCGGGCGGTAACCCATCGCCGATTTGACCGGTACCTTGGCTGAGAAGTGAAACTCATGGCAATGAGTTTTTTGATACAGTTCCTTTAAGTTCTGCGGATTGACCCCGGAGCCAGGCATGATGCTGATCCTGCCTGCAGCAAGGGTATTGAGTCTACCTATCAATTCAGCTCCCTGCATGGCCTGAGGGCGTTGCCCGGAGGTAAGGATCCTGACTACTTTGTAGCTGATCAGGGTTTCAAGAGCCTCGTGGGGATCACGGCAGAGATCAAAGGCGCGGTGAAAGGTAACGGCAAGTGGGGCTGCAGCCGGCATCAACAGATCAAGTGCCCTGCGGTCGATATTGCCATCTACGTCCAGACAGCCAAATACCAGACCGTCTGCTCCCAGATCCTTGGCGGCCTTGATGTCGTAAAGCATGGCTTTGAGATCATCATTGTCGTACAGGAAATCGCCACCGCGCGGGCGGATCATCACGTTCATCACACATTGGGTCAGTACGGCGCGGCAGGCCTTGATCACGCCATATGACGGGGTGATGCCGCCCTCTGGCAGGGCGGCACACAATTCAATGCGCTGGGCTCCGCCTTTGACGGCAGCAAGGGCGCTTTTGATGCCATTGGCACAGATCTCAAGGGTAAAATTCATGACCGGACTCCGTTGTTTGTTTGTCTCATCTTCAGGGATTATAGAACAGGACATCACGAAGGCGGGATGGCAGCGCTGTAAATTGCCGGGCAGCGCATTTTTTCAGGTAGAAGCAGGGGCTGCAGCAGTGGAGTGTCATCTGAAAATGTGATATAAATCACTGTCGTTACAGTTTCATCTAAAAAGGCGGCTCGTTCTGTCCGCACTGCATTGTTACAGGAACCTAAAATGCGCTATCGCTATGACGATTACCCGGTAGATAAGGATTTTTTTAAGCTAATTGCGCTGGACATGGACGGCACCTTGCTGCGCCGTGACAAGACTATTTCCCCGCGTACCAAGGAAGTGCTGCAGGGGCTGCAGCAGCAGGGCTATGCAATCGTAATCGAGACCGGGCGCTGCCCTCGTGGCGTGCTGCGCTATGCCGACACCATTGGCATTGACTTAAATCAGACTTATGCAGTGTGTTATAACGGTGCCGGGGTCTTTGTGCTGGGACAGGAGCGTGAGCTGTCGGCGGTGACGGCACCTGGCAGTGCAGTTAAGGAAGTTGCGGCACTGGCTCATGCCTGCGGTGCTAAGATCCATGCCTATTCACAGGATCGGGCCTTGCTGGTTGAGGATCATAACGTCTACTCGCAAAAGGAGATCGATCATTCACTCTCGCCTTTTGTGGAAGTCGATTTTGCCGCCATCCCTGATGATGAGCCCATTTATAAGGCCATTGCCGTGGGGGATGCAGACAAGCTCGATGCCCTGCGGGCAAGACTGCCGCCTGAGATCCACCAGCAGTTTGCGGTGATGCGTACGGACAGTTATTTCCTTGAATTTATAGCAGGTAAGTCCACCAAGGGCAGTGGTTTGCAGCAGTTGTGCGCACTGTTGAATATCCCGGCTGAGCGTGCCCTGGCCATAGGCGACGCAGAAAATGATGAAAAGATGATTGAGCTTGCCGGACTGGGGGTGGCCATGGGTAATGCTACGCCCGAGCTCAAGCGCCTGGCTGATGTGGAAACCTTATCCTGTGATGAGGATGGGGTAGCTGTATTTTTAGAGCGTTTCCTTTAAGCATCCGTGGTGCAGGTAAACGCAAGGGGCAGGGTTTGGTGTACTAAGAGGCAATTAAAGCTTAAGTAAGGGAGGGTTTGCATGTTTAAATTCAGCCTGTGGGGGCAGCGCAAACGCCGCCAGCTTGAAGGTATTCGGGTGGACAGCTTGCCGCTTAAAGTCTCGCTGCAGGCTTTTTGGCGCATTTTAAAGCCTTACTGGAAAAGCCGCGACAGCCTTGGTTCCTGGCTGACCCTTGCGGTGATTATTGCCCTTACTGCAGGCTCCATCTTTGTGGCAACCTCGATCAACAGCTGGTACAAGGGCTTCTGGGACACCATTCAGCAGTATGACGTTGATGCCTTTGGCCATCAGATCCTGATCTTTGCAGGCCTGGCTACAGTGCACGTGCTGGTCTCGGTATATAAAAGCTATTTGTGCTCGCGTCTTGCCATCAACTGGCGGCGCTGGCTTACCGGCAAGGTGATGAATGAGTGGCTGGAACGCAGTACCTATTACAAACTGCAGCTTACTGATAAGAATACTGATAACCCGGATCAGCGTATTGCTGATGACTTAAACCTGTATGTAACCTCCACCATCTCGCTGTTTTTAGGGACGGCCACAGATCTTGCCATGATGATCACCTTCTCGGTGGTGCTGTGGGATCTGTCGGCTGCGGTTGATTTTACGCTGTGGAACGGGTACGTGTTGCATTTGCCTGACGGCTACCTCTTTTATCTGGCCTGCATTTATGCAGTGATTGGTACTACGGTTACCTTCCTTCTGGGCAAACCGCTGGTACGGCTTAATTTCAGGCAACAGCGCTATGAGGCCGATTTCCGTTTCTCGCTTATCCGCGTACGTGAAAATGCCGAATCCATTGCCCTGTATCAGGGTCAGGAGCAAGAAAATATAACCTTGCGGGAGCGCTTTGCCGCGCTGGTCAAGAACTATATCCTGCTGATTAACTGCCAAAAGCGGCTGGGCTTTTTGATCTTAGGCTACGCGCAGACGGCTGTGTTGTTTCCAATTCTAATTGCCGCACCGCTTTACTTTGCCAAGATCATCACCATGGGCTCCATCATGCAGATCAATTCAGCCTTTGGCAATGTGCAGGATGCGTTATCCACCTTGGTCAATAATTTCACTTCATGGGCAGCCTTAAAGGCAGTGGTTGACCGTCTGGCGCTGTTCAATGACGGCATGGAACAGACCGAAAGCTTAAATTGCCTGGTTCCGGAGCGAAGTGGCACGCAGTTTAGGGCAACAGGATTGCAAGTGGGCACCAGCAGCGGAGAGGTGCTGGCTTCCAATTTAAATTTTGCGCTGCAGCCCGGACAGTCGGCTCTGATCCGTGGTACTTCAGGCTGTGGCAAGTCCACCTTAATCAGGGCAGTGGCCGGGATCTGGCCTTATGCCAGGGGACAGGTCATTTATCCTGAAAAGTCCCGGGTGCTGTTTTTAAGCCAAAGACCATATCTGCCGCAGGGTACTTTGCGCCAGGCCGCGGGTTATCCGCAGGGGGCTGAGCACGACGGGCTTACTGAGAAATATTTCATGGCTCTGGGCTTGTCCCACCTGATCCCGCAGCTTGATAAGGTGGATATCTGGGATCATATTTTGTCCTTAGGTGAGCAGCAGCGGGTGGCTTTTGTGCGGGCGCTTATCATTAAGCCAGAGCTCTTGTTCCTGGATGAAGCCTCATCTGCTCTGGACGAGCCT
>CALXOT010000121.1 GCA_944390085.1 uncultured Succinivibrionaceae bacterium
CCGCCTTCAGAGCCCTTGGTTCTGGAGTAACCTAAATCACGGGAGTCATCAAAACCAACCCAGGCAGTGGCGATTAAATTAGCGTTAAAGCCGGTGAACCAGGCGTCATGCACATCATTGGTGGTTCCGGTCTTGCCATGCAGATCATCCCTGCCGGTATAGGAAGCAGCACGGGAGCCAGTGCCCCAGTAGCGCCCCTGTATGCCCTGACCACCGTAAATGACGGTTCTTAACATGTCGGCCATGATAAAGGCATGCCCATGGCTTAAGACCTGCGGGGCTGCATTAGGTGCTTGCTCCAGGCCTTCCTTATAGGTAAGAGCGACTGCATTTTCCACCAGATCCGGAGCCTTGGGATCTGCTTGCTGAGGCGTGGCTTCATAGAGCAGCTCATCGCCTTTGTAAATTTTGTCAATAAGGTAGGGGCTTAAGCGGTAGCCGCCGTTTAAGAAAACAGCATAGCCGGTCACGGTTTCTAGCGGGGTCAGCTCCACACTGCCCAGTGCCATGGATTCACTTTGCTGATGTTGCGGCACATTGATGCCGAACTTCTTTAAATGTTCAACAAAGTCCGGTACTCCGACCTGACGCATCAGGCGGATGGTGACCACGTTCTTGGACTTGGCTAGGCCTTCACGCAGGGTCATGATGCCATCAAAGCGGTTGGGGGAATTGGTAGGTTCCCACCAGGTCTGTGAGCCCGGATCCCAGGTTTTAAGCGGCATATCCCAGAAAGGTGAGTTTATGGCAATTCCCTTGGCTACTGCTGCTGAATAGAGAAAAGGCTTGAAGTTTGAGCCGGTCTGGCGTTTTGCTTGAAATGCGCGGTTCAATTTGGAGAGCGCAAAGTCATAACCACCAACCAGTGCCACGATGGAGCCGTTATAAGGATCAAGTGAGACCAGGGCAGCGCCGACCTCCGGCAACTGCGTCAGTATTTCTTTATTATCTCCAGTAAAGTAGGTGAAGATGATGTCGCCTTCTTTTACTATATCTGAAGGCTTCTTGGGCGCTGGTCCCTGATTGCGATCAGTCTTGAAGGCACGTGCCCAGGAGATGCTCTCCCAGGGTAGGGCATATTCACGTCCGTCCTTTTTAAATACGGTGATGGTGCGGGCATTGTCATCAAGTGCGGTTACCAGCGCCGGGTGGGCGTACTGATAATCGTCATATTCCTGCAGCAGATCCATCACGTTATCGACGCTTATCTGAAAGTTTTCAAGCTCATGAATATTGGCATGGGCACCGCGCCAGCCATGGCGGGTATCGTAGTCAGTGACTCCCTTGAACACGGCGTAATTGGCATAGTCCTGCAGCTTAGAGTCCACGGTGGTGTAAACCTTGATGCCATCCACGTAGGCGCTTTCACCTAATCGGTCGATAGCAAATTTGCGGGCTTCCTCAGCCACATAGGGGGCGTTCAGATCAAGCGGGGTGGAGTGATAATAAGTCTTGGCCGGGGCAGCATCTGCAATGTCGTATTCTTCCTTTGTAATGAAGCCAAGACTTAGCATGCGTCCTAATACCAGATGACGGCGCGCCTTTGCCCTGTCCGGGTGCGAAATGGGGTTTAAGGTCGAAGGAGCCTTGGGCAGTCCGGCAATGGTAGCCATTTCAGCTAAGGTCAGATCATTTAGCTCCTTACCATAATAGGTCTGTGCCGCTGCAGCCACGCCGTAGGAGCGGTGACCTAAAGCAATTTTATTCAGATAGAGCTCTAAGATCTCATCCTTGGTGAGCACTTGTTCGATGCGCCAGGAGATAAAGATCTCCTTTAACTTGCGCTCAATGGTACGTTCGCGGGTCAAAAAGAAATTACGGGCTACCTGCTGGGTAATGGTGCTTGCGCCCTGCGTAGCCTGGGCATTGGTCAGGGCCACTAAGGAGGCGCGCAAAATGCCAATGGGATCGATGCCGCTGTGTTCATAAAAGCGGGTATCCTCAATTGCCAGAAAAGCCTGCCGGAGCTTGAGCGGGATCTCCTCCAAGGATACTGGGATGCGCTTGTGTTCGCCAAATTCCCCGATCAGTTTGCCGTCACGACTGAAAATCTGCATCGGGGTCTCAAAAGAAACATGCTTTAATTCATCCACGTCAGGCAATTCACCCAGGGCGTGATAATACATGCCGGCAACCGCACCGCCACACAGTCCGATACTTAATAAGCCGCACCAAACGCTGATTCTGATTAATCTGAGGAGCACCATTCAATCCTTAGGTAAGTTATGGCAATTTGCCGGAAGAAAGCTGCCTGAACTGATGGCAGCAGTGCTTACTTGAGGGGTATTTTAGCATCTCTGCACCGCACAGACAGCGTCCATAACCGTAGTTCAGGGCTGTTCGGGAAAATACTTGCATGGTTCTGCAGGGGGATTGGACAACCTCCATGCAGCTTTTATCTGGCGGGTTGTACAAGAATAATGTTGCACCGCAAGAGCGCAACAGGATGGGTAAGATGTGCTGATAATCAAAGCAGGGCAGGCTTTTTAGGCTGCTAGGGTGTGGCGGCCTTGTGCAGTGATAGTGCCGTGTTCTATTATCAGTTGCGTAAAACTGGCGCAGGTACAAATATAAATATAACGAGGTTTAAGAAAAAGACTTTGTTATACATCGGAAGATTTGATTAAAACCATGAATACAAAAATAACAGCTTCTGCTGGAGCGGCTGCCGCACCGGCTGTGGTACTGATTGGGCCCATGGGCAGCGGCAAAAGTACGGTGGGTAAGGAGCTGGCAGCTGCCTTGAACCGTCCTTTCCTTGATCTGGATGAAAAGATAGTAAGGGACAATCAGTTAAGCATCCCGGAGATTTTTGCCAGATTCCAGGAAAGCGGTTTCCGTGATCGTGAAAGCCAGGCTTTAGCTGAGGCCTTGGAGCACAAGCAGGCGGTGGTTGCTTCAGGTGGCGGTATTATCTTAAGGGAGCAAAACCGCCTCTTGCTTAAGGAAAAGGCTTTTACCATTTATCTGTATTGTGATGTGCAGACGCAGTTTGAGCGTACCCGGGGGGACAATAACCGCCCTATGATCTATGCTGAGGATCGCAAGGCACGCCTTACTGAGATTTTCACTTTGCGGGAGCCGTGGTATCTTGAATGTGCGGATCTTAGGATAGATTCAGGTAAACACAGCCCGCAGGACTGTGTGCAGGAAATCTTACAGGCAGCTGGTAGTTTAAAACTTTAGCTTTTTAGCTTTAAATTTTTCGTAATGTAGCAGCTTTATTTGTTTATTAAAGTGCTAGTTATTAAAGCGTTCAATGGGGCGACAAACCCTTAAATAAGGAGCACTTTTACAGCGAACACTTGCTGACAGGAAGTTAAGGACAGAATAATGCAGGAGATGCTGACGGTTGATTTAAAGGACAGGAGTTATCCTATTTATAGCGGTACCTTACTGCCTTATGGCACTTTAATCCGCAAGGCGCTGCCAGGGGTAAAGGAGCTGATGGTGGTCAGCAATGAAACCATTGCCCCTTTATATCTGGATAAGGTGCATAAAGAGCTTGAGCAGGCTGATTTTAAGGTGCATCAGGTGATCTTGCCTGATGGAGAGGCCTATAAGACCGTGGATTCCTATATGCAGATCATGACCGCCCTGATTGAAGCCGGACTGTCGCGTGACTGTGCCCTGGCTGCCTTAGGCGGCGGAGTGGTGGGGGACATGACCGGCTTTGCGGCTGCTACCTTCACCAGAGGGGTGGATTATGTGCAGATCCCCACTACGTTGCTGGCCATGGTGGATTCTTCGGTGGGCGGTAAGACTGCCATCAACCATCCCCTGGGCAAGAATATGATCGGTGCCTTTTATCAGCCCAAGGCAGTGATAGCTGATTTAACTACCCTGGACACTTTGCCGCGCCGCGAGATCGCAGCAGGCATGGGTGAGGTTATTAAGTATGGCATCATCTATGACAGTGCTTTTTTTGAGCTCTTGGAAGAGCAGGCTGATTTATCTGGCTTGCTGGCAGACAAGCATAAGCTTGCGGCTATCGTCAGACGCTGCTGTGAAATCAAGGCGCAGGTGGTGGCACAGGATGAGCGTGAGGGCGGACTTCGCGCTATTTTGAACCTGGGGCATACCTTTGCGCATGCGCTGGAGTCTTATCTGGGTTTTGGCACCTGGCTGCATGGGGAGGCGGTTGGGCTGGGGCTGCTGCTTGCCGCCAAGCTGGCACAGAGCCGAGGCCTTGTCAGTGCAGATCAATATCAGCGTATTGAAGCACTGGTGCGGCGCTGTGAGCTGCCCTGCGCCATTCCTGAGGCCATGCAGGCTGAGGATTTTCTAAGGCTGATGCGCCATGACAAAAAGGTCAAATCCGGCACCATCCGTTACGTGTTGCCCCAGGGCATCGGCCGTAGCCAGGTTTATGCTGATGTCAGTGACAGTGAGGTCAGTGCGATGATTTGCTCGTTTAAGCAAGAGCAACCGGCGGCAGAGGACCCTTTTAACCGGCAGCATCCGTCAGTGCCGGCAGCAGGTTCTTGTCCTTCTCCGCAGGCTGATTGCCAGAAAGCAGGGGATAGGAAAACTGCTGAACCTTTAGTAAGGAAGGTGAAGCCATGAGTGCTCCTTCGTTGCTGGCAATACCCTCGCAGGAAAAGATGTGTGCAAATTTAGTCAAAGCGATACAGCAGGGGGAGCCCTTTATCCTGCTCAGCGGTGAAAGCGGTTCCGGTCGCACCGCAGTGCTTGAATCCCTGGTAAACGCCACTGAGCGCAATATGCGCGCGGTGTATGTGCCCTGCAGGGCTGATATGTCTTTGCAGCGGCTGCGTGAGACCTTTTTAAGGCAATTGCTGCCCGGAGAAAAGTGCAGCCTGGAGCTGAACCTGGCTGACAATCTTATCAGGCATCCGGTGCCAGGCAAGGGCAAGATCCTGGTGATTGCCGATGATGCGGATATGGTAGTGTCTTCCTTTTTTACAGAGCTGTGTGCCTTATACCAGGAGTTTGTAGGGCAAAACCGTTTTGCTTTTGTGCTCTCAGGGCATCCGCTGTGGGTGGAGCAAAAATTAAGGCAACCATTGTCATTTGAGCCGGAGGAATTTGCAATAAGTCCCTTAAGCGGTGGCGAGAGTATGGCGTTATGCCGTCAGATATTTAAGAATAACGGCTTAATGCGTGTTTATAATAGCGTGGAGAGTGCGCTACCTGCTGCGCTGCAGCGTCAGCGGGGCAATATCGCTGACATTATCAGATATACAGGTCAAATCATGGCAGAACAACAAAATACTTCAGACAAAAATGTTAAGGGAACGGCTGCACCGCAAAAGACGGCGGCTAAAAAGGGCGGCTCCGGCGGTATTTTTATTACTATTTTGTGCATCATCATTGTACTGGGCTGTCTGGTATCCTTCTTTGTTGGAGGAAATCTGTTCAAGGGCAGTGATCCGGATGAATTAAAACAGGTAGGGACAACAGCCGAGCAAAGTACAGCAGGAACTGATTCAGCTGCGCTGTCAGAACCCATTCTGGATGATGGGGCTCTCAATCAGCCCGTAAATGGCGGACTGGAGGCGCAGGTGCCGCCTGCCCAGACCAGCAAGAGTATCACCTTAAGCGGTGAGGAGCTCGACAAAATTGAGGAGGCAGGCTCTAATCGGCCTGACTTACCCCGGCCCGGATCAGTGGCAGGATCTCAGGTAAATAATCAAAATTCAGACACTGATGCAGCAAACCAGGGTGCAGCAGCACCGGCTGTAAAAAGCTTAAGCCGTGAGGCCAATGCCCTGCGCCGCGCTGCCGCAGCCACTGCTGCAAACAGACCAGCTGAAAGGGCAGCAGGACAAACTTCTGTTCCGGCAAGTACTGTTACCACAGCTCCGGCAGCAGGCGCTGCTGCAGCGGCACCGGGTGCCGGGGAAAACAGCGCAGCTTCAGCTGCAACAGCTGTACCGCAGGTAGCTGACAGTGCTTCCAAAGCAGCTACTGCTCAATTGAGCAGTAAGGCTGGAAATTCCAGTGACGGCAGCAGAATACAGCAGCAAGCGGCAGCTGCATCTGCTGCAAACACTTCAGCTGCAGCTGCAGGCAGAAATGCCTCCCGCTCAGGCGTGGTGCGCCCTGAAAATGTGCCATTCAGCGGTCAGGCCATTCCAGGGGGCAGCAGTGAAATCGTCTTAAAGAATGATGCCCACTATACCGTACAGGTGGTGGCCGGGCATAACCGGCAGAGTGTGGTACAGGTTTCCGCGGCCTTAAACGGCAGGTATTGGATTTACGAGACGGTGCGTGAAGGCAGACCCTGGTATGTGCTGATTGTAGGTGAATACCCTAGCCGTGCCGGTGCTTTAGATGCGGCACGGCAGCTGCCAGCTGCGGTACGTGCTGCCCGTCCTTTTGCCAAGAGTTTTGCGGCAGTTAAGTCTGAAATGGCTTTAGGTCAGTAAAGGATAGTAAAAATTTAGGAGTGCTTATGACCTCAAAATATCAGTTTGCAGGTTCCATCCTGTCAGCAGATCTGCTAAATCTGCGCGCTGACGTGCAGAATGCGCTGGACGCCGGTATTGACATCATTCATTTTGACGTGATGGACTATCATTTCGTGCCTAACCTGACCTTCGGGCCGGGACTATTGAAGCAGATGCGCGCAGCTTTTCCGGAGGCCGTGCTGGACGTACATTTAATGGTCAGCCCGGTGACAGAAGATATCATCCGTGATTATGCCAAGGCCGGGGCATCCTGGATTTCTTTCCATCCGGAGGCCTGTGTCCATGTCGACCGTACTTTGGCTTTAATCAAGGATTTGGGCTGTAAGGCTGGTTTGGTGTTAAATCCTGGCACCGCACCGCAAATGTTGCGTTATTTGTGGGATAAACTGGATTTTGTGCTAGTCATGACGGTAAATCCGGGCTTTGGCGGACAGAAGCTGATTCCGGCTGCCTTGCAGAAGGTTTCTGATGTCAGGCGCATGGCTGCTGAGGCAAATGTAAAGCCTTTAATTGAGGTGGACGGCGGTGTGGATCCGGTGACGGTCGGGGCCTGTGCCAAGGCTGGCGCCAATGTCTTTGTGGTAGGCTCGGCCTTCTTTGGCAAGAGTGACCGCAAGGCTGCGCTTGCAGCTCTCAATCAGGGTTTGTCACTGTGATCTTAAAGCAACGACCGGAGCTGTTGCTGTTTGATCTGGACGGCACGCTCGCCCATACTGTGCCGCAACTTGCTCTGGCGGCACAGCAGGTGGCCCGTGCACTTAAGGTGAAGGTGCCAAGTGTGCAGGAAGTGTCGCATTACGTTGGTAATGGCGTGACCATGCTGCTTGCCAGAACCTTAAGCGGACGCTTTGATGTAGATCTCAAGGATGTGGATGTAAATTTGCAGCAGCAGGCGCGGCAGCTTTTCAATCAGTTTTACAGTGAGGGCTTGTCCCGCAACTTTGAGGTTTATCCCGGGGTACGTGAGGGGTTGGAACGTTTCAGGCAGGCTAGACTGTTAAACGCGGTGGTAACCAATAAGCCTGAAGTTTTTGCCAAGCCCTTGCTGGGATTCATGGGGCTTGCGCCATTCCTCGATTTCATCTTGGGCGGGGAGGTCCTGCCAGTCAGAAAGCCCGATCCGGCTCCGCTTTTGTACGTGTGCAGTAAACTTGGTGTAGATCCTGAAGCTGCGATGATGGTAGGGGATTCGGTCAATGATATCAAGGCCGGGCAGAACGCCGGTATTGCCACTGTAGCCTTTACTTATGGCTATAACGGCGGTCATGATGTCAGGGAGTTTGGACCGGATTACGTCTTTGACAGCTTTGTCGGGCTTACCTCCCTGATAGAGAGCCTGCCTGAGCGCTGATACGTATAAGTGGATACTTTTTACGGGTAGGCTGTCAGCTGCAGCTTGCTTTCACGTTTGGTCCCCTTTTGCCTCTTTGCTGGACGCCACAGGGGACAGTCCATGTTTTTCATAAAGTGCGCTACAATGTGAGCGCATTTTTTGAGATTGTTATTCAGGATTTCCCTTTATGTCCAAAGAGATTATTTTTTCCGGCATTCAGCCTTCAGGCGAGCTTTCCATCGGTAATTACATCGGATCGCTCCGGCAGTGGGTACCGATGCAGGAGGACAATGACTGCATTTATTGTGTGGTGGATGAGCATGCGATTACGGTAAGACAGGATCCTAAACTGCTGCATGAGCGTACCTTCAACACCCTGGCTATTTTCCTGGCCGCTGGCATTGATCCCGAGAAGAGCACCATTTTCCTGCAGTCGCAGGTGCCTGAGCACTGTCAGTTAGGCTGGGTGCTTAATTGCTATACCCAGGTAGGCGAGCTCTCACGCATGACCCAGTATAAGGATAAGTCCAGGCGCTATGCCAACAACATCACTGCAGGCCTGTTTAATTATCCGGTGCTGATGGCAGCAGATATCCTGCTTTATCAGGCCAGGAAGGTGCCGGTGGGCGATGATCAGAAACAGCACATTGAGCTTACCCGTGACATTGCTGAGCGTTTCAATTCACTGTACGGTGAGACCTTCGTGTTGCCAGAGGGCTTTATTCCTAAGGAAGGCGGCCGCGTGATGAGTCTGCAGGAACCCACCAAGAAAATGTCCAAGTCAGACGACAATCCCAATAATGTGATCCGCCTGCTTGAGGATCCCAAGTCCGTGCTCAAGAAGGTCAAGCGTGCGGTGACTGATTCAGATAATCCGCCAGTAATCGCTTATGACTGGGAGCAGAAGCCTGGAGTGTCCAATTTGCTGGAACTGATGTCCTCTGCCACCGGACGCAGTGTTGACGATTTGGTGGAGCATTTTAAAGGACAGATGTACGGCACTTTCAAATCTGAGGTCGGTGAGGCACTGGTGGCCATGTTAGAGCCGATTCAGCAGCGCTATCAACAGATCCGTGCCGATGAGGGCTACTTAAAGGAAGTGTTTGCCGCTGGTGCTAAAAAAGCACAGCTGCGTGCTCGTGCCACCCTCGAACAGGTCTACAGCAAGATAGGCTTTGTGTTGCCCTAACAATAATAAATAAGGGCGTTGTTGTCCCTGTGCCCGCCTGAAGGCGCAGGGCTTATACTGAGAAGGAGGTAAAGCAGGGATAACGTAAGGGGAAGCTTATGTCAAATAAAAAACCGATCATCCCGGCTAAAATTATTCGGGGATCTTCCTCCTTTGCAGAGTTGCGCTCAAAGAATTATCTGTATGTAGATAAGAGTGCTTTTATCTATAAGTGGCTTAACAGCAGTGCAGATTCTGAATATGAAGGCTCGTTGCCCCAGCAGGTTTCCCTGATCACTAGGCCGCGCCGGTTTGGCAAATCTACGCTGCTTAGCATGATAGCTTCATTCTTTGACATTACTAAAAAAGTCAGGATTTGTTTGCTGATCTGGATATTGCCAAAAATCATACCTTATGCCGCAGATGGATGAATCAATGTCCGGTTATCTTTATTTCGCTGAAATCCCTGAATGGCGGTTATTCCTTTGAGCAGGCAGTAAACTGTTCCTGCTCAATGTAGCTATTCCCCTGTTACAGCAGCACGATTATTTGCTCAGCAGTGCCAAAGTGGCCAAGGCTTAGCGTGACAGCATGCATGCCATCCTGGAGAAAAGAGCAGATCTGTCAGAACTTGGATCTTTCCTTGGGATAGTCTCCAGGGCGCTGCGTCAGTACTGGGATCGTGAGCTGATCGTACTGATAGATGAATACGATGCCCCTTTGGAGACTGCGGGCAGAAGAGGCTATTATGATCAAATGCTATTTTTTATCCGATCATTGTTTGACTGCCTGAAGGATCGGAGTGAAGTTACCGGTGCCATTTTGACCGGATGTCTGCGAATTTCAAAGGAAAGTGTATTTACCGATACCAATAATTTTGTCAGTCACAGCATAAAGGATGCTGAATTTGCAGATAGCTGCGGTTTTACCGATCCCGAAATACAACAGATTCTAATTTCGCAGGGGCTGGAGCACTGCCTTGATGAAGTGCAGAAATGGTATGACGGATATGTGTTTGGCAGCAACGTCAGGATGTATTGTCCCTGGTCGGTAATGAGCTTTGTGGGGGCAAAGCTTGAGGATTCAAAGTTGCAGCCGCAGCCTTACTGGATTAATAGGTCTTCCCCTGATATTATCGAGCACTTTATTGAAGAGTTTGGCGTCAGGTTGCAGGACAAAATAGAAAGCCTGTTGCAGGGAGGTACGGCTACTGCCTATTACGACGAAGCCATTACTTACCGGGATCTGACTGCGTCTGAAAATAATTTCTGGATGTATTTATATTTTACCGGTTATCTGACTTTGGCATCAGGCTGTTCACCTGATTCCACGCCCTTGTGTAGAGCCTTGCTAAGATGATCCGAGCTGCCTGGCTGATGGAAGGAAATTCAGACACCTTGTAAGCAGGAACAAATTCCAAAAAAAATATGCACCGCTCTTTCTTTTAAGATCTCAGATCTTCTTAGCTAGATCAAACAATACAAACCGCGCACGGGCACAGCGCGGCAGTAGCAGTTATTGTAGTGGCAGATGCTAGAGCAGTACGGTCAGGTACTTGGTCAGGAAGTAGCCACCAAAAACCAGCCAGATAAAGAGCATGAAGGCCAGCACAAAGGGTTTGGCTCCGGCAGCCTTGAATTTATCAATAGAAGTGTCAGCGCCTAAGGCGGTCATGGCCATGGTCAGGAGGAAGGTGTCCAGATATTCGATGGCACCGTTTAAAGGGATATCCTTGACCGTAGGTGCCTCAAACAGAGCCTGCAGCAGGGTATTGATGGCGATGACGGCGATAAAGCCAAAGGCAAACCAAGGAATGGTGATCTTATTCTTTTTCTTGTCACCAGGAGCCTGTGAGCGCAGGTGTGCCAGCACCAGGCTCATCACTACCAGTACCGGGGCCAGAAGCATTACCCGGATCATCTTGGTGATGGTGGCAGTACCGGCAATACCCAGGGCATCGGTAGGATCCATGGCATTGCCTGCGCCTGCCACATGAGCCACTTCGTGCAGGGTAGATCCGGTATAGATGGCTACCTGCAGGTCTGTCAGTCCGTCCAGCACACCGGCACGGTATAAAACCGGGTACAGGAACATGGAGATGGTCCCGAAGATCACCACAGTGGATACCGCGATAGCGGTTTTGTGCGAGGGACAGCGTACCACCGGCTCTGCACCGAGCACTGCAGCAGCGCCGCAGATAGAACTTCCGGTGGCTGTCATCAGGGCAGTCTGACTGTCAAGTTTGATCAGGCGGCCTAAGATGACGCCGAGACAAATGGTGCCGCAGACGATAATCAGATCAATGGTGAAAGCGGCAAGACCAACTTCCTGCACCTGAGTTAAGGTCAGGCGGAAACCGTACAGCACGATGCCGGTGCGCAGAATCTGCTTGGTGCAGAATTTCATGGCAGGGTTCCAGGCCTCAGGCAGATGTTTTCGCAGGGTATTGGCGTAGATCATGCCAAGCAAAATGCCAACAATAAGAGGGCTTAAGGACAGGCTTTTTACCAGCGGAATTTCAGCAATATAGAAGGCGGCGCAGGAGAACAGCACCATTAAAAGCAGACCGTGCAGGGTATCAGCGCGGTTTTCCTTATCGAACATGAGCAGTACCTCGAAAATTAAGCTGCGCTAAGATAACCCGGAGCTGGGACTTTGCATAGTGAAATTATCTTATCTGCAATAACTAAAAGTTATCGCAGCCGCTCCCTCGTATTCTGATTTTGGCCGGTAAGCCGGAGGAAGCAAGGTGACTGCGGGGCAGATCCATTACCCTTTTGCTGCGGTTTTTTCAAGTAAGAAGGAGCAAAAGCGCTCTGCCAGCGGGGCGGTGGGACCTGGACTTTGCACTAAATTAAGTTCCCTAAGAAAGTTCAGTCCCTCAACTGAAATGACTTTAAGCTCACCGCGTTTGAGTTCCGGCTCCACAGCCAGGGCAGAGACGATGGACAGGCAGTGGCTGTGCTGCAGGAACTGCTTGATCCCCTCTGTGGAGCCCAGATACATCACGACCCTAAGTTCGGTAAGCTTGAGGTTCAGCGCAGCAAGGCGCAGGCTGATCACATCGAGGGTGCCTGAGCCATGCTCACGTAGCACCAGTGGCAGCTGCAAAAATTCAGGCAGGTTAAGGTGTGCCGGAACATTCATGTCAGCAGGGGCCAGTACCAGTAATTTGTCCTGCATGAAGGGAGTGTAGATAAGCCCCGCACTTTTAAAGGCTCCCTCCACCAGGCCCAGTTCAATTTCATGGGCATTGAGGGCTTGTTCAATCCCCCGGGTATTGCTGTTTAAAAGCGAGATTTCGATGTCGGGGTACAGGGACGTAAATTCAGCCAGGAGCCGGGGCAGCAGGTATTGGGCAATAGTGGTGCTAGCTCCAAGGCGCAGGCGACCTGCAGTCTCCTGATTGAAAAGATGCATCGCATATGACAGGGCGTCATAATCCTGCAGGATCTTGTGGCAATGCTGTTGCATGGCCCGTCCGGCTGCACTCAGGCACAGTCGTCCGCCTAAACGTTCAAACAAACGGACGTGATAGTGATCCTCAAGGCTTTTGATATGTTTACTTACTGCAGGTTGGCTGATGCACAGTTCCTGCGCCGCCTGTTTGAAATTCAGGGTGCGGGCAGCGGCGGCAAAGACACGCAGGCGGAAGTCTGACATGTAAAATGCTCCAGGGCACTGCGCCAGCGGGCGTTTTTGCGCTCAAAAGCCGCCTTTTTAGTGCGTCAGGGCTCTTTTCGGTTAGAATGAATCACAGCAATAAAGAGATTATACAAAACAAAATTATGAGCAAGAGCAGTCAAATCTTAATTGTGGATGATGACGCGCAGCTGCGCGAGGCTATTGTTGATACGCTGATGCTGACCGGTTACAGCTGTGTGGAAGCGGGCAGCGCTGAGGAGGCTTTGCAGATCCTGGCAAAGCGCAGCATTGACATGGTGATCTCCGACATTCAGATGGGAGCCATGGACGGGCATGCTTTGCTTTCCTCCATCAATGAAAAATATCCCGGGCTGCCGGTACTGCTGATGACCGCTTATGCCAATATTGACGGAGCGGTGCGGGCCATGCGGCAGGGGGCGATTGATTATCTGGCCAAGCCCTTTGCGCCTGAGGTGCTGCTCAATCAGGTGTCACGTTATGTGCCGGTGACGCGGGTTACCAAAAAAGAGCCGGTATGGGCCGATCCGTCTACCGGTGAGTTATTGCAGCTTGCCAAAAAGGTGGCCAAAAGCGATGCCACCGTGATGATCACCGGCCCATCAGGATCTGGTAAGGAAATTTTGTCGCGCTATGTGCATGACAATTCAAACCGCGCTGATGGCCCCTTCGTGGCAATTAACTGCGCAGCCATCCCCGATACCATGCTCGAATCCACCCTTTTTGGTTATGAAAAGGGCGCCTTTACCGGAGCGGTGCAGGCTTGCCCCGGAAAGTTCGAGCAGGCCAATGGGGGCACCATTTTGCTCGATGAGATAACCGAGATGGATTTGTCCCTGCAGGCCAAGCTTTTGCGCGTGCTGCAGGAAAAGGAAGTGGAGCGTCTGGGCTCACGTAAGACCATCAGCCTCGATGTACGGGTTATAGCCACATCAAACCGCGATTTAAAACAGGCGGTGGCAGAGCATAAGTTCCGCGAGGATCTGTACTATCGCCTGAATGTGTTTCCGTTAAAATGGCGCCCTTTAAAGCAACGTCAGCGCGATATCCTGCCCTTGGCGCGTTTCTTTTTAGAAAAGCATGCCAAGGATGCGCAACTTGCCATCCCTAAGCTTACTGAAGCGGCACAGGGCAGGCTGATGTCTTATGCCTGGCCAGGCAATGTGCGTGAGCTTGACAATGTGATGCAGCGCGCCCTGATCCTGGCAGGGGAGGGGGCAGTGGATGAAAGCTGTCTGATTCTGGATGAAAATCTTGATGATGCCACGGCGTTCTTCACTGAGCAAGGGCCTGTACCGGGGATTACACAGTTACAGGAGCGTAATGCTGGAGCAGCAGTGGATGCCGGTACTGATGCTGATTTGCAGGCAGATGGGGCAGCCGGTACAGACAGTGTTACTGCGCTGGCAGGTGGACTTAATTCTGACGAATTATTGCGCTCACAGAAGATCCCGCAGAATCTGGGGGGTGAGCTTAAACAGCAGGAATATCAGATTATCCTGGATGCCCTGATCGAGTGCCGCGGTAACCGGCAACAGGTGTCACAGAAACTGGGGATCAGTCCGCGTACCTTGCGCTATAAGATAGCGAAAATGCGTGAGGAGGGCATGATCATCCCTGGTTAATGCTACATGCAGTAACTTTTGGATTTAACTGAAAGC
>CALXOT010000122.1 GCA_944390085.1 uncultured Succinivibrionaceae bacterium
CTGCACCCTAAGTTTTCTGGCAGGAGCGTAAAGCGCGGCATGTACAAAACTAAGGATGGCAGGCTTATCAACGCCGGTATTCAGGGCGCGATAGGCATTGCCAGAAAAGAACTTGGCGACGAGTGGCTTAGGTCATTCCTAGCCAATGGGGGGGCGCGTGGACCGCCCCGTAGTGATACGCAATCTGCACTCCAAGCAGGATTGCGCAGCACTGCTAAAAAAGGGCCGTAGAGCCCTTGAAACCCTATGCGTAAGCGTAGGGTAGTTCATTGCTTGAAGCCTTGATGCTTTAAAAAACTTAACTGAGAGGGCTGGCGCTGGGGGCTCGCTGCTAGGTAGCAGCTTATTTGATCAAAACACTTGTTTCTGTCAAGAAATATTAAGCGCTGTATGCAGAAAAATTAGCTTCAGATCACATTTTTCTGCTAAAATAAATCAAATTTCCTTTCATCAGGCTGGGAGTATTGAGCTTTATGCGCATCCTGGATCTCCTTGATATAAACAGCGTGCAACTGCAGGCTGAAGTCCCCGACAAGATCTCTGCTGTAAGCCGTTTAGTGGATTTGGCTGACAGATCCGGCTGTCTGCGTGATAAAAAAAAATTTAAGCAAGATGTGCTGTTGCGCGAGGAGCAGGGATCAACCGGTTTTGGCGAGGGGGTGGCCATTCCGCATGCCAAGAGCGATGGCGTCAACCGTCCAGGGCTGGCAGCGATGACCGTCAGGGGCGGGGTCGATTTTGCGGCAGTTGACGGGCAGAAAGTGGAACTCTTTTTCCTGATTGCCTCCCCGCAGCTGGCCTCCGATGCTCATCTTGACGTGCTGGCGCGGCTTTCAGCCCTGCTTATTGATCCGGATTTTCGCACTTCCCTTAAGGCAGCGCATAGCCGTGAGGAATTTATCGGCATCATTGATAAGGCAGATCAGGCTGAGCAGGAACGTGAGCAGTCCTTACGTCAGCAGGAGCAGGAACAGTCAGTTCATGCTGAGGAAAATGCTCCGCAAAGTGAGGCTGCAGCAGCTGACATCCAGCGTTATCAGCTGGTGGCTGTTACTGCCTGCCCGGCCGGGCTGTCGCATACTTACATGGCAGCTGAGGCGCTGGAGCACGAGGCGCACCGCCTGGGGATCACCATTAAAGTGGAAGCGGATGGCGCGGCCGGCAACCGTAACCGCCTGCTGCCTGAAGACATTGCGCAGGCTGATGCGGTGATTGTGGCGGCAGACCGGGCGGTGGAAATGGACCGCTTTATCGGCAAGCGCATGGTGCGAGTTGGTGTGGGTGAGGGGGTCCATCATGCAGCTGCCCTGATCAAGCGTGCCTTAAGCCCCAAGTGCCCAGTCTATCAAGCAGGGGGCATGCTGGAGACCTCTTCAGTGCCGATGCGTCTGTATCGTCATCTGATGAGTGGCCTTACCTATCTGCTGCCGGTGGCAGCCACAGCCGGTATTTTATCGGCTACCGCGCGCCTTGAATGGTTGCGGGGCAGTGAAATCGGCTTGTTCCTGGATACTATCGGCTATAGCCTCGGTACCCTGCTGTTTCCGATCCTCAGTGCTTTTATCGCCTTTTCCATTGCCGGTCGCACGGCTTTAGTAGCAGGCTTTACCGGCGGAGTGATGGCTGACATGGCCGGAGCCGGTGTGGTCGGTGCAGTATTGAACGGTTTTATCGGTGGCGGGGCTGCCTTTGTGCTGACCCGGCTGGCCTCACGCTTTTTAAAGGGCCATGACGCGATGTTCGCGCTTTTGGTCTATCCGCTGCTAGGGGCTACCCTGACCACACTGCTGGCGCAATTTGTGACCTCGCTGCCAGCAGCTTTCATCGACAACTGGGTGGAAAATTTCATCCTCACCGCCCCGCTGCCAGTGCTGGCGCTGGTAGGTGCTGTACTGGCAGGCATGATGTCAGCTGATATGGGAGGACCCTTTAATAAGACCGCTTATGCTACCGGGGTCCTGTTGCTGGCTGACTGTCTGCCAGAAAACGGGGCGGGCAGCATGGTCATGGCAGCAGTGATGGCAGGAGGTATGGTGCCACCGTTGGCGGCAGCGCTGGCTGCAGGGGTGCTGGCACGCAGCCGTTTTGATGCACGCGAGCGTCGCCAAGCCCTGCCCGCTGCCTTAAAGGGACTGATGTTCATCACGGAGGGGGTGCTGCCTTATCTAAGTGTCAGTCCATGGCGCATGCGCCTTGCCTGTATCGCCGGATCAGCCTGTGCCGGGGCGTTGTCGATGCTGCTGCGCTGCGCGGTCTGTGCTCCGCATGGTGGAATTTTCATTCTGCCGCTGGCTGGAAATCCGCTGGGTTACGCATTGGCGCTGGCTGCAGGTACGCTGGTGGGGGCAGTGTGTTTTGTGCTGCTGCGCAGCGGGATGCAGGCAAGTGATGGGCTCGTGGCCCCGGCCTCTAAGGGAGATGTTGCAGCTGCAACTCCGTTACAGAACGTTTAGGCGGTGGGGAGCTGGAAGCTTGCTGGGGCGAAGAGGGCTGTCTCCCTGCCCCTAATCAAGTGAACGCAATTGAGAGAGCACGCTGTCCATGCGTGAGCGCCAGGTCTGCAGTACTTCACGCAGATGGGAGTTCTCTTCCTTAAGCTCAATCATGCTGCGGCGGGTGGCAGAGAGCTCGCGCTCTTGCTGTTGCAATCTCAGATCCCGTTCATCCAGGGCGCGGGACAAGCGCTGACATGAGCTTTTGATGGCGCTCAACTCCTGCAGCAGCTGTTGCTCACGGGGTGAAAGCTGCGGCTCATTGGCAACTGCCTTGTCACTCATGGCACGGTTCTCCTTGGCTCTGATGGGTTTTTACGCAAGTGTCAGGACGCGGCAGGATCACATGGTGCCGCATCCTTATATTGTACGCCTGGAGAGCGGGGGATTTCTGCCTTAGAGAATATAGCGGCTTAAATCCTCGTTTTGCACTAAGTCCGACAGATTCTCATCGACGTAGGCGGCATCAATCACTACCTTGGAGCCTGGATTGTCAGGTGCCGTAAAGGATACGTTTTCCAGCAGCTTTTCCATTAAGGTGTGCAGGCGTCGGGCGCCGATATTTTCGGTGCGCTCGTTGACCCGGAAGGCATCCTCAGCCAGACGGCGGATGGCATCATCGGTAAATTCTACCGTCACCCCTTCGGTGGCCAGCAGGCACTGATACTGTTTGGTAAGCGAGGCATGCGGTTCCTTTAAGATGCGCTCGAAATCCTCAGTGGACAGAGCCTTGAGCTCCACCCGGATGGGCAGGCGTCCCTGCAGCTCGGGGATGAGATCTGAGGGCTTGGACATCTGGAAGGCACCGGAGGCAATGAAGAGGATATGATCGGTACGCACCATGCCGTAGCGGGTGCTGACCTGGCAGCCTTCAATTAAGGGCAGCAGATCGCGCTGCACGCCCTGGCGCGAGACCTCACCGCGCGAACCGGTGTTGTCATTGCCGCAGATCTTGTCAATTTCATCAATAAAGACGATACCGTGATTTTCCACCAGGTTAATGGCCTCAATTTTCAGATCATCAGTCTTGGTCAGTTTCTCGGCTTCCTCCTCAGTCAGGGCGTGCAGGGCATCCTTGATCTTCATCTTGCGCACTACGGTACGGCCGGACTGCATATTGTCAAACAGGGACTGCAGCTGATTGTTGACCTCTTCCATGGCACTGCCGCCGCCGATGATGCTTAAGGAGGGACCTCGGTCTGCCACCCGGATGTCAATTTCCTTGTCATCAAGCTCATGCTCACGCAGTTTCTTGCGGAAAATCTGGCGGGTGGCATTGTGTGCCTTTTCTTCTTCAGTGGCGCTGGGGGCAGGCAGCAGGGCATCGAGGATCCGTTCTTCAGCGGCATCCTGAGCCCGGACCTGATTTTTGGTGAAGGCGCGCTCGCGTACCATCTTCATCGCCACATCAGTAAGATCGCGGATCATGGAATCCACTTCCTTGCCCACGTAACCTACTTCAGTATATTTGGTGGCCTCAACCTTGATGAAGGGAGCCTTGGCCAGCGTGGCCAGGCGGCGGGCAATTTCCGTTTTACCCACACCGGTGGGGCCTATCATCAGGATGTTCTTGGGATAAATTTCAGCACGCAGCTGCGGCTCAATCTGCATGCGCCGCCAGCGGTTGCGCAGTGCCAGCGCCACGGCTCTTTTAGCCTCACCCTGGCCGATGATGAAACGGTCAAGCTCGCTGACAATTTCGCGCGGAGTCATTTCACTCATGATTAGTACTCGATAGTTTCGATAACGTGATTGTGATTGGTAAAGACACAGATGTCACCGGCAATGGCCAGTGCCTTTTGCACAATGGTTTTGGCATCAAGATTGGTATTTTCAAATAAAGCACGGGCCGCGGCCAGGGCATAATTGCCGCCAGATCCGGTGGCCAGGATGTCATCATCCATGCGTACCACATCGCCGGTCCCGGTGATCATGAAGGAAGCATTCTTGTCGACTACGATTAAAATGGCTTCCAGTTTGCGCAGAGCCCGGTCGGTACGCCAGGACTTGGCCAAAGCCACGCAGGCGCGCTCTAATATGCCGCCATGCTCTTCGAGTTTACTTTCAAAAAGATCAAGCAGGGTGAAGGCGTCAGCGGTGGAGCCGGCGAAACCTGCTAGCACCTTGCCCTTGAACAGGCGGCGTACTTTGACTGCGTTGGCCTTAAGTACGGTGCTCTGTCCCATGGTGACTTGTCCGTCACCCCCCAGCGCGACGGTATTGCCACGCCTTACAGTTACGATAGTTGTCATGTTTTGCTTTTATTTAAGCTAGTTTAAGCCGCCACAGGCGGCTTGCAGATTACTACTGGTTTTTGCTGGTGTTTTATATAGAGCCTTATTTGGCATCGGTCAGCGAACATTGTTGCGCCAGACCCTTGTCAGCCAGCATGGCAAAGGCTTTTCTCGCAGCCTCGCGATCAGGGAATGGCCCTACCGCCAGGGTATAGCCGCCATCCTTGGCCGTGACTGCGGAGCTTAAGCCCTGGAAAGCTATCTGCGCCTTGCGGCTTTCAGCTTCGTTGGCTGTGGAAAAATTGTCGCAATACAGCACGGCCTGTGGGGCGGCAGGGGTGGTTACTGCAGGCTGCGGTGCCGGGTTTGCGGTCAGGATTTCAGCACTGCCATCCCCAGGCTGAGGAGCAGCAGGTTGTGCGGCCTCAGGAGCGGGCTCAGAGCCAGCCTCAGGCTCTGTCTGCGGGTTACGGACTGCAGCAAAGGGATCGCTGCCAGGGGCCGGGAGAGTGCCCTGCGTGCCCAGCGCAGCGTTTTCCGGATTGCCCTCTGCACCGGCTGCCGGCACATTTTCAGGCTGGTTTAATAAATTGGCATAGTCAAAGCGCTCTGCGGCCGGCACCTGTTGGGTAGGCGGCGTGAGCGATCCTTGTGCCTGATCCGGCGCAGCAGCGGCAGCGGGATCAGCTGCAGGAGGGGTTTGTGCTTCTTGCCCGCCTCCTGACAGCGACAGCAGGAAGCTTGCAAAAATTACCAGCAGGGCCATCGCGCCGGCAATGGCAAAAAGCTTCTTGTGGCGCGGTCCCAGTTTAAGTTGCGGTCCTTTAAGCTGCATTTTGAATCCTCCGAAACTTCATGGTTAGCCCTGAGCGGGGTGCTGCAGGATTACATCTGTTCCATCACATTGATCCCAAGCAGGGAAAGTCCCTGCCTGAGTACCCGAGCGGTCAGCTCACACAGGCTCAAACGGCTCTGGGCCAGCTCCGGTCCTACTCCGGCCTTGAGCACCGGACAGGCTTCGTAAAAGCGCATGAAGGTGCCGGACAGTTCATACAGATAAGTGCACAACAGATGCGGCATGGCCTTATCCACCACCTGAGCTACAGCCTCCGGGAAGGCTGAGAGCTTGGAGGCTAGCTCATTTTCAGCATCACTGCTCAGGACGATGGGACCTGCACTTAAAGTAGCCTTGCGGAAGATGGAGCGGATACGGCTGTAGGCATACTGCAGGTAAGGGGCAGTATTGCCCTCAAAGGAGAGCATCAGATCCCAGTCAAAGACATAGTCGGTAAGCCGGTTTTTGGACAGATCTGCGTACTTGACGGCACCGATGGCAATATTGCGCACCACCTGTGCCCGCTCTTCACCTTCAAGGGTGCTGCCACGCTGTTGCAGCAGTTGCTCCACCCGGCTTTCAGCTTCATCGAGCAGATCCTTTAGTTTGACTGTGCCACCGCTTCTGGTCTTGAAGGGCTTGCCGTCCTTGCCCAGCATCATGCCAAAGGCCTCATGCTCAATCTTGACTGAGTCCGGGGCATAGCCGGCCTTGCGGGCAATCAGCCAGGCCGCTTCCAGATGCTGGTGCTGCCTGGAGTCCACAAAGTACATCAGCCGGTTGGCATGCAGGGTACCGACACGGTATTTGACGCAGGCAATATCGGTGGTGGTGTACAGATAACCCCCGTCCTGCTTTTGCACGATGACCGGCAGAGCCTTGCCGTCCTTGCCCTTGAACTCGTCAAGGAATACCACCATGGCTCCCTCGTCACGTACGGCCAGTCCCTTTTGCTCCAGATCCTGCACAATCTGCGGCAACATCTCGTTATAAAAGCTCTCGCCGTAGATATCCTTGTTGCTTAAGGTAACGTTCAGGCGCTCGTAAATGCGCTGGTTCTGATCCATGGTCATGCGCACCAGTTTCTGCCACATGTTATGGCAGTATTCGTCGCCGGATTGCAGCAGTACCACATAGCGGCGGGCTTTTTGCGCGAAATCCAGATCAGAATCGTAGCAGGCCTTGGCCTCGCGGTAGAAGGCCTCAAAGTCACTTAAATCAAGGCCGGCGCTACTTTCATTCTCGCGGCGCTCCAGATAGGCTATCAGCATGCCAAACTGAGTGCCCCAGTCACCGATATGATTGGCGCGGATCACCTTATGCCCGCAAAACTCCAGCGCACGTACCACAGCATCCCCGATGACAGTGGAACGGATATGATGTACCGCCATTTCCTTTGCCACATTGGGGGCGGAATAGTCGGCCACCACGGTCTCAGGCTGGGCAGTCTGCCTGACACCCAGCTGATCGTCTGCCAGCATGGCCATCAGGGTGGCAGCCAGATTTTCACGGCGGATAAAGAAATTGATGAAACCGGGACCGGCGATTTCAGTTTTGACAATGTCAGCGCAAGGTGGCAGATGGGAAATAATTTGTTCGGCCAGCGCGCGCGGATTCTGATGCAGGGGCTTTGCCAGCACCAGGGCGATGTTGCTGGCAAAGTCGCCATGTTCCTTGTCCTTGCTACGGTCAACCCGCAGGTTTTGTAGCAGGGCAGGCGGTATTTCAGATTTTAAGGACAGGGCCTTAAGGCTTTCTTTAATAAGGGAAGAGATTTGTTCTTTCATGAAATAAAGTCATGGCAGGCAAGATACTGCCTTTTACCGAAGGTTTTACGGATATAAGTTTTAAACTGCTAAAGCATAGCACAACAGCTGCTAAAAGTGCAGGTTCAGGCAGTAAAGCCCTGAAGTTGGCAGATAAAAGTGGCAGATAAAAAAGCTGCCGCAGGGGCGGCAGCAAAATGCAACTTGAACCAAGGCAAATAACAAAAATACTTAATTATTTTTACTCAAAATAAATTTTTACATACGGGATATAAACAGTGCGTCCGTTCACCAGATAGTAGCCGGTGGAGCTGTTGTTGATCTCCTTGCCCTGCATGGCAAGATAAGCAAGCCGGAAGGCAGCGCGGGCCTGGGCCGCGTAGTCATTCTTGACTGTGCCTATCATCTCCTTTGCCTTGATTGCAGCTAAGGCACGTTCGGTGGCGTCAATACCGACAATGGGGATGAATTTATCAGGATCGCCGCTGTTATAACCCTGGCTCTTTAAGTATTGCAGTGCCCCTAAGGCCATGTCGTCATTATTGGCAACCACTGCTTCAATATTGGCCATGCCATGTTTGCGCACGTAAGCCTCAAGCTGGGATACGGCTTTGTCTGACTGCCAGTCGGCAAAGGAAGATCCTGCCAGGCGGAACATTACCGGGGAGTTTTTCAGGCTGCTGTTTAAGGACATGGAGCGGTATACGGTGTCAGAAAGGCCTTGTTGTCCTTGCAGCAGGTAATAAGAGATTTCGCCGTCGCCATTCCGGTCCGTTTCGGGATGATCCAGGCAATAACGGGTTAAAATCTCTGACTGATAGGCCCCGGCCTGTGTGGAATCGGTGCCTACATACCAGGCTTTGGCGTAGCTGTTGAGCTGATTGTCCGCAGGTTGGCGGTTAATGAAGATAAGCGGTAAATCCTTGCTGTTAGCTAAGGCTATAACCTGATGCACGCTTACCGGATCGACCGGATTGTAGATGATCACCCCTGCCCCGTTCTTTACGGCAAGCTCAATCTGCTGATATTCCTTAAGCAGATCTTCCTGGGCATAATTAATGGTAATTTTCTCGCCGGTGCTCAGAGACAGATCTTTAAGCGCTGTGGCGTAGTTCTGGATGAAGGGATCGTTCTGGCTGTAGAATGATGCTTCCATGAACGGGGCCGGGGCAGCGCAGACGCTGACGCTTAAACTGATGGCGGCTGCTCCTAATAATTTGCGGTACATAAAAAATCTCCTTTTGCTGAATTAACCTGTGGTCATGTCCGGTAGCTCAGTTAAGCCTTGAATTGCCGGAGCCAAGGACTGAACTGAAGCTTTTTTCAAATCGTGACCTTATTCTTAAGTCGGTAAATGTCCGGGGTGATTCCGTTTTCCTTTTTAAAGCATTGCGTGAAATGACTTTGTGAACAGAAATTAAGCATTGAGGTGATCTCAGCGATACTGTAGTCAGAATCACGTAATAACTGTTCTGCCACTTTAAGCTTTTCGCGGCGGCAGTAACGCATCAGGGAGACGCCTTCCTTTTGCTTGAAGATCTGCTGTAAATAGGATTTGCTCAATCTCAGATCACGGCTGATGCTGTCAATTGACAGTTTGCTGTTAATGGAGCGCTGCACATAGTTCTTGATCGTAAGCACAATTTTGTCCTGCCGCTCTAATGCGCTTTCTTCAGTTGCTGCAGGCGTCTCTGCCACGGGGGCAGTTTGCGCAGCGGTGTTTGCAGCTGCCACCGCTGCCGGGCGGGCCGGGGGCTGGTTGAGCTTTAAATAATCTTCAGCTGTGCTGCTGTTTTCCTTGACTAACTGGGCAAAGCGTAACTGTGCGGCAGTCTTGACGGCGAACACTTCCTGCGGACTCTTGGCATCCTCAACCTGGAGGATGAAGGCATCAGCCACCACGTAGGCGCGCTCAACCTCAAGACCGCCGCTGATGGCAGCCCGTGCCGATAAGGTGACGTCAATGATGCCGATGTTTTTTTCAGAACGCAGGGGGTCCCGGGCCAGGGTGCCGCGTCTGCCTGGATAAGGATAATCCAGACTTTCCATCAGTTTGGCCGGATTGCCCAGGCGGATATTTTCCAGTACCCGGGTTTCCATGGACAACGGGTGATGAGGCTGTCCCTCAATGTTGAGTGCAGTGATGTCAGAGACCTTGCGATCAAGGCTCTTTAAAATAGTGCTGTTTAAAAAGGATCTGGCAATAAAGGCGCTCAGCGACAGGTTTTCCCCATTGAAAATGGAATGCAACAGCAGCAGGGCGGAGCTGAAGGACGGAACGTCGGCCTTGGTCAGGTAGGCCCTGACACAATGATGGCGCATGCCGTGCAGCTTGCCGATGTCATCCTGCGGGGTGCCGATGATGACTGGCCCCAAAATAATTACCTGTTCATTGACACACAGACCGCCGTAGATGATGGGGCCATGATCACTTAAGATAAAAACCCTTTCCTGCTGAGCCTTGTCCTTAAGTTCAGCTAAAAAGTCAGGATCACTTTCCAAAGGATCACCAAAACCCTCATTGTGTTCGGCCACCAGCTTTAGCAGCAGGCTGCCATCCTGGCTGTAACAGTGCACCTGTACATGCAGCATCTGAATAATGAACTTGATGTAGTACTCAAGATTAGCCGGGCTTAAGGCTGCGCTGATGCTGGGATGCCGGTACGGTGCCAGCCAGTCTAAGTGCGGTTCTTGTTCTGACATGTCCTGTGTCTCTTTCATTATGCAGATACTGCAGCCCGGGAGCCCGGCGCAAGGCGCAAAAGCCCCAGGCTGCATGTTTTTAAGTCTGACAGGCGGGCTTTGAGGAAGGTCCCCTCTGTGCAAAGTGCCTGTCAGATTTGGTCTGGAGTTTACAGATTCTCCCTGACGGTCTTGGCAATCCCCTCGCCGGTAAGCCCATAATGGGTGAACACTTCCTTGGAAGTGCCGGCCGGGGCCGGTTCGTCAGGCAGGGCCAGGCACACTACTTTCTTGGGGGCATGTTGTGCTATCACCTGAGCCACCATGGAGCCGAGCCCGCCGAAAATGGAGTGTTCCTCAATGCTCACCACCAGGCGGGAACTGGCGCTTTCCTTAAGCAGGGTGGCGCTGTCCAGGGGCTTGATGCAGTACATGTCGATGACGGCAGTACTGATCCCCTGTGCTTCCAGTAATTTGGCTGCTTCTACGGCAGGCTTTACCATTTCGCCGGCTGCCACTAAGGTGACATCGCTGCCATGGGAAATTACTGTGGCCTTGTCCATCTCAAAGGGACAATCATCCTCGCTGTATACGTTTTCGACTGCATTGCGACCGACACGGATGTAAGCGGGCTTATTGTCCTTAAGCAGTGCCCGCATCAGTTTTTCTGTTTGCGGGGCATCGGCCGGAATATAAACGCGCATGTTGGGAATGGCTGACATGGCAGCAATATCCTGGCAGCTGTGATGGCTCATGCCCAGAGCTCCATAGCTGACACCGCCGGAGATGCCAATAAGCTTGACGTTGGTGTTGGAATAGGCAACATCCACTTTGCATTGCTCGTAGGAACGGGCGGTGATGAAGCAGGCCGGGGACATCGGATAGGTCTTCTTGCCCAGGCGGGCCATGCCCGCTGCAATACCGACTAAGTCCTGCTCGGCAATACCCACTTCCACGAATTGCTCCGGGAAGGCATTGGCAAAGGGAGCGGCTGAGGCACTGCCGCGGGAGTCAGAGCACAGCACCACCACATCCTTGTCAGTTTTGGCGGCATCCATTAAGACATCGCAGATCACTTGCTTGTTTGCTTTAGCCATTTTTCAGTGCCTCCTCGTAAGCTGCGTCCAGATCCTGCATGATTTGCCGGTACTCCTCATCATTAGGCACATGGTGATGCCATCCTGCCTTGTTTTCCATGACTGGCGAACCCTTGCCCTTGATGGTGTTGGCAATAATCATGGTGGGCTTGCCCTTAATCTGCTTGGCCTGTTCAAAGGCTGCGGTGAGTTCTGCAATGTCATTGCCGTCCTTAGTGGAGATGACATGCCAGCCGAAAGCCTGCCATTTGGCGCACAGATCGTCAAGCGCCATCACATCTTCAGTACAGCCTGAAATCTGCAGGCGGTTACGGTCAATCAGGGCACATAAGTTATCGAGCTTGTAGTTTGCTGCAGCCATCGCCCCTTCCCAGTTGGATCCTTCGGCCAGTTCACCGTCACCCATGAAGGTGTAGACCCGGCTGGAGCTGCCGTCCATGCGGCAGGCCAGAGCCATGCCTACTGCCACCGGCAGACCGTGTCCCAAGGCTCCGGAGTTCATTTCAATGCCCGGCAACTTGTTGTTGGGGTGGCCGATAAACTTAGTGCCAAAGCGTGAAAATTCTTTTAAAACCTGCTCTAAAGGGAAAAAGCCCTTTTCAGCCAGTACGGCGTAAAGGCTTTCCACGGAATGGCCTTTACTCATGACAAAATGATCGTGTTTGCCGGAGGCATAGTTTTCCGGGGTCACGTCCATGATGTTGAAATAGAGGGCAACCAGGGCGTCCATGACAGACATGTCACCGCCGATGTGACCGCCCTTGCCTGATACGATGATATTGATTACGTCCTTGCGCAGTTTGTAAGATAAGGCCTTTAAGTTCATTCCGTTTAACCGCAGCCGCGACCTTTTAGCCTTGCGGATGCGATCCTCCTTTGTAAATCAGAGTTGACGTAAGCCCGCGGCGATCTTGCCGCCGCGGGGATGCTGCGGACTTATGACAGCAGTTAGTTCATGAACATGCCGCCGTCAATATTGATGGTCTGTCCGGTTACGTAGGCAGCGTCATCGGAGGCCAGGAAGGCGATGACATTTGCCACGTCGGCAGGCTCACCGGCGCGCTTTAACGGAATGGCATCCACCCACTCCTGCATCAGCTCGCCCTTCTTGTACTGCTTCTCCGGGGTGCTTAACATCTCGCCCCACACCTTGTCGTTGTAATCCCACATATTGGTCACAATGATGCCCGGGCAGAAGGCGTTGACGGTGATGTTATGCGGAGCAAGCTCAATGGCCAGTGACTGGGTGATACCGATCACACCCATCTTGGCGCAGGCATAGTGCGGGGTGTAGATAAAGCCCTTGCGGCCCTGGCCTGAGGAGGAGTTGATGATGCGGCCCTTGTTCTGCTTGACCATGATCTTGGCAGCTTCACGGGCGCACAGCCACACACCGATAGCGTCAACATTCACCACCTTGGAGAACTCGCTGACGCTCATCTTGTCAAAGTGCTGGATGGTAATGATGCCGGCGTTCTGCACTGAAACGTCGAGTTTGCCAAAGTCCTTGGCAATCATGTCGTACATGCCGGTGACCTGTTCTTCATTGGTCACATCGACTACAGTACCTACAGCCTTGACCTTGTACTTGTCGGCAATTTCCTTAGCAGTGTCCTTGACGGCCTCAGACATGTCAGAAATGATCACATCTGCACCTTCCTGGGCAAAGCGTTCAGCAATTCCTCTGCCAATACCACGGCAAGCGCCGGTTACAGATACGGTGGCACCAACAAATCTCTGCATCATTTTAATTACCTCTTTAATGCAAAATAACTAAGCTTTTGAAAAACTGTTTTTACTGTGCTGCCATGGCCTAAACGTGGTTTAAGGTCATGCGCACCGCCTTATCCCATTCGCGCTTGCACTGTGCATATTGAGCTGTGCGCTCGGGATTGGGTTTGAATACAAAGTGGCAGGGGATCATGGCCTCAAGCTCAGCCGCTCCCAGCTTGAAGCAGCATTTGGCTGCGAGCATGCCCGCCCCAATGGCGGAGAGTTCTGAAGTGGTGCTGCGGGAGACCGGGCAGCCTAACAGATCTGCCTGGAACTGCATCAGCCAGTCGTTCTTGGTCGGGCCGCCATCCACCATCAGGGTGTCCAGCTTGAAGGAGGGCACCTTGCGCATAAATTCGATCACGTCGGCAATCTGATAGGCAATGGATTCCAGCGCAGCGCGGATCAGATGATCAGCGGTCGCACCGCGGCTCAAGCCGCAGATAATGCCGCGGGCATTTTCCTGCCACCACGGGGCTCCGGCACCGGTTAAGGCCGGTACAAAATAGATGCCCAGATTGGTGGGGGCACGCTCGGCAATGCGGTTGATATAGTCATTGGCATCAGCAAGCTTATCGGTACGGGTGACCTGGCTCATCCACAGCAGGGCATCCCCGGTATGGTTGATATTGCCTTCAATACCGTAGGTGATGTGCTCGCCGTTATGCCAGGCAACGGTGGTAGCCAGTGCATTGACAGAGGTGTCAGGCACGGTCAGCGGAGCCATCACGGAGGAGCCGGTACCATAGGTGGTCTTGACGAAGCCAATTTTGCCGATGCAATGGCCATAGAGTGCAGCATGAGAGTCGCCGACCATGGACATTACCGGGATGCCGTCCGGGATGCCGGCAAGGCCAGCAGTAGTGCCGAACAGATGGCTGGACGGGCAGATTTCAGGCAGTGCGACGCGCGGGATGCCGAAAATGCGCAGCATTTCATCATCCCAGGAGGCGCTCTTTAAGTTGAGCAGCTGTGTGCGGGCAGCATTGGAATAGTCACACTTAAAGGCCTTGCCGCCGGTTAAATTCCACAATAACCAGGAGTCGATGGTGCCAAGGCAAATCTCACCCTTTTGTGCCAGGGCATAGCCGTCCTTGGTGTTATCGAGCAGCCAGCGCATCTTGGAGCCGGCAAACAGGGTAGCTACCGGCAGTCCGGAGGCCTGTTTGATGACCGGTTCCAGCCCGTCGGCACGTAATTTTTCACAGAAGCTGGCAGTACGCGAGCATTGCCAGGTCATGGCCATGTTCAGCGGCTTGCCGTCCTTTCTGTACCAGCCAATAGCAGTTTCACGCTGATTGCTGATACCGATACAGGCTACCCGCTGCGGATCCACCTGAGCTAAAACTTCAGCTACCACTTCCAGGGTCTTTTGGGCCAGCACCTGCCCGTCTTGCTCCACCCAGCCGGGGTTGGGGGTGAAGATCTCAAGGGCACGGGAAGCCTTGGCCAGTACCTTGGCACTGCGGTCAATGGCGATGGCCTTGCAATTGGTGGTACCTTCATCAATGGCGATGATGATGTCTTTTGCCATTTGTTAAATCCTCTGCATTAAGTCACCAGACTGCCGTCCCCGGGCCGGGGACAGCGTCCTTCTTACTTTTTTATTTGGCAGCTGCCGCAGCGGCATTGGCCTCAGCGGTACGGGACATTAAGACCACCTTGTGCTGCAGGTTTTCCTGCATCTGATCGATGATCACAGCGGCGATAATCACAATGCCCTTGATCACCATCTGCCAGAAGTTGCTCACGCCCATCATCACCATGCCGTCAGCCAGGAATACGATCACGAAGGCACCGATGATGGAGCCCAGTACCTTACCGCGGCCGCCGGCCAGCGAAGTGCCGCCTAAGGCCGTGGCACCGATGGCATCCATTTCAAACATGTTGCCGGTCATCGGGTGGGAGGTTAAAAGCTGAGAAGCCAGGATGAGACCCACAATGGCAGAGCAAACGCCTGAGAAGATGTAGACAAAAAGCTTGGTCTTGATCACCGGGACACCAGCCAGACGGGCACCGTTTTCATTACAGCCGATGGCATAGATGTAGCGGCCCAGCGGGGTCTTGGTGGTGATATAGACCGCGATGATGGTGACAATTACCATGATCCAGATAGGCAGGTAGATGCCAAGCACGGTACCGCTGCCCAGGAAGGCAAAGCCGGTGTTGCCCAGAGCCTCAAAACCGGTCAGGTTCGGGAAAGTGGAACCGTTGTTGACCAGCAGAGCTGAGCCACGGCCGACATAGAGCATGCCGAGGGTGCAGATGAAGGGGGCTACCATGAACTTGGTGATGATGATGCCGTTGAGCAGTCCGACCAGACCGCCGAACACCATCACTATCAGGATCACCTCAATGATGTTGAAGAACACGATGGAGTCACCCACCGGCAGACCCTTGGTGATAAGCAGGCCGGCGATCATGCCGCCCAGGCCCACCACTGAGCCTACTGACAGATCGATACCTGCCGTGAGAATGACCAGGGTCATGCCAATGGCAATCAGACCAGTAATGGCCACGTGCTGGGTCATGATCAGCAGGTTGGAGACGGTGAAATAATTGCTCACCATGAAGCTGAAGAACAGGATTACTGCCAAAAGCGCGATGAAGGTACGGGCTTTTAACAGGTACATGCTGATAGTGTATTTGCTGTTCACTTTAGTATTCCTTTTTAAATGCCAAATCTGTTAAACCGGGGTTGAAGCTCGGATGATCTTTTCCTTGTCCGCTTCCTCGCGCGTAAAGTCGGCTGCGATCTTGCCCGAGGCCATTACCATCACGCGGTCGGACAGGGCCATCACCTCGTCAAGCTCTGAGGAGGAGAACACCACAGCCAGGCCTTGCTTTGCCATCATGCCGATCTGGCGGTACACGTCCGCCTTGGCACCGACGTCAATACCGCGGGTTGGCTCGTCAAGCAGGATCACCTTGGGGTTAATCATCAGCTCCTTGCCCAGCACTACCTTCTGCTGGTTACCGCCCGAGAGCGAGGTAATGGGCAGATGGACACCGCCTACCTTGATGGACAGTTTTTCAATGGCAGCTGAGACCTTTTCCTTTTCTTCCTTGACGCTGCAGGGTTTTAAAGCCTTGATAAAGGGGATCAGGCAATAATAGGAAAGCATCATGTTGTCCTTGATGGACATCAGGGAAATCACGCCTTCCTTGGCACGGTCCTCCGGTACAAAGGCAATGCCCTCCTGCAGGCGCAGCTGGTAGCGCAGATGATCTATGGCCTTGCCATTGAGCAGCACGCTGCCGTTCTGGTATTCAAGATTGCCGGTAATGGCATTGAACAGCTCAGTACGCCCGGCGCCTAACAGGCCGTAAATACCGATGACCTCACCTTGGCGCAGGTTGAAACTGACATGATTGAGCAGATATCCACCAGTCTGGCGCAGTGCGCACAGATCCTTGACTTCCAGCACCACGTCGCCGTATTCGGCCTTGGAATAGTCAAATTGTTTCTTCTTGGAACCGACCATCTGCTCGATGATCCAGGGGATGGAGGCGTCCTTGCGCTCTTTGGCGTCAATGAAGCAGCCATCACGGAAGATGGAGATGCAGTCGCCAATTTCCATCAGCTCTTCTAGGCGGTGCGAAATATAGATGATGGTCACGCCATCGCTCTTTAATTTGCGGATCACCTTAAACAGGGTCTGCACTTCCTGCTGGCTTAAGGCTGAAGTCGGCTCGTCCATGATGAGCACTTTGGCGTTCTTGGACATGGCACGGGCAATTTCCACCATCTGGCGGTGACCGACACCTAAATCAGACAGCTGGGTGTAGGGATCGATGTTCAGGCCTAAGTCAGTTAAGAGCTCTTTGGCTATCTTGTACTGTTCCTTGTTGTCGATACTGCCCTTTTTAAAGTGCTCATGGGCAATGAAGATGTTGTCCATCACGCTCATGTTGGGGAACAGGTTCAGTTCCTGGAAAATAATGGCGATGCCGTGGGCCTCAGCGTCTAGGGTTGAGTTAAAGTGCACTTTCTTACCATTCATCAGCACGTCGCCTGATGATGGCTGTTCCACGCCGGCCAAAAGCCTCATCATGGTGGACTTGCCGGCGCCGTTCTCGCCGATCAGCACGTTCACCTTATTGCGGAACACCTTGTAGTTCACGCTCTTTAAGGCAGTGACGCCCGGATAGACGCGCGTCGCGTTGACCGTTTCGAGAATAACGTCTTCGTTATACTTTTCTTCCATTTGCCGCTACCTTTACTTGATGGTGACAATCACCGGGGCTACGCGGATTGAGGTGGCATTGGGGAAGTCCCAGGTGCTGAAAGCGCCGTATACTTCCACGTTCTGACCGACTTCGTATTTATTGGCATTGGCATGCTCTACACTGTGGGCGTTGATGCGTTCACCGTACTCGCCGTAGACGGTCTGATCATTAAAGTCGATGTAGGAAATATCTTTCTGAATATCACGCAGGGCAGTACCCATGATCACTGGGCCAATCTGCACCTTGACGGCAGTGCCATCAGCAGTGGTGACGGTCAGGGTGCCGCGGCGGCTCTTGGAATTAATTTCGCTGATGCTGCCTTCAAGCTTTACCGGGAAGTTACACTGCAGATCATCTGCCTGGCGGTAGCCGTAGGTCTTGCAGGCCTCGGCAAAATCCTGCATGGCCGAAAGCTTGTCAAAGAGCTCGTCAATAGGCAGGGCACTGTCTTTAATCTGGGTGGTAAGCTTGGTATCAAAAATCTCGGGGGCCTGTTTTAACAGCGGAGACTCCGGGTCCTGCAGCTGTTGGTATTCCTGCACGGTAACGATGCGGCAGCCGCTGAAGCACAGCACGCTTGTGCACAATGCGAGCGCTAAAATCCTTAATCTCATCTCTAGGGAGCTCCTACTTCAAGGGTTTGGAAAAGCTGCCTGCAGGCGCAGGCAGCAGATTTAATTTGCGGATAAAATGAATTATTTCTCGGTGTATAAGAAGTCTTTCACGTTGTCGGCATTGGTCTGGTCAATGAAGATGCCGCGGAACATGATGCGCTCCTTTTCAGGCTTGGAGCCGTCCTTGAGGTAGGCGTCGAGGTAGTTCACACCCTGAACTGCAAGTTCCTGGGCCTGCAGCATGGCAGTAGCCTTCAGATCGCCGGCCTTGATGGAAGCCATTTCGTCGTTGGAGCCGTCGATACCGACAACCACCACATCATCACGGCCGGCTGACTTCAGGGAAGCCACTGCACCTAAGGCCACCGGGCCGTTACCGCAGATGACGCCCTTCAGATCAGGATGGGCCTGTAAAATGGAGTCCATGGCGTTCTTGCCGTCAAGCAGGGCACCCTTGGCATCCTGGCGGGCCACCATCTTCATGTCAGGGAACTGATCGATAACCTGGTGGAAAGCCTTGGAACGGGTGACACAGTTGTTGTCAGCTAAGTTGCAGGTCAGCTCTACATAAGGGCCTTCTTCAGCCATCAGCTCGACGAAGCGGTTGGCCACATCGGAACCGGCCTGGAAGTTGTTGTGGGTCAGCTGCACCAGGGCCACGCCGTCCTTGACGATTTCACGGTTAATCAGGGCTACCGGAATACCGGCGTCAGTGGCTTTCTGTACTGCGGCAACGGAGGCGGTGGAGTCAGCGCAGTCCACGATGATGCCTACGACCTTCTGGCCAATGGCATTGTCAAACAGCTCGTTCTGCCTTTTCACGTCCTCGTTGTGGGACAGCACTAAGGTGTCATAACCCAGGGACTTAGCCTGACGGTCAGCACCGGCAGCTTCTGCAGCGTAGTACGGATTGTCCAGGGCGTTCACCATGATGGCGATGGTGCCTTTGTCAGAAGCGGCCTGGGCAGAGAAGGACACGGCAGCAGCGACAGCAGCGCTTAAGGCTAAGATAGATAATTTCTTCATAACACAAACTCCATATTTTTATGAGGGTAAAAAAAAAAAACTGTAAACGTAAACTTCGTAACAGGAGGGTTACCAGACCTGGTAGCCGCCATCGATCAGGATGTCAGTGCCGGTGATCATGTCGCTGCCGTTACTGGCCAGGAACAGCACTGCCGCGCCGATTTCATCGGTATAGGCAAAGCGGCCGACCGGGATCATCTTCTTGTTGTCCTCGCCCTTCTTGCCTTCCCAGGCCTTGGCACCCATCGGGGTCAGCACCACCGTAGGAGAAATGGTGTTGACAGTGATCTGATGCGGACCTAATTCCTTGGCCATGACTTTGCAGATACCAAACAGGCCGGCCTTGGAGGTGGCGTAGGCTACGTGATTGTCCAGGGCTACGGTGGCAGCCTGGGAGGCAATCATGATGATCTTGCCGCCGTGCTGGTCGCCGGTCATGATGCGGGCGGCCTCCTGGGCACATAAGAAAGTGCCGGTCAGGTTGACGGCCATGTGCTTGTTCCATTCGGCAAGCTCGGTTTCCATGCACGGCTGCAGGCAGACGTAGCCGGCGCAGGTAACCAGGATGTCTACGGTGCCGAATTTGGCCTTAACTTCGGCAAAAGCTTTCTTGACTGATTCAGGGGAGGTAACGTCGCACTCAAAAGCCTCTACGCGGGATCTGTCCTCAAATTCTGCTAAGCTCTCGTCTTTCTTGGGAGCATCAAAGGGAGCGTAGAGCAGGGCAAGCTTGGCGCCCTTGCCGTACATAAAGTGATTGCTGGCCATGGCAATGCCGCCAAAGCCACCGGTCACCACAGCCACTTTCCCTTCAAGTGACATGTTGGGATCAACGCCATATTTCAGATGAACGTCGTAAGAAATAGCCATTTTATCCTCGCTTTTTAATCTCAATTCCAGGCATCCCTTCCTTGGATGCAGGTCAATCTTAAAGCAAAGGTAAAACGGGCTTTGTCGTAAAAATCTTTTTTATGTTTTGTAAGTTTGTTAAAAAATCAGAATTTTTTCGAAATAGATCACAGTTTTTGATCTGATTTCTAACTTTGCGATAACAATCACAAAAACATTGCAATAAAAACATCTTTTTGCCATGGCGTTTTGTGATCTTAATCAAATATAACTGCCATAAACGGCGGTCACAGCAGTATTTGCCTGTCATAAAACTGTTTTTTTTACAAAATGAGTGCGTAAACCGACCTGTTTTGAAGCAGCAGCTTTCTATGCATAACAGACATGAATAAGCTTGCGTCAATAGTATTTTACAGATGTATCCAGCTCAGTTAGAGTACAGGGAAAGGACACTGATATCTGGATAAAAGTGAGTTAATTTTATGAAAAACATACAAATAAAAGCACGAAGCCTGGGGCTTGCCCTGCTGCTTGCCGCAGGCTGTGCAGCAGGAGGTGAAAGTATGGCACAGGATCTTGAACTGAAGCTTAACGGGACAAGTTATCAGATAACTTTAGAAGACAGTGCGCAGGCTCAGCTTTTAGTCGAGCAATTACCGCTTATCCTGACCTTTGAGGACTTTGGACGCAATGAGCGTATTGCTTACCTGCCGCATAAACTTGACATTGCAAAATGGAAGCAGTCTGCAGAGGTAAAGCGCGGTGATCTGGCTTATTACGTGCCCTGGGGCAATCTGTGTGTGTTCCGGGTGAATTATCACAGCCCCAACGATCTGGTGATTCTGGGGCACATGGATGAGGAGACCGTCCGGGCGATTGAGAGCAGTGCAGATGCTGAGGCCACACTGAGCCTACGCTAGTTATGATCAGGGGCGGCTCCTGAACTTTAAATGCTCTGGGTAAGAAGGGGTAAGCAGCAATGCGTTATCAGCAATTGGGCAGCAGTGATCTTAGGGTTTCCACGGTATGCCTTGGTTGTATGGGTTTTGGCGATGCCCATGACGTGCAGCACAGCTGGACCATTGGTGAAGAGGAAAGCAGGGCCGCCCTGCGCTTTGCGCTCTAGGGTGGGATCAATTTCTTTGATACGGCCGCAGCCTATCAGAACGGCAGCAGTGAGCGTTGGGTGGGCAAGGCGCTGCGTGATTTTACACACAAGCGTGAGGACTATGTGCTGGCAACTAAGTTCCTGCCGCGCCCAGATGGTGAGATCGCAGCAGGCGTAAGCGGCAGGCAACATGTGATAGCCTTGGCAGAGGCCAGCTTGAAGCGTCTGGGTCTTGACTATATTGATCTCTATATTTACCACATGTGGGATTATCGTACTGAGCCCTACGAGATCCTGGCAGGACTTGATGAGCTGCAGCGTGCCGGAAAGATCCGCTATGCCGGGATTTCCAATTGTTTCGCCTGGCAGCTTATCAAGATAAATGATTTGGCACAGGTGGCAGGTTTTGCCCCCTTTGTTTCGGTACAGGGTCACTATAATCTGATTTTCCGCGAGGAAGAACGGGAGATGCTGCCTTTGTGCAGGACCGATCGCCTTGCCTATACTGCCTACAGCCTGTTGGCTGCAGGCAGGCTGGCACCACGCAGTCCGGACGCCCAAGCGACAGCACGGCTCCTGCAGGACAGTTATGCTGCCGGAAAATATGGGGCGAGTGCTGCAGCCGATCACCGGCTTATCGAAAGGCTCTGGCAACTTTCCGTCAGCCGGGGTGAAAGTATGACGGCATTGGCGCTGTGCTGGCTTAATAGCAGGGGAGCCTTGCCGGTATGTGGAGTGACCCGCTCAGGGCAAGTTCCGGCATTGTTGCGTAGTGTTGAAATTTCCCTTGATGAAAGTGAAATTGAGACGCTTGCTGAACTCTATTACCCGCATCCCCTGGTAGGGGTAATGGCGCAAAACACCCCGGAACAAGCTTTTGTCCCTAAGGTATGGCATCAGTCCAACAGAGCTTTGAGTTAAGGCAAGTTAAGCTGTGACTGATTGTCAGCTAAAAGAAGACCGTGTTTTCCAGCAAAAGCGGTTGCAGAGGTGGAAAAATCCTATAAATAGAGCCATCTTTTTCCGTGCATAATCTTAAAAATGTCCAAACCTTGTGATCACTTTGTCTAAAAATTTGTGTTCATTTTGTCCTGCAGTCGTGATCACCTTACTTTTCACACAGCCATAAAAATGGCCCCATTATGGAGCCATCAATGTCGGTCATCGGGATGGGCAGTTGTAACCCCTCCTTACGCTTTTAGCTAATCAACCTCCTCTTCAGCTGTCTTGACGTTATTTATCCCAGCCGCAATATTGGCAGCGCCAGAGGTTTCTTCCAGGTTAAGCTTGCTGCGTAACAGCCTGAGCTTTTCCTTCAAACCTATATTTTCCAGCTTTAAGGCAGCTTCCCTGTTTAAAGCCTGATAGCGCATGGTTTCAGCAGCACTGATTTGGTTTTGTGCCGTAATGTAACGCTCATTCAGGCTTTCTATTTCTGCTTCCAGCCGCCGTTGCGTCACCAGCGCATCACCCAGAGCCTCAAGCTCAGAGCTGATTTCATATAGTCTGGCTGCCTTGATGTAGTCACATAGCAGTTCAATAACCTCCTTGTATGACAGACTTTTACCTAACAGGCAAACTAGCCTTTGTGCAGTGACCGTCCGCTCTCCGGCTTTGTCAAACTCAACCAACAGCTGCTTGAAATTGTAGTTAATGGAGTGCATTTTTACCTGCCATCCCTTAATTCATCAGCCTCCCCCCGTTTGGATTCTCCTGACAGTTCAATAAGTATCGTGTTCTTGGGAAACATCCGATCTTTAATGGCCTCCTTTACATGTGGAGACTGAGAGGAAAATACATTGGGTGCAGCTTCCAGACTTACCTGTGAAGTAATGATGGTGGCACCGCGCCCGTAACGCTCATCTATCAAATCCAAAAGTCTGGATGCGCCACTGCCTGTAATTTTTTCAATGCCGAAGTCATCAATAATGAGCAGGTCGATAGTGCGCATGCGGTTGCGGAAGCGTTTAAGCGCCTTTTCCTCTTTGGCATTTAAATCCTGCAGCAAATGGTCTGTTTTATAGAATCTGGCAGTATGCCCTTTTTCCATAAAGTTATAAGCACAGGCGCAGGCCAACGCGGTTTTACCAACCCCAGTTGGACCTACGATATAGATATTACGGCTTTGGGCAATAAGCTCAGGATCTTTGAGCGTTTGGATCACTTCCCTGGTGATGCCGTCGCTCCTGCTGATATTAAAACTGCTAAGTTTGAGCTGATAGCGTAAATTTGAGGCCTTAAGCAGGCGGCGCAGCTGACGTTCAGAGCAATAGCGCCCATAATTTTCCACCGCCTCGCTCAGACGCTCCACAAAAGGCATGGAGTTATATAGCTCAGACTGTAGCAGCTGTTCACGGAAAATTTCGCTCATAGCGCTCAAATCCAGCTCATCCATGCGCTTTAACAATCTCTTTTCTTCTGCATTTAAAAGCCGCTCAGTCATTGCTGTTATCCTCCTTGGCAGGTTCTGATGCTAACGGCTCGTGCAGGTATACCCCAGAACCATCGTCCTCAAATAAATCGTTTTGGTGTGCATAACTTTGCTTTTCTTCATATTCACGTATGACGGAACAGTAAAGCTTATTCACGGTATAGGAGTTCCAGAGAGCCTGTGGGCGCATCAGGACCGATTGGCAGGCTTCACCGAATAAATCCCTGTACTTGGCTTTCTTAAACATGTGGATCACTGCAATGCAGCAACGGCGGTCATTGGGCCCGGTACCGACGGTAAAGCGGGACATAACAAATTTGGCTACTTTGCCATCAAGACGCTGGGCTTCCTTAATGATTGAATCTGCATCAGGAAATTTAAGCTTATTAGCATCCATCTCCTGTTTTTCAGGAGGCTCGTGCCTGGGGTTTACCGTCTGTCCTGGTTCATCCGAGCGCTGGTGACGGGCTACACATTCAGTACCATCCCAAAAAGATACGGTATCGACATCGACCTTACAGGTGAGGACATTTCCGCAATAGGTATAAGGCACTGAATATTTGTGGCCATCAAGCTCTACCATGTAGTCACGGGGCACCCTTTTGTCCTTTATAATGGAGTAAATGGGAGGCAGCTTATCAGGCAAAGGCTTGGCCGCGGGAAGTTCCATATTGGAAAACAGGTACTGACGCGTAAGAGTCGCGCTTTTTCTGAAAGGGCCCTGATTAATGTGCTTGTCAATCAGCTCTTGCAGAATACGGCTGTGCTCCCTGATGCTACGGGACGGCTCAAAGAGCTGCATGTTTTTCGCTATCAGGGTCTGGACCAACCTCACACTGAACTCGGCACAGCTTTTGGTTTGAGCGTGGCGTACAGGAGCTGGATTAACATAAACGCCGTAACCGCGCATAAAGTCATCAAAAGCCGGGTTGATGACAGCCTCAGAGCGGTTATGCCTTGAAACAAAGCATTTGGCGTTATCAACCACTAATTCTGAGCAAGTGCGGTTCCACTTTTTAAAGAGCTCATCAAAAACCCGGCAGGCCTCGGTTGTGGTCTGAGCCCGGACAAAACGCGCTTCTACGTAATAGCTTTTAGGCCAGGCTGCGACCAATATACAGCACCTGACTTCGCCGCCTGGTGTATTAAGAGGCAGGACCAGGCCGGTGAAATCGGCTTGCAGCTGTTGCCCCCAGATGAATTGCTGGGCAAAGTAATAATCAGGTTCTTTTTGCATGCGCTCAACTATAGGCCTGACGCGCAAGTAGAAGCTGCTTCTGCTCAGTGGATTAAGACCACCTTGAGTGGTGCGCTTTTTATACTCGTCATAGACTTTGTTGATATTGGAATCAATGGCTTTAAGGGCTGCAAGCTCCGTGTCGGTAAGATTTAATGTTGTCTCAGGCACATCATCGTCGGACTTGCCATAATAGAGATTGAGCAGTTGTTCATCAGGCTGCGTCATCAGGGTATTAAGCTCAAACCCACAATGCTCTTTAAAGCGTCTGATCTCACCGACGGAGGTGGGGGAGATGTTGCATATTTCGGCAATCTTGCGGTTTGATAAATCAGAAAATACAAAAGGCAGGATCCTCCGCAGTTCGCTTGCACTGAAGCACCGCCTATCCTGAAGCACATCATTTAAAGGCATAAAACCTCCTTGTTAACGCTATTCCAGACCCAATGTCCGGAACACCGGGGCATTTTAAGGAGGGGCTCTGCCTAAGTTGGTCAAACCGTGGTGGTTGTGGGTAAAAATCTCAGCAAAAGGATAAAGGCGGTACTGTTCGGATGGTCTGTACAAATAAAAAGCATTTATGAAATTGGAGCAGCAAGGGGAGGATGGCAGATGAGGGATAAGCTCAATTGCTCCAAAATAATGAGGCTCCAACGGGACTAAATCTCCTATCATGACCGTTGGGCGCTGGCAGAAGCCTGTAGCAGTACGGGCATCGTCAAATGCCTGGTAAATTTTGCTCCGGCGTTTATAAAAGTAGTGTACCGGCAGTATGCAGCGTGCTGCGCACGTTGATGCTGGCGCTTGTGGAGCTGCGGTATGGGATGATGCGTCTAAGCCATCTAAGCTGCCTGTTGTCGCATCCTCAAGCAAATCGTACTGACTGGCGGTCACAAATTGTGTAAGGAAGTCTAAAAACTCCCCTGTAAAACAGTGTGCTGCGCGCTGCGGATTAAAGTTAAGTCCGAGCAACAGATTAAGCGCGCAATGTTGATGCCGTGGGGCAAGGCAATCAGGAAGCACTACACTGGTATAGGGCTTTTGATGCTCCGGGAAAATCTTAATACGCGGCAAACGCATCAAAAGTTTCTTCTGGTTAATTAAGATAACATGCCGATAAACATAGCCCCAGCGCCAGACTTTGGCTTTCAATGAGGTTTCAAGCTCTGATAACGCTTTTGCCTGCAGAGAGAATGTCAGCAATTGGACAGGCAATGATGCCTTAAGGGAGCAGGCTGAATCAGTATTGGTGCCTACCCTTAGCTCTGAGGAAAAAACATTAGCTTTGAACTCAATATAAAAATACCAGTATGGTAGAATTTTCATTGTGTAATGACTTTAAAAAGCCACGTAGTTCGAAGTGTTAGTGGCTTTTTATTTAATAAAACAGATAATTACCCGCCGATTTTAAAACATTACCGCTCACACATAAAGCTCAGTTGCAAAATACTGATCTGAATCCAGATATTATCCAGAGGCTAACGAACCTGACCGCGCTCAGGACAGATCTGCGTATGGTCTTAAAAGGGAAGGCATATTAACGGCCAGACAGCCAGAGCTGTGCGCTAAAGGATCCTGCGAAGTGGAAGTGATCACGAATATAGGAAAAAATAAAATTAAGGGCAAAAATAGGGGTGCACACAATAGGCGGAATTATTGATCACGAAAAGCAAGATTTTCCGCACTCGATCTATAGGATTTTTCCAA
>CALXOT010000123.1 GCA_944390085.1 uncultured Succinivibrionaceae bacterium
TCTTCCTTTTCTGCCTGCTCGCGCTCCGCCTCTTGCTGGGCCCAGCGCGCCTCAGTTTCTTCAGCCATGCGGCGGTTCTTGTCAGCCTGTTCAGCTTCCTCAGCTGCAAGCTTCTTCTGCCGCTCAGATTCCTGCTGGCGCTTGAGCTCTTCCTGCGCCTTGTTATCGGCGCGCTCACGCTCAGCCCTTGCTTCAGCTTCACGGCGGGCTTCAGCCTCGCGGCGTTTTTTCTCTTCCTGAGCCAAACGCTCGGCCTCAGCAGCCTGACGTGCAGCTTCCTCACGCTTGCGCTGCTCAGCTTCCTGACGCTGCTTCTCTTCAGCCTCACGTGCTTTACGGGCTGCTATTTCACCTTGATCAATGACCTTACGCTTTCTGACTTCAACCTGCACCACCTTGGATCTGCCGGTATTACCGTGCAGGGTCAGGGTGCTGTGAGTCTTTTTGTTCAAAGACATCCGCTTGGGGGCGCCGTCCTGTTTTACGTTATCAGACATCTAAAGAGCCCTCCTTACTGATTAAACCAGCACTTATTGCGCGCTGCCATGATAATTTCGCCAGCCTTCTTTTCATCAAGGCCCTCAATACCTTCCAGATCATCTGTAGCCTGCTCAGCCAAATCCTCCGGATTAGCTACGCCATGCATAATCAGCTGGCGTGCCAGATTCTCGTCCACTCCTTCAATCCCGCATAAGGATTCAATGCTCTGCTGCACTGACTCCTGTTCCTGCGCCTCAATGGCATTGCGAGCATTTTCCTGCAGAGCATTAATAGTCTCAGCATCAATACCCTCGATGAACTCAAATTCTTCAGGCGGCACATAGGCAATTTCATCAAGCGAGGCAAAACCGGCATCAGCAAGTACGGTGGCAAATTCCTCATCCACATTAAGGCTGTCCATGAACAGCTGCACGGTCTTGCCCATCTCTGCCTTTAAATCCTCTTCCATGGAGGATTCGGTCTTAACCTGCAGGTTCCAGCCCAGAAGCTGCGAGGCCAGGCGTACGTTCTGTCCGTTCTTGCCAATTGCCAGAGCCAAGTTCTCATCGGCCACCGCCACATCAATGACATGGGTATCTTCATTGATAATAATGCGCGATACCTCAGCAGGTTCCATGGCATTAGTAACGTATTGCGCTAAATTCTCATCCCACAATACTACATCAATTTTCTCACCGGACAGCTCATTAGATACCGCCATCACGCGCGCGCCACGCATACCGATGCAAGCGCCCCGCGGATCAATGCGCTTGTCCTTGCTGCGCACTGCAATTTTAGCGCGGGATCCCGGATCACGAGCCACGCCCATGATCTCGATGATATCCTCACCGATTTCCGGTACCTCAATGGCAAACAGCTCCTTTAAAAACTCAGGCGAGGTGCGCGAGCAGATAAGCTGCGGCCCCTTGCTGTCAGAACGGATCTCAGAGAGCAGTACCTTGACCCGATCCCCGCGCCCGAAGGTTTCATGCGGAATGATCTGCTCACGGCGCAGTACTGCTTCAGCGTTGTTACCAAGATCAAGCACCAGAAAGTCACGTCCCTGCTTTTTCACTGTAGCATTAACCACGTGACCTAACAGTTCACGGTGCTCGGCTATCATCTGTTCACGCTCTGCATCCTTGACCTTCTGTGACAGCACTTGTTTGGCAGTCTGTATGGTAATGCGGTCAAAAGCCACTGACGGGATCTCTTCTTCCACAATATCCCCTGCGGCAATACCCGGATGCTCAACTTCAGCTGCGGATTTAGTGATCTCGCAGGCCGGGTTTTCCAAAGGCCCGTCACTGTCCACGACAGTCCAGCGTCTGAAAGTGCGGTAAGAACCTTCCTTGGGATCAATAGTTACCCGCACGGCAATGTCCACCGGATATTTTTTCTTGGTGGCTGTAGCCAGCGCACTTTCCAAGGCTTCAAAAATCTTTTCACGCGGAATGGCGCGCTCATTTGACAGCGCCTCGGCTATCGCAATTATTTCCTTACCCATGTTGTCCTCTCAATGCTGCGCCATTACTGTGGCTTTTTAGGGTTAATGCTTGAAAAATCCGGAACAAGACGCAACTGCGCCACATTTTCAAATGCCAGGTTCAAAAGCCCTGACTGCTTGTCATCCAGGCTCAAAGTACCATCTGCAGCCACGCTACGCAAAATACCATTAAGCTTACGCCGTCCCTGTACCGGAATGCGCAGCTCAGCTTTAACCTCGCTACCGGTATAGTCAGCCGCCTGCTCCCTGGTAAATAAAATCCGGTCAAGACCTGGGGATGAAATTTCTAAGGTATAGGAGGGAGCAATAATGTCAGAGGCATCCAAAGCAGGGGAGATCATCGCTGTCACATCCCCGCACAAATCAATATCCACACCCTCAGGACGATCGATGTAAATCTGCAGCTTGGCATGATCATGCCCGCCACGAAAACGCACGCCCCACAGGGAAACTCCCATGGAAGAGAGCAACGGTAAGACTAAGTCTTTAATTTTATCCTCAATTGTTCCTGCCATGCCTTCCTCAAATTAGCTTTAATATGGCTTTTCGTCCATAAAAAAAGCCCCATTCCCGGGGCCTCTTTTAAGTTCCACCTGATTGTGACGGCAACGTCGCCGCCAAATTCAGGGTTACACCCTAAAAGCTCTGCCCTGAATTTGGCAGCTAATATAGCAAATCAGCGCCACGGACGCAAGAAAATGCACAGATTTACCGTAAAAAACCGCTTTTAAAACCCAGAAATGCATGTTGCCGCAGTCTGCGGGTCCTGCGAAAAAATTTTGCAGCAGTAAGCTCTGACTGCACTGCAGTGAGATAATAACCGGTGAATCTGCGCTGCAGGTTATGATTACTATCTGCCCTATTTGCGCCAAGGATTGTGGCGGGGCTTTATCAGATCTTCAAGTCAAGATCTTATTTATTTAAATCAGGTAGCATTATGCGCGTCAATCTGCCAGTTTACGATAAAGAAACCTTATTTCCCGATGATCCTAATGCCAAGATCATCTCTGTTACTGACACTGCAGGCAATATCATTGAGGTAAATGATGTTTTTATAAAGGTTTCTGGCTTTACCCGCGAGGAACTTATCGGGCAGCCCCAGAATATCATCCGTCACCCGGACATGCCTCCTGCTGTGTTTGAACACATGTGGGAGCTATTAAAAAAAGGAAAGACTTTCCATGGCATCGTCAAAAACCGCTGCAAGGACGGTTCCTATTATTGGGTAGACGCTTTCATCATCCCCATTGTGCAGCACGGACGTATTATTGGTTATGAATCTGTACGTTCGCGTGCTGAACCTGAGGATATCAAAAGGGCACAAAAAATCTATAAGCGCCTGAATAAAGGTAAAGGGGTAGCCAAACATTATGATGTGATCCGCATCACCATCTACCTGCTGTTTATTCTCTGCATGGCCTACGCCATCTATGAGCCATCCATTATAAGCTCTGCCCTGCTGGGACTGCTGGGTATTGCCGGAGGCGTCTACAGCAAATTAAGGCGTAATAAGTTCATGCAGCGCATGAACCATTATCTGGCAGTTGAAGAAGATGCCATCGCTCTTGCCACCTATACCCCGGCCTGCGGTTCCTATTGCCAGGTGCTCTATGCCGTACGAGCCACTACCCAGCATTTTGAGGCACTGTTAACCCGCGTCTCTGACATGGCAGCACGGGTAGAAGCGCTGGCAGCACAGAACCTGCAGAACTCCAAACACAATACGGATCAGACCAAAAACCAGCTGCTGCAAGCTAAGAACCTAGGTCAGGAAATGAATGACATCACCAGTACCATTTCCCGGATGATGCTGGAAATAAAAAAACAGGTTGAACAGACCGCCAATTGTGCACAAAATTCAGAGCACGCAGTGGCTGAAGGCAAACAGGTAGCATCCGGAACCATGGACAGCATTCAGAAGCTGGATCAAAGTGTGGCAGACATTGCCAAGTCCATTGAAGATTTAGCGCTGCGCGTCAATGACATTGCCAAGGCTGCCGATCTGATTGAGGAAATAGCAGATCAGACCAACCTGCTGGCTCTTAACGCCTCTATTGAAGCCGCCCGCGCCGGTGAGCACGGCCGCGGCTTTGCCGTGGTGGCGGATGAAGTACGAGCTCTTGCCCTGCGTACCCGCAAGAACACCTCTGAAATTCACGGGCTTATCGAAAGCTTCAAGCAGACCGCTGATTCCACCGAGGATGCTGCCATTAAGGGAGAGGAAGCTGCCCGTACCGGTGTAGTGCAGGTACAGCAAAGCTCGGCCATGCTGGACAATGTGCTTTCAGCGATGCGGCAAATTTCTGATTTAGCGCGTGAGATGACGCAAAGCATACAGGAGCAGGCGCAAACTGCCCAGATTATCACCGATCGGGTGCACAGCATGGTACAGATTTCAGATGATAACCGTGACATCAGCATCAAGAGCTTTGAAGGCATGAGCCATTTGAGCGATATTGCTGATGAATTAGGCTCCATGGTCCACCGCTTTACAGAAAACAAGCGACGCAGCTGATCTAAAAGCCTGAGCTCACCGTAAATTACGTAATCTTCCCTGTTGGCAGCAACGGGAAGATTACTTTTTGTGCAAACTTGCTTTATTCTGACTTCTGGTCCTTGTTCCCTGCGTTTTATCTGCTAACGCTGCCCTGGTTTCTTGTCAGGATGAGCACTTAAACTGCGCAATTCCACCGACAGAATAGACAGCTCACTTACCCTGACAATGGTGATCTCCCATTTAGCAAAGGTAATGATCTCCCCTTGCGTTGGCACCCGCTGCAGATAATCGAGAATAAAGCCTGCCATGGTGTGATAATTCTCTGAAGGCGGAACCTTAAAGCCAGTCAGGCGTGACACGTCCTTTAAAATGGCATCACCTTCTATGCGGTACACCCCCGGCGATACCCGCACCAGTTCCGGAACCTCTGCCTGCTCCGGCAGCTCGCCTGCTATCTCTTCCATGATATCGTGCAATGAGATCACACCTTCAAAATTGCCAAACTCATCAATCACGAAGCCCATGGAGGCTTTGGTTTTACGAAATTCCTCCAATGCCTTCAGGATACTGATGGTCTCGGGCAGATATAAAGGCTCGCGCACCAGCGCAGTTACCGAATCTGCCTTAACCTTATCAGGGCTTAAGGCCAAAGAGAGTAGATCAACGCGGCGCACATAACCCAAAGGCTGATCTTTCTGTCCGTTTTTATAGGCAACCAGACGGGAACGGGGCAAACTACGCACCTGCGCAGTCAGCAGCGGCAGCTCTTGAGACAAATCCACCATCTCCACATCAGTACGCGCAGTCATGACCGCTTTAATCGGCATGGAGGAGAGCTGCAGCACCCGTGAGACCATTTCCTTTTCCTCAAAATCAAAGACCTGTGATCCGGTCTTGGAAACGATGGCCTCCTTGAAAGTCTGAACCTGATTCTGATTGGAGCCTAAAAGACGTAACACCAGATTGGCTGCCACCTCACGGCTCTGCATCGAATTGACTCCGGAGCCCAAGTTTAAGGTATTGCGCCGTGCCACCTGATTGAAGATCTCAATCAGGATAGAGAAACCGATGGCCGCATAGAGATAGCCCTTGGGTACATGGAAATGCAGTGCCTCCATGATGAGTGAAAAGCCAATTAAGAGCAAAAAGCCCAGGCACAAAATAACCAGGGTAGGATGATGGCTGACAAACTCGGTAATGGCGCGGCTGGCCAGGGTCATCACGCCCATGGCAATAATCACCGCAAACATCATGATGAAAACATGATCGATCATGCCCACTGCAGTGATAATGGCATCCAGCGAAAATACGGCGTCCAGCACCATGATCTGCAGCACCACCAGCCAGAAGGCTGAACCTGCTGCCTTAGAGGCAGAGAGCTCCTCATCAAAGCCCTCGAGCTTGGCATGCAGCTCATGGGTGGCTTTATACAGCAAGAACAGACCGCCGGTCAGCATCACCAGATCGCGCCCTGACACCCCAAAATCCCCTAAGCTAAACAGCGGCGTGGTAAAGGTCACAATATAGGAAATAAAGGTAAGTAAGATAAGGCGGATAAGCAATGCACCACCAAGACCCGTATAACGCGCCTTGTCGCGCAGGCGTTTGGTTGGCAGCTTTGCTGACAGAATTGCAATAAAGACTAAATTATCAATGCCTAAAACTATTTCAAGCACGACTAAGGTAAGCAGTCCAAGCCAGGCTGTCGGATCACTCACCCACGCCATGTCGAACATCACATGGTGTACGGATGCCGGATCCATCAGTTATTTCCTTTTATAGCGGTATAAGAACAGGTAAGGACGCAGAAATTGCAGGAACTACAGAGATTGCGGTAAATATTCAGTTCAGAAAAGCCCGGGGGGCAACAACTGTCAGCGGACACTTTATTTATACTTTCCAAAAAAACATGCCACATGGCACACTTTTAACTATACCGCAAAACACCTGTAGCTGTAAAAGGTAACGCGCCCAAGATCCGGGCGCGATCAAAAAACGGCTAACTGCCACGCTGGCCACCAGCTCGTTTTGCAGACACGCGCGAGCTGATACGTCCATTGTTATAACTTTTAACCTTTACCCCTGGCAGCGGCCGTGCCGAACGGGAGCTATCTTTGTGCTCCTGCCGCCGCTCCTTGCCCCAGCTAAGTTCCCTTACCTGATAGGAACCATTGCTGTCACGTCGCACCACCCTGGCAGCAGCAGGACGGGCTCTGGAGCTAAAAGAGCTTCCTGCTGTTGTATAAACCTGCTCAAAGGAAGCTGACTTACCGGTGTGGTTTTTTCCAGCTTTGCCATGCGCGATCCGGCTGCGTTCTGCTTTAAAGCCATTTCTAGCAGGACGTAGCTCCCCGGTTTTGGCCCGAGTGCCTGCCCGCGCAAAGCGGCCTTGTCCGACCCGCCCCTGAGCTGCAACCTTGTGTTCCTCAGGCTGCAGACGCTTATCACGCAATGCCAGACGATCCAAAGGCACCTTTGCTATCTCAAAATCCTTTAAGGGCTTAAGTCCGGCGGCAGATCGCAAATTATTGATCTCGCTTAAGCTAAGCTCGCGGTACTGCCCGGCATGCAGTGACGGATCCAGGTTCAAATTGGCGTATTTAATGCGGATAAGCCTGCTAACCTGTACCCCTACGCTCTCCCACAGCCTTCTTACCTCACGGTTACGCCCTTCTTTTAAAGTAACACGGTACCAGCTATTGCGCCCCTCACCACCGGCAAAACTCACCTGCTCAAAATGTGCAGGCCCGTCCTCTAACACCACCCCGGTCTTTAAGCGCGATAATTGCTCTTCACTGACTTCGCCGAACACTCTGACTGCGTAAATACGTTCTATCCCGCCACGCGGATGCATCAGCGCATTGGCCAGCTCGCCATCTGTGGTAAAAAGCAATAATCCTGAGGTATTAAGATCAAGCCGCCCGACATAGATCCAGCGGCCAAAGTCAGGCCGCGGCAAATGATCAAAAACAGTGGGGCGATCTTCCGGATCCTTAATGGTGGTAAGTTCCCCCTCGGGCTTGTAATACATCAATACCCGGCACTTTGGCTTCTCTGTCTGCGGTGTTGCCACCACCTTACCATCTATTTTTACCGTGATATCATGTTCCACCCTGTCCCCAACTTTGGCAGTACGGCCATTTACCTCCACCCTGCCTGCGGCTATCATGGCGTCTAATTCACGACGGGAACCCAAGCCTAAACGTGCTAAAACTTTCTGCAGCTTTTCGCTCACTATATCTATCCTTTAACAATGCCAGCGACCTGTAATAGTCAGCAAGATCAACGGGCACAGGCTAAGACTGCGCCTGAAAAACCTAATCCAAAAGGCAGCACAGTCTGTTGATTGATTTATTCCTGTTTTGCATCTGCCCTTTTGCTTTAGGGCAGCTAATTTTAGCATGAGCCTACTGTTGCAGCAATTTTAGCGGCAGCATGCTAGGCTCTTAAAGATCTACCCTGACACTCAGAGCCTAAAGCTCAGCCGTGCAGCACACAGCACGCTGTGCGATAATGCAGGGGCGGCAATAACCGCTTGCAAACAGTAGAAGTAAGGGAAGCATACAGCTTAACGCTCGCAATGACTGAACAACATCAAGCATTAGAAGAACTCACCTTTTCCGTCTTAGGTGACAGCTTTACCCTGCGCTGCCGTAAAGATCAGCTGCCTGAACTCAAGCAGGCTGTGCTGAGTGTACAGGAAATTTCCGGACGCATTTTGCGCGACAGCCCCAACATCAGCCCCCAACAGGCGGCCATCTTAACTGCTATTGACAGCCAGAGCAGGCTGCAGCGCTACATGGGAGGTTCCACCCCTTTTCAGGAGGAAGCAGCGCGCACGGTAAAGGAAATCCGGGCTATTCTCAGCCAGGCTGAACAAAAGCTTGAACACCAATCCTAACTGAACTATACCCAACTATGGATCTTTTCACAGCTGAGCGCGCAGCCCTGCGCGCACAGATAAAAGAGCGCCGCGCAGCGCTGAACAGGGAAGAAATTGAGTCTTTAAGCGCCCACCTGACCACACGGGCTTTAGCTCACCCTTATCTGCAAACCCAACAATGTGTGGCATCTTTTGTAAGTTTCGGTCAGGAGGTTGAAACCAGGCACCTGAACCTTGAGCTAAAACGCCGCGGCCATCTGCTGGCTTTACCGGTGATCTCTGAAACTGAAAAAGGGCTGATGGATTTTTATACCTATAATGATGAGCAGTCCTTTAACAGGAACCGCTTCAATATTCCCGAGCCTCCGCCTGAATCTGCAAGAAAGGTAGATCCTTACCGCTTCAGTCTGGTACTGCTGCCCCTGTGCGCCTTTGATCTGACCGGCGCCCGCCTGGGCATGGGCGGCGGATATTACGACAGGCTGCTTAAAAAGCTAAATCCCTGCTGCCTGAAAATTGGTCTGGCCTTCGATTTACAGCAAGTGCCAGCAATTCCTACCGCCAGCTGGGACATGCCCCTTGATGAAATATTAACCCCTACCCGCCACATAATCTGCCATCTATAAAGCAATAAAATAAGCCCGTGCACTTAGACACGGGCGTAATGTAGGCTTTTAACCGTTTGTGTGCAGCATTTAAGGGCTGCACCTTTTATATTTTATTCTGCAGGAGCTGCCGGGGCGGCATCCACAGCCGGCACATCAGAATCCACAGCCGGCACATCAGCGGGCAGCGGTGCGGCCTCCGGGGCTACGGTGGAGACTGCCGGGGTCTCATCAATATTAGTAAAGGAAGAGCTCTGCTCAGCATGATCCTTCTGCAGCCAGCCGATAAAGAGGCAAATTCCAAAGAACACAAAGGCCAGCACCCAGGTGGAACGGGTCAGGAAGTTACCTGAACCTGCAGAACCGAACACAGTATTGGAAGCGCCGGCGCCAAAAGATGCGCCCATGCCAGCCCCTTTACCGCGCTGCACTAAGATTAAGGCCACCATGGCCACTGCCACTAATAAGAATAAGACAATAACTACTTCGTACATTTTAAAAATCAAATCCGCCTACTAATTTATCCCTACCAAGGGAAAAGCTCGCGCTATCTTACCTAGATTACACCGTGATTGCAAGGGCAGTGCAGCAAAGCGGCACTGCCCTGCATCACTCAGCCTTGTTCCTCTTCCTCAGCCTGGCGGCGGATCACATTGGCAATGCGCTGTGCATAATGGTGCACCAACTGCCGATCCTCACCTTCCACCATCACCCGGATCAGGGGCTCGGTGCCGGATTTGCGCAACAGTACCCGCCCCTTGCTACCAAGCTCAGCTTCCACGGCCTGCACTTCTGCCTTGACCTTAGGATCAGACAGGGCATCAAAACCTGCACTCAGGCGCAGGTTGATAAGCTCCTGCGGCAGCATCTGCAGCGGAGATGTCAGTTCCGCCAAAGTTTTGCCCTGACGCAAGGCAGCCTTTAATACCTGCAGCGCGGAGACAATACCATCACCGGTTGAAACATAATCCAGGCAGATGATATGGCCACTGTTCTCGCCTCCCAAATGCCAGCCCTTGGCCAGCAGGCTTTCCATTACATAGCGGTCTCCGACCTTGGAGCGGACAAAATCAATGTCCTTCTCTTTAAGTGCCAGTTCCAGCCCCAGATTTGACATCAGGGTGCCCACCACCCCACCCCGGAGCTTGCCTTGCGCCTGTCTGTCAGTGGCAATGATATATAAAAGCGCATCTCCGTCATGCAAGTTGCCACGGCTGTCCACCATCATCACCCGATCGCCGTCACCATCAAAAGCTATGCCCAGATCGGCCTTCTCGCTTAAAACTCTGGCAGCCAGGGCTTCAGGATGGGTCGAACCGACACCGTCATTGATATTGATCCCATTGGGATCGGTACCAATAGTGATCACCTGCGCCCCCAGTTCCCTGAACACAAGCGGGGCAACATGATAGGTAGCACCATTGGCACAATCAAGTACTATGCGCAAACCCTCTAAGGACAAATGTCCTGAGAAGGTGCTCTTACAAAATTCTACATAACGGCCGGGGGCATCATCCTGACGGTAGGCACGTCCCAGGCCTGCCGGATCGGTAAGGAAACTGCCACTGTCCAGTTCCTGTTCAATTGCAAGTTCAATTTCATCTGGCAGCTTGGTACCCTCTGCAGAGAAAAACTTGATGCCATTATCATAAAAAGGGTTGTGAGAAGCTGAAATAACCACGCCCAGATCAGCTCGGAAAGCACGGGTTAAATAGGAGATTGCCGGGGTCGGCATCGGACCTAATAACACCGTGGAAACCCCTGCAGCGCTGAAACCTGATTCAAGTGCAGCTTCAAGCATATAGCCTGACAGCCTAGTATCCTTGCCGATAATAACGCGCCCGCCCTGCCCCCGGGCCAGCACCCTGCCTGCTGCCATGCCAAGGCGCAGCACAAAATCCGGAGTAATGGGGTAAGTACCAACCCGGCCGCGTACACCATCGGTACCAAAGTACTTGCGCTTAATCTCACTCACAGAAAAATTTCCTTCTAAAAACAACCAGTTCTAAAATAAATATTAAACAATCAATAAAGTAGGGCACTGTAACTGCCCTAGGTTTTTGCTGCCTCTAAAAAGCGTCCACCATGCCTTCATCCTTCTTCTTGCGCAAAAAACGCTTGACGATAAGCTTTGACAGCCTGAAGGGACGTGCGCTCTTGGAGCAGGCCTGCCAGGTGTCAAGCGCCAGTGCCAGCTCTCCCACCTGATGGGTACGGATAATGCTCACCCCGGCATCAATGGCAAAAATAGCCACGGCGGTCACTGCCGGCATATGTTCGCACATGAAGGGATCGGCCTTGGGCAAAATACGTGGGGCCGGAATAGAAATTGGCAGAGCAAAGCTTTTGAAAGTATTAAGCCTACCCATCATTTTAAGGCGGAACTCAATGGGTGCATCCATGCCAATCGAGGGATCAATGATAATGGCCGAGCGCGGGATCCTGGCATTAAGGCAGGCATCGATACGTTCATACAAAAACTCAGATACAGTACCAGTAGGATCGGTATCTTCCTCAAAATGAGTGTTTTGATCAAACACCAGGCAGACTGGCAATTTAACCTGCGCAATAGTATCCACTGCCCCGGGCTCACGCAGGGCATTGGGATCAACAATCAGATCTGCCCCGGCAGCTGCCGCTGCCTTCATGGTCTCAGGATGGGTAGTATTGACTGCCAGATACAGCGCACTGACCGGCCGCAATTTCTCAAGTTGCGGAATAATGATGTTAAGTTCCTCAGATACCTCCGGATAGCCGTTGGAACAGCTTAAGCCAAGCTCCAGGAAAGTGGCTCCCAGCTCCTGCATTTCTGCCGCTGTATCCAGAAGATTAGGGCAGCTGCGCAAATCGACCACCCCCATGATCGCGGGACTAGACAGATCCGCGACCCCGTCATGCATTCTAAGCTTCATACGCTGTGTAAAGCCGCGCCCGGCGCCTGTTAAGGCAGAAGCACACGTTGCGGCATCTCCTGTGTAGAGGTTATAAATACGGTCTATAAAAAATCAGCTGCAGCAAGGCTCCGGATATATTTCTGCCTTGCTGCAGCTTCATTGTACAGCACTTAAGACCTTACTTGCGGTAACTTAGTCTTTTTTATCCTCCGGGGAGGATTTTCCCTGTGACTGTTCCTCTTCACGCCTGGCCTGCTCTACAAAAGGGCCATGGGGGCGGGCAGATTGCGGTTGCTTACCCTCTGCAGAGCTTAGATCTTGCGCCCTTTCCGGCGCATCAGTGTTATCTGCTGCCTTATCATCCTGCCCCGCGGAGGACTGGTCTGAGCCACTTTGTCCTTCATCATTCTGAGGGGGCTGCGGATTTTGAGGATTCTGCGGCGCTTGCGGATTTTGCGGTTCTGCCTTATTTGCCGGATCTTCCACATAAACTGCAGGTGGACGGCAAGGCTTCCTGGCCATCAGATCATCAATCTGCTCTGCATCCAAAGTCTCGTACTTTAACAGTGCATCCTTCATGGCCTCCAGGATATCCTTGTTCTGCTCCAGAATTTCCTGTGCTCGCTGATAGCAGCTGTTGATGATCTCAGAGACCTCCTCATCGATAATCAGCGCAGTTTTATCTGAAATTGACATGGTCTGGGTACTGCCACCGCCCAAATACAAAGCCTTTTCATTATCCTGATCAAACTGCATCGGCGGCAGGCGCTTGCTCATGCCCCAGCGGGTCACCATCTTGCGTGCAATATCGGTTGCACGCTCAATATCATTAGAAGCTCCGGTGGTGACGGCATCATCCCCAAACATCAGTCCTTCAGCTATACGTCCGGCAAAGAGGGTACTGATATTGGACAGCAAATATTGCTTGCTCTGTGAATAGCGGTCCTGTTCAGGCAAGTACATGGTCACACCCAAAGCCCTGCCGCGCGGGATGATGGAGACCTTATACACCGGATCATGATCCGGCATCAGGCGGCCCACAATGGTATGCCCGGACTCGTGGTAGGCAGTATTAATTTTCTCATGCTCAGTCATGGCCATGGACTTACGTTCCACACCCATCAGGAGCTTATCCTTAGCCAGCTCAAATTCATGCATGGTTACCGTGCGCAAATTGGCACGTGCAGCCGCCAGGGCTGCCTCATTGACCAGATTGGCAAGCTCAGCACCGGAAAAGCCCGGGGTACCACGGGCCAGCACCGCCGGATCTACATCCTTGGCCAGCGGAACCTTGCGCATATGTACCTTCAGGATCTGCTCACGACCACGGACATCAGGCAGACCAACCACTACCTGACGGTCAAAGCGACCAGGACGCAACAGTGCCGGATCCAGCACATCCGGGCGGTTAGTGGCAGCAATGACAATCACTGCCTCAAAGCCTTCAAAACCGTCCATTTCAACCAACAGCTGGTTTAAGGTCTGCTCGCGCTCATCATGTCCACCACCCAGGCCGGCACCACGCTTACGGCCCACGGCATCAATTTCATCGATAAAAATAATGCACGGGGCATTCTTTTTGGCCGTCTGGAACATATCGCGCACACGCGAAGCACCGACGCCCACGAACATTTCCACGAAATCAGAGCCTGAGATGGAGAAGAAAGGCACCTTAGCCTCACCGGCAATGGCTCTGGCCAGCAAGGTCTTACCGGTACCGGGAGGGCCAACCATCAGCACGCCACGCGGAATGCGTCCACCGAGCTTGGAGTATTTTGACGGATCTTTAAGGAAATCCACCAGCTCTTCTACGTCTTCCTTGGCTTCATCACAGCCTGCCACATCAGCAAAGGTGGTTTTAACCTGATTCTCGCTTAAAAGCTTGGCCTTGCTCTTGCCAAAGGACAGCGGATTGCCTCGCCCGCCCCCCTGGGACTGGCGCATAAAGAAGATCCAGACACCAATGAGCAGCAGCATCGGGAACCATGACACTAGAATGGACATCAGCATCGAGGGTTCCTCAGGCTTGGTGCCGGAGGCGCGCACATTGTGCGACAACAGGCTGTCTAAAATTGCGCTGTCATGAATGGGCATCACGGTAACAAACTGTTCACCGTTGCGCTTGATACCATTAATGACCTGCCCGTTGAAAATGACTTCCTGTACCTGATCCTGCTGCACCTCCTGTACGAAGGTCGTATAGTCCATGGTACGTCCGGGGGTATCACTGGTATTAAAGCTCTCAAACAGTGACATTAATATCACCGCGATCACCAACCACAATATAAGGTTTTTTGCCATTGCTTTTCCTAATTTTCCATGAAATCCGTACTTTGCGAGAGTGATTTGCCACTTAAGGGATGCCCCTTAAAACCTTGTGCCACCAAATAAATTTCAGCAGAGCGATCGCGTGAAGCCTCAGGCTTGCGCACCTTTACGCTCTGAAAATCCCGTTTGAGCTCCGCCAAAAATTCCTGCGAGCCCTGTCCGGTAAAAACCTTAACTACAAACGAGCCGCCTACCTTCAGTACACGCCGAGCCATGTCCAGAGCCAGTTCCGTAAGCAGCATGGCACGCGGCTGATCGATAGCCTTGCTGCCTGACATATTAGGAGCCATATCTGACAATACCACATCGGCGCCACCCCCAATCATGTCGTAAAGCCGGGAGAAGACCTCGTCCTCGCGAAAATCCCCCTGCAAAAAGGTAACCCTGCGGATAGGTGTCATCGGCAGGATGTCACAGGCAATAACCTGCCCGTTTTCCCCTACGCATTTAATGGCAAACTCAGACCAGCCCCCAGGGGCAGCGCCTAAATCCACCACTTTATAGCCTGGGCGCAGCAGTTTATCCTTTTTCTGCAGTTCCTCTAGCTTAAAGCTCGCACGCGAGCGCAATCCCTGCTTATGCGCCTGCTTGACAAAGGGATCGCTGAAATGTTCCTGCAGCCAGCGCGTTTGGCTTGCTGTCCTCTTTTTTGCGGGCATGCTTTACCTTTTTAAATTCCTTAAACTGCGCCCTCAGCTTGTCAGACCTAAGTTTGTCAGACGTCTCAGGCTCTTTTTACAGTCTGCCATTATACAAGATAGCTTTTGCTATAATAAGCAGATAGTGTTTTTCCGCAGGTTTTCAAGCTTTTTTATCATATTTTTTATTTTTCAGAGGTTTTATAAAAGACATATGCCTTTAAATTCCCGTCAGCGCAAGTTTCTTCAGGCTCAGGCTCACAGCTTAAATCCGGTCGTTATGTTGGGCAATGATGGCATCAGTGAAGGGGTGATCAAGGAACTTGACAGCTCACTTGAACATCATGAGCTGCTTAAAGTGCGCGTCAACGCCGGAGATACCCGCAAAGAGCAAGCCGAGCAACTGGCCACGGCCGTAAACGCCGAACTGGTTCAACTGATTGGCCGGGTGGCTGTTTTATTCCGTCAGCGCAAGGAAGACAGCCGCTTTGTGCTGCCACGCTGAAAGCCTGTCCTGCCATTAGCTTACAGGTCAAAGCCTGAATCTAGCAGCTTAGGCTTGTAAGAATTGTACACCCTGCAACTACTGCACCACTCAAGGCTCTTAAGACTGGCATTAAGTGGTGCTACCGTGCACTTTCCTCCACAGCTGGATTTAACGCACACCGGGGAAGGAACTTACCTCCTGAATCGTAAAATCAGGAAAGCTGTTCACAAACTGAATCTTAAAGTCCGGGAAGGAATTGACCTGCTGCCACTGTCCGCAGTCTGAGGGGAAAGCACTGACCCACTGTACCTGCAGATCAGGAAAGCTCGACACCTTTTTTACCTTAAAGTCAGGAAAGCTGTCTACTATCTGCACCTTGCCTTTAAGCGCAATGCCGTTAAAGCTGCAGTTTGAGTCCACAGCCCCGGCCTGCGCCGTAACAGCACAGGCACACAGTGCCATCACAGCTGCCGCCACTCCTGCCTTGCTATAAAGAAACCCCCTGTTCTGCTGCATCTGCTGTTCCCTGCTGCCCTTTAATTTAAATATTCGACCTTAATGATGTCGTAGGTAACCTGCCCTTTTGGAATATTGATAGTCACCTCATCATCCTCAGCCTTGCCTAAGAAGCCGCGGGCAATCGGGGTCTTGTAAGAAATAAGGTTCTTTGAAATATCTGCCTCATCCTCACCTACAATCTTATAGGTGATTTCCTCATCAGTGTCGACATTAAGTACCGTCACGGTACAGCCAAAAACCACCTTGAGCGGAGCATCACCATGGGGCTTTAATTTACTTACATCAATGATGTTGGCACTAGCAAGCTTCCCTTCAATATCCTTGATGCGAGCCTCGCACAATCCCTGCTCTTCCTTGGCAGCATCGTACTCAGCATTCTCGCTCAAATCTCCGTGGCTGCGTGCCTCAGCGATTGCCGCCACAATGCGCGGACGTTCTACGGTCTTTAAACGCTCTAATTCCTTGCGCAGCAGCTGTTCGCCGCGCGGCGTCATCGGAGTCTGTTCCATATTTATCCCGTTTTCTTGATCACTAAAAAACTAAAACGCCGGTTAAGGCGTTTTTTAAAAAAACTAAAAAAATGCCTGCACACGCAGGCTTTATTTAATTCTAGCACACCGCGGCCTAAAAATTCAGGCCACGGATTTCAGGCAAAGCCCGCTTTGTCTTCCTATTTGGATAAATCGTCAAAGAAGCGCTTAACGCCCTTTAAAAAGCTTTCACTCTTAGGTTTGTGCGCCGAGCGTGCCTTTGCCTGTTTATCAGGATCTGAGCTGCCGCCATTGAGCGAACTTTCAAGCCTGCGCAGCAGATCCTTTTGCTCTTCATTGAGGTTTACCGGAGTTTCCACAATCACTCGGCAATAGAGATCACCCTTGCCAAGCGAGTTGTACGAGCGTACACCCTTACCAGCAAGGCGCATGGTGATACCGCTTTGCGTCTCTGGCCTGATGGTAACGTTAATCCGTCCATCTAAGGTCGGCACTTCCACCTGGCCTCCCAATGCCGCAGTAGTGAAACTGATGGGCAGGGTGCAATAGAGATCATTGCCGTTACGCTCAAACAGCTCATGCGGCCTTACCAGCACATCCACAAACAGATCTCCGTTGGGCGCACCATTGATTCCCCCTTCTCCCTGGCCTGTCAGACGGATGCGATCGCCATTATCCACACCAGCCGGGATCTTGACATTCAAGGTCTTGGTACGCTGTACCCGCCCCGTTCCTGAGCACTCTGGACACGGATCTTCCGGTACCTGGCCAGTACCTCGGCAATACGGACAGATCTGGCTGACATGGAAAAAGCCTTGCTGCACCATGGTCTGTCCCCGGCCATTGCAGTGCGGGCAGGTCTTTGTCTTGCCGTTACGGCTGCCACTGCCATGGCAAGTAGGACAGGCATCCATAACCCGCACATTGACTTTCTTTGTTGTGCCCTTGACGGCCTCTTCAAGCGACAGTTCCACCCGCAGGCGCATGTCACGGCCGCGATCGGCAGCTTCGCGGCGAGACTGAGCATTACCACGGCCACTGCCTCCTGTAAACATATCGCTAAAAATATCAGAGAACCTGTCGCCGAAAATATCAGAAAACGGATTCCCGCTGCCAAAAGGATTACCGCCCGCACCAGCAGCTGCGTTCAGTCCTTCAAAGCCGAATTGATCATAAGCACGGCGCTTTTCCGGATCTGAAAGCACCTGATAGGCTTCATTGATTTCACGGAATTTTTCACCGGCATCAGGATCTTTGTTGTGATCTGGGTGATATTTGATGGCAAGACGCTTGAAGGCGCGTTTGATAGCGGCCTCATCGGCATCCTTGGCCACTCCCAGCACTTCATAATAGTCTCTTTTTGCTCCAGCCATGTGATCCTCTCAAATCAAAAACTGCAAAGGCGGCTTCCTGCCGCCTAGCATCAAAGCCCCGCCCTTGCAGGACGGGGATTTACAGCCTCAAACGGGAGCTGATTACTTCTTATCGTCTTTGACTTCTTCAAACTCAGCGTCAACCACCCCATCATCAGCCTTACCAGCCCCCGCACCGGCACCGGCATTGGACTGAGACTGATTCTGCTGGGCCTGCTGGGCCTGAGCCTGAGCCTGGGCAGCTTGCATCAAGCCCTGGGCAGCCTCCATCACCTTCTTCTCGCAAGCTTCGATCTTGTCCTTATCGTCGCCGCGGATAGCCAGCTCCAGTTCTGCAATAGCCTTCTCCACGCCTTCCTTTACAGAGGCAGGGGCTGCAGCTCCGGCATCATTTAGCTGCTTTCTCATGGCATGAACAGTAGCATCAGCACGGTTTCTGGCAGCAGCCAGTTCCTCAAACTTCTTGTCCTCAGCCGAGTGCTCCTGAGCCTCACGCACCATGCGCTGGATATCCTCATCAGACAAGCCCGAAGAGGACTGAATGGTGATCTTCTGTTCCTTGCCGGTATTCTTATCCTTGGCAGAAACGTGGATCAGACCATCGGCATCAATATCAAAGGTCACCTCAATCTGCGGTACCCCGCGCGGAGCCGGAGCAATGCCCTCCAGGTTGAACTGACCCAGGGACTTGTTGTCAGAGGCTCTCTTGCGCTCGCCCTGCAGTACATGAATGGTCACTGCCGGCTGATTATCCTCAGCGGTAGAGAAGACCTGCGACTTCTTGGTCGGAATAGTTGTATTCTTCTCAATCAAGGTAGTCATCACACCGCCTAAGGTCTCAATACCCAATGACAGCGGAGTTACATCCAGTAACAGCACATCCTTCTTGGTACCGGACAGCACACCGCCCTGAATGGCTGCACCGATAGCCACAGCCTCATCCGGGTTGACATCCTTACGCGGCTCCTTGCCAAAGAAATCAGCCACTAACTTCTGCACCATAGGCATGCGGGTCTGACCGCCTACCAACAGCACATCATCAATGTCACTTACGGACATACCGGCATCCTCTAAGGCAGTTCTGACCGGCTGCAAGGTCTTTTGCACCAGATCCTCCACCAAGGATTCGAGCTTGGCACGGGTGATCTTGATGTTCAGGTGCTTAGGGCCAGTAGCATCTGCAGTGATATACGGCAGGTTCACATCGGTCTGCTGAGAAGAGGACAGCTCAATCTTGGCCTTTTCAGCAGCTTCCTTCAAACGCTGCAATGCCAGCTGATCCTGACGCAGATCAACGCCCTGCTGATTCTTGAACTCCTCAACTAAATAGTTGATGACGCGGTTATCAAAGTCCTCGCCGCCCAGATGGGTATCACCATTGGTAGCCAACACCTCAAAGGTCTTCTCTCCATCGACCTCATCAATGTCGATGATGGAAATATCGAAAGTACCACCGCCCAGATCGTAAACGGCAATCTTCTGCTCACCCTTGCCCTTATCCTCGCCGTAAGCGATGGAAGCTGCAGTAGGCTCGTTGATGATACGCTTGACATCAAGACCAGCGATGCGGCCTGCATCCTTAGTGGCCTGACGCTGACTGTCGTTGAAGTAAGCCGGGCAGGTGATCACAGCTTCAGTCACCTCTTCGCCCAGGATATCCTCAGCAGTCTTCTTCATCTTCTTTAAGACTTCAGCTGAGATCTGCGGCGGAGCTAATTTCTTGTCACGTACTTCCACCCAGGCATCACCATTGTCTGCCTTCACAATCTTAAAGGGCATGATGGAAATATCGCGCTGAACTTCAGCATCATCATAACGGCGGCCAATTAAACGCTTAATGGCAAACAGGGTGTTCTTAGGATTGGTTACTGCCTGACGCTTGGCTGCTTCACCCACCAGAATCTCACCATCCTCAGCATAAGCCACAATAGAAGGGGTAGTACGGCGGCCTTCAGAGTTTTCAAGCACCCGTACTTTATCGCCGTCCAGCACGGCCACGCAGGAATTGGTAGTACCTAAGTCAATACCGATAATCTTACCCATGATATCTTCAATCTCCGCTAAATTACTGAGCCGCACTTTTTGTGACGGCTGTCAAATTCTTTGTCCTAACACTCACATGGAGTCTTAAGTTTTACTTTTCAAGACTAAGCTTCAATATTTATTGTACGGCTCTCAGATCCCTGGGCCTTTTCAGCCTCAGCCTGACCTTCTGCGGCTTTTGACACCACCACCATGGCAGGACGCACCACCCGGCCGTTCAGCACAAAGCCTTTTTGCATTACGGCCAACACATGATTTGCTGGCACCTCGGCACTTGGTGCCACAGAAATCGCCTGATGCTGATTGGGATCAAAGGGAGCACCTGCCGGATTGATGCACTCCACACCAAAGGGAGACAGTTCCTTTAACATCAGCTTGATGGTGCTTTCCACCCCATCCAGGGTAGCTTTGGTGGCGGGATCATTGCGATCTGAAAGCGTTAAAGCCTGATCAAGCGAGTCATATACCGGGATGATGGCCTTAACAAATTTTTCCAGGGCAAACTTGCGCTCACGTTCAACATCAGCCTCAGCGCGCTTGCGGGCATTGTCAGCCTCAGCCACCGCCCGCATCATGCGGTCACGGTCGGCCTGAGCCTGCTTGGCCAGGATATCAAGCTGAGCGCGCATGGAAGCCATTTGTACCGCCGGATCCTGCTCTGCTTCAGCTGCAGCTGCAGCACCACCTTCCTCTGCCTGAGTATCTTCAGTGGCCACGGCCTCATCTTCTGCCACCGCCGCCCCTGCATTCTGCTCTGCTGCAGCCTTTAATACCTCATCCTGGGCCTGCATATTACCAGCGTCCAACGCTTCTTTTAAATTCTGCTCTTCTGTCTGCATCATCGTAAACTCTGCTGCTTTCCTGAAATTGTGACTGAATGATTCAGTCAAAACATAAATACTGAGCCTTACATGGGGACGAAAAAAAACATTTCAAGGAGCACTGCCCGGATTTTGCGCAAAAAAGCGTGGCTCGTTCAATCCCGGTGATCAAAGCCCCAACCACCGGCCACCAGAAAGAGCAAAATGTGCAGTTCAGTCCTGACTGTAAAACAGGTTCTGCAAAAAGAGTCTGTCATTGCCCTGGTCATTACTTCAGAAAGGACTGTGCCTGCGCTAAAATAGCCGTAAAATAAATAAGCCTGAACATCACATTGTTGTTCCTGCCACCGAGCAGACTGCCGCTAAAGCAGCTCAGGTCTTAAAGCAAAACAGCATTTTTCTAAAAGGTTTTTTATGCAATTAAAGAAAATCGCATTGGGCGCCGCGCTTGCGGCCACCGCACTTGCCTTCAGCGGTTGCGCCTATCGTCCGGATCTGGCACAGGGCAATTTCGTAGAGCAGGATCGCATCGATATGCTGCGTTATGGCATGACCGCAGAGCAGGTGCGTTTTATCTTAGGCACCCCGATGCTGGTGGATCCTTTTGACAACAGCCGCTGGTACTATGTGCACTATCTGCGCGAGGGCTGGGATGATCCGCAAATCAAAAATTTGATTGTGCTGTTCTCAGGCTCGGTCCTGATTGATATGTCAGGCGACTTTGAAAAACCGGCAGACTTCATGGACGGACAAGCTGGGCAAATCCGTAAGATCACTGATCTACCTGCCGCCCCGCTCAGCCCTGAGGCGCAACAGCCAGGCCTGTTGCCCGCAGCTCCGCAGCCTGCGGATCTGCCTGCACGCCCTGGACTTGAAGAATAAGCTTACCGGGGTTCAAAACCTTGGCCTTAGTACTGCAGAAGCACCGGCCCGGAGGCACTGCTGTAGCCGGGCTGCGTCTTGCCTTGCTTCTGCCATGTGCGCTCTTTCTTAGTGCCTGCAGCATTGAAAATACTGACAGCGAAGAACGCACCTTGCCTGAAGATGAGCTATACAGTATTGAACTTACCCAGCACAGCCCCCTGCAACAGGCATTTATGCAGGATTGCCTTAAATGTGTGCTGGGGGAGTTAAGTTCCCAGGATCAGATAATCGCACAATATCAGGCCTCCTATCAGGATGATAATTTTCCTGAACCACTGGCACTGCAGCAATACATGGAAAACCATTTCTTTGAAAGCTGTGTCCAGAAAGCCATGCAACAGGGAAAACAGGAAGCCTTTGCCGCCCTAATCACCCGCCCCGTACGTGCCGCGCGCATTGCCCAGCGCTTTTATATGGAAGGAAAGCTCAGCGACGGCGCTTTCTGGCTGCAGCGGGTGATAAATCTGCAAGGCGAGAAAAACGGCATGGCAACAGCTGGCCGCATCTTTGTCAGCCGCAGGGAGACTGTTGCCATCGGAGCGCGGCTCTTGCAGCAATCAGCACGCCTTGGCAGTCATGAAGCCTCCCAAATATTATTAAGCCTCACCATGCCAGGATCGTCCTACTATCAGGATCTGATGCATCAAAGCGAGACAAAAGACGCACCAAAATAAACATTTAATGCCTGTTTTGCAGGCATTTTCAACAACATTCAGCCCTAACCTTTACAGTTGCCAGCTTTTCTTTTACTGTAAGGTACAGATTTTTTAAATTTTTATTTTTAAAGGTTTATCCATGCAGCTTATAGTAAAGGTCTTTAGCCCGGTTTTTAACAGCTGGCGTCAGCTCGCTTGACACAAGCGGGTTGTACCTTTTTATGCTGCACCATTAACCCGCTTTAAGCGGGTTTTTTAATGCCAAATCTGCTTAAAGCGGACTTAGAACAAGGAGCTTTTATGCAGATTTTAAACCTCAGTGCGCGCTATCAACCACAAGTGCATGCCCTGTACTCTGCCCTGCGCGCACCATACAGCATGCTGCTGGAATCAGCTGAAATTGCTGACAAAAGCGGCAAACAGAGCCTCATCGGCCTTGACTGTGCGCTGAAAATCAGCGTGCAGGAAAGGCAGGTACGGCTGCAGCCTTTAAACGACAATGGCCTTGTTATATGCAAGGAACTTTGCCAGAACCTGCCACTTTCGCACTGTGGTCCTTACTTTGAAATAAACTTCGCCCCCAAGACTGAGCCTGATGAAATAAAGCGCCTGCAGGAAGATGGGCCTTTCGACGTGCTGCGCGCTATCAGACAGCAGCTAAAGGATTTTAGCGCGCTGATCTTCTCAGGGCTCATAGCCTTTGATTTCATCCGCAGTTTTGAAAGCTTTCCGCCCTTGCCGGATAACAAAAATGATAATGAAAGCCCTGCCGACCATCAGCCTGATCTGTGCTTTTATGTCTACGATCTGGGGATCACCGTCAACCACCTGCGTAAAACGCTTGAGATTAATCTTTTTGCTAAAACGGCAGCGGAGTATGAGAGACTAGCCCTTGCTGCCCTAAAGCTCAAGGCTTTTATTGATGAGGATGAATTTAAGCTAGAACTGCCTCAAGGCAAGAGCAATCCGTGCTTTACAACAGATCTTGATGATGAGACCTTTGGCAGTGTAGTCAGTGCTTTAAAAGGACATATCAAAAAGGGTGACATCTTTCAGGCTGTGCCGTCACGTAGTTTCTTCATGGATTGCCCGCAGCCTTATACAGCCTATTGCTGCCTGAAAAGCGACAATCCCTCACCTTATGCCTTTTATTTTGAGGATCCGGATTTCATCCTGTTCGGAGCCAGTCCTGAATTTGCATTGCGTTTTGATGCCAAAAACCGTGAAGTTGCCATCAGTCCCATTGCTGGTACCCGCCCGCGTGGCCTGAAGGCTGACGGCAGTCCCGATCCTGATCTGGATACCAGACTGGAGCTTGAACTGCGCACTGATGCAAAGGAGATATCCGAGCACCTGATGCTGGTAGATTTGGCCCGGAATGATCTGGCGCGCATCGCCATCCCCGGCAGCCGCCTGGTTAAAAATATGCTGCACGTGGATCGTTATCAGAGCGTCATGCATCTGGTAAGTGACGTGCGTGCAACCCTGCGCCCGGAACTGGACGCCTTTCATGCCTACCTAGCTTCGATGAACATGGGCACCCTTTCTGGCGCCCCCAAAATTAAAGCCCATGAACTTATCTACCGCTATGAAGGCAAAAAGCGAGGTTTTTACGGCGGCAGCGTAGCGCTTATCTGTGCCGATGGTTCATTTGATTCCTGCATCGTGATCCGCAGCGCCCTTGTCAAAAACGGCAGGGCGCAAATACAGGCCGGCTGCGGCGTGGTCGTGGATTCTAATCCGCAGGCAGAAGCGCAGGAGACTTTAAATAAGGCAAGATCGGTGCTTCTGGCCATCGCCCGCTCCAACCTTGAGGCATAAATCAAGGGCTCACACAGAGGATATATAAATGAATATTGTTTTTATTGATAATTTTGACTCATTTAGCTACAACCTGATAGATGAGCTCCGGCAATTGCACTGCAAGGTACAGGTTTACCGTAATGACGTAAGCCCTGATTTTGTATTAGATAAACTGGCGCAAACAGATAGCTCAGAGCCCTCAGCGCTGGTGCTTTCACCAGGTCCCTCTGCCCCTGCTGACGCCGGCAATCTGTTACCCATCATCCGGACCTGTCTTGGCCGTTATGCGTTGCTGGGGGTATGCCTTGGACATCAGGCCATCGCACAAGCTCTGGGCGCTGACATCATCAATGCCCCTGAAATCTGTCACGGCAAATCTTCGCCACTACAACATGATAACGGCCCTATTTTCCAGCACATTCCTAACCCCGTGCAAGCGGCACGCTATCACTCCCTGATTGCCGCAAATCTGCCTGACAAGCTGACGGTCAGCGCACATTGTCATGGCATGTGCATGGCTTATTATTGTAAGGATCCACGTGTCATCGGACTGCAGTTTCATCCAGAATCTATTCTGACCACCTGCGGCCGGCAAATTTTGCAAAACTGTTTGGATTTTTTACAAGCAAACTAAATTTTGCTAAGCCAACCTGTTGTTTATAATATATTTTTTTTATTTATATTTTTACAAGCATGAATTTTTGAGCTTGATTGATCTCGCTTCACGACCAAAATTTTCACGTGACGGGGTCAAAAATCTCACGTGAAAAAGATCGTTTCACGTGAGCTTGTTTTGAAGTCTACCATGTTTCACGTAGCTTTCACGTGGGGTGCGTAGTAGCGTCATGTAGTGGCACAAAATGATACAAGCAAACAGGCAAAAACGAGGAGTAAATTTTTGGAAATCAACAGGATTTTTGGATCAAAACGGGGTAGATCAGAATGTTAGGATCGGGGAGAAAAAAGGGGTAGTGGTGGAGGATAACTATACAGCCAAGCGGTGATTTAACCTTGATTTATAAAATAATTTTTAATATTTATGCATTACAGTGAACCGCTGCGGGTACCTACAGGTATTTTTCAGATCTGTGAAGTTCATCACGTCAAAAACAGAGGGTGACCTCAGTGACCTACTCCCCCACCTTAAGAGGTGTGGGCTTCCTTCTCGTTCAAGATCCCTAATGGGGTCAGTA
>CALXOT010000124.1 GCA_944390085.1 uncultured Succinivibrionaceae bacterium
CTGCTGGCGATGGTGCCGGCACTGAGATCATAGATACATCAGCAATCAGCAACGGCCGATGTAACAACGACCGTTCCGCTTTCATCCCCACGCTCACGCATGGGGAATTTCGCGGCTTTCAGTTAAAGGAAGGATTTTTGCTGTGCAAACAAATTCCGCACAAGCGCAAACTGAGTATATTTTGCAACTACAGCTACCAGCTCTGATGCAGCCCCTATACTGAGAAAATACATTTTCATAACAATATGTGTGGGGGGGGGGGGAAGGCTTTCATGATCCGTTCTATAATGCAACCCCGGTGGCTGCCTGCATTGTTGCTTTTTATTTGCTCCAGCTGCAGTTCAGAGGTTGTAGAACAATACCGCATTGATTATGACAGCTCCCTACTTGAAGCATATCCGGATACCCCTGCCCCACCTGGGTCCATTGAGGCTGCCGTAAGTTCCCCCTACAATTCAGATGCCACAAATGGAGCTGACGCAGCAAAACTAAAAGAGATCACAGAGCGAGCCTATGCCAGAGCCCGTGAGCTTAGCGCGTATGGAAATAATTTAAATAAGCCTGCCCCGAAACCTGCAGGCTTTAACAAGGCCGTGCAGGAGACACGAAAGCCGCCTTACCCTGCCACCTATTATCCCTACCGGATCTATCCCTATTACCGGCCGTATATCCTACCCACTTACTGGCCGTACGGGCCGTACCGGGGGCAAGTCGGCTTTGGCAGCGGCATCGGCATCTGGCTGCACCACTAACTTTGGCTGCTCCTGCCCTATTGCCCTGAGCGCTGAGACCTAAGGTTCCGGAGCCTTATCAAAAACATCTGCTACCGGCAGTGCGCGCTTGACATCCACCTCCAGGGAAAAAAGATCCACATCAAGCTTGCCCAGGATATCTATCAGCTGATCTTTGGCAATATATGACCAGTCTTCGTCATCATCTAGCTTTACCTCAATGGTATCACCGCTAAGATCAGTAAACTCGTACTTCTCATCCCCGTAATATTTGGTAAGGCGCCCACGTAACACCACATATTCATCATCCTCCCCTTGCCGTTTGATGGCATCAATAGTATTAAGCTGCCTTACTTCAAAACCGCGGGGCATACCGCGGTGATGTCCATCAAAATGATCAAAAGGATTAGCCTGCACTATACCTGCAGCACCCAGGTACCAAAGAAGCGGCAGCAGTAAAAATTTGATCATGGCAGGGCTCCTTGACTTAAAAAATCCGCTTTATCCGTCCGTATATGCCATTTAGGATAACAGCTTAAAATTAGCCTTAGCTTAGGTTAATATCCCATATTCTGCCACCCGGACGGCTATCTGCAACAAAGCGGTATTTTTATCATCTGAAATAAAGCAAACTATGAAAAATTAAAGGTTTTTTATGCAGGGCTGGCTTTTTTTAAAATGTGATTTATGTTATACTTTGGCCATAAAAATGAACCGAGGTTTTTCATGTTATTAGATGAGATTAAAGCTACTTTAGCCATGGAGAAGCTGCAGCTTACCGCGCAGGAAGAGCGGCTGTTGCAGGATTATGCTGAAGAGCGCATCAGCTTTACTGAACTGTACAATTTTTTGCTGGCTTCTGTAAAAAAGCGAAAGGCCGCCTGAACTTGAGCGCTGAAGCTGATCTCATTTACTGCTATCCGGGTAGTGATACCCTTATCAATCTTCTGGATCTGCGCGATCCCGAACAGCTCAAACAAGCCGAACGCACCTTAAGCGCTGCCCGTTTAATTGAGCTGTACAAAAAGCCGCTGCCCGGGGACTTTGATCTTACGCATCTGCAGCGTATCCACCATTATATTTTTCAGGATATCTACGCTTGGGCCGGTGAGCTTCGGCGCATAGAAATTGCCAAAGGGCTGTTCTTCTGCCGCAGTGCCTATATCGTAAACCAAGCGCAGAAACTCTTTGCCAAACTCAGTGCAGAACATTGCCTGCAGCGCTGCCCTGAAAGCGAACTTGCTGGCAGGGCTGCTTACTATCTTAGCGAAATAAATGCCATTCATCCTTTCAGGGACGGCAATGGGCGCGCCCAGCGTGAGTTTATCCGGGAGATGCTGGCAAAACGCGGGATCAAGGTAGACTACTCGCGCACGGAGCCTCAGCGCATGACAGAGGCCAGCATCGCCTCCTTTGGTGGGGATTACAGCCTGATGGAAGCCCTGTTCAAACAGTGTATCGTGCCTGCGCCTAAGTGGCGTAAGTGTAAGCGCGCGGCAACTACAGCAGATATTACTGAAAAATCCGGGACTGGCTGTAAACCCTGATCCCAGGATCATTACCCTCAGACTTAACCACAGCATCAAATCATCAATATTGACGCAAAGCGATTTTAAATGACTACCACCTTTAACTTAGAACACCAGCCCCTGCTGCAGTCAGGGACCTTCCACTTGGCCGTCTGGGGCTGCCAGATGAACGTCTATGACGGCGAGCGCATCTGCGATCTGTTAAGCGCCTGCGGCCTACAGCAGCTTAGCAGCCCAGATGGTGCTGATGTAATCGTGCTCGTTACCTGCGCAGTACGCGCCAAGGCAGAGGACAAGGTCTTCAATCAGATTTTAAGCTGGCAGCATCAAGGGATCATTACTGAAAAAACTGTACTGGCCTTAGGAGGCTGTGTCGGCGCGGAGCTTGCCGAAAAAATAATCGCACTGTGCCCGCAGGTCAACATTGTGTTTGGCCCGCGTACTGCCCACCGCCTGCCGGAGCTGATTGCCACTTATCAGACTTCTGGCCAGGCCCAGATTGCCGTAGAAGCGGAAGCTCTTGAAAAATTTGACTCCCTGCCAGCCCCCGGCAGGCGCGGGGTATCTGCCTTCGTGACCATCATGGAAGGCTGCTCGAACAAATGCTCCTATTGCATCGTCCCCTATACCCGCGGTGAGGAAGAAAGCCGCCCGCTTGAGGCTATCCTGAATGAAATCCGCCTGGAAGTGGAAAACGGTGTGCGCGAAATTCATCTTTTGGGACAAAACGTTAATTCCTACCGGGGCAGTGACAGCGCAGGCAGACTGGTGCATTTTTCCACCCTGCTTTATGCGGTGGCAGCCCTGCCCGGGGTAGAACGCATCCGTTTTACCACCTCCAATCCGATGGAATTTAGTGATGACATCATTGAGGCTATCGCCGAGATACCGCTTATTGCAGACAGCGTGCATATCCCGGTGCAAAGCGGTTCAGACCGCATCTTAAAGTTAATGCGCCGGCACTACAGTGCAGATGATTACCGTACCTTAATTAGCAAATTAAGAGCAGCACGCCCGCAGATCCATGTCTCATCTGACTTTATCGTCGGTTTTCCGGGGGAGACTGAGGCTGACTTTAACGAAACCATGCGCCTGGTCGATGACATCAGTTTTGACCAGAGCTTCAGCTTTATTTATTCAAAGCGCCCAGGTACCCCGGCAGCCTTGATGGATGATCCGGTGGAACTTGCAGTTAAAAAAGAACGGCTTTACGCGCTACAGGAGAAGCTGGAGCGCAGCGCGGCATCCTACAGCCAGGCGCTGCTCGGTACAGAGCAGGAAGTGTTGGTGGAAGGGCTGTCGCGCAAAAGTTCAGCTGAACTCAAGGCCAGAGCCTCCTGCAACCGCATTGTAGTGATAGACGGCCCGCAGAATTTAATCGGCCGCATGGTCAGGGTTAAAATTAAACAGGTGATGGCACATACCTTAAAGGGAGAATTGATTGATGCCTAAGCTTTATACCGCCGATTTTGTGCTAGAACCCGTGGAAAAGGAACGCTTATTTGCACTGATCGGGCCTGAGGATGAAAACTTAAAGCTTTTGGAAAAGCGCCTTGATTTGAGTATAGCCTATTCCGGCGCCCACTTTCAGCTAAGCGGCGGAGAGCGGCAGGTCAAGGCTGCAGAGAAGATCTTAAAGAACCTATACCTGGACACCGCCCCAGTGGGCAAGCAGCACAAAGTACGTTATATCACCCCGGAAATGGCACACCTGCAGCTGCTGGAAAGCCGAGTTTTGCTGCAGGACGACGGTACTGAGGATGAAGATACTGCAGGCAGTGCTATCCGGGGCGAAATAGGTGCCCTGTATGCCAAGGCTTCCACCCTTAAATTAAAACGCGGGGTGGTCAGGCCGCGCACCGAAAATCAGGCCAGTTACATTAAGAGCATCGCCACCCATGATGTGAATTTTGGCGTGGGTCCTGCCGGAACCGGCAAGACTTATCTTGCCGTGGCTGCGGCCGTGGATGCGCTGGAGCGCAACGAAGTGCGCCGCATCATCCTGACCCGTCCGGCGGTGGAGGCTGGTGAAAAGCTGGGCTTTTTGCCAGGTGATCTGTCACAAAAGGTCGATCCCTACCTCAGGCCTTTATACGATGCCCTCTTTGAAATGCTGGGCTTTGAAAAGGTGGAAAAACTGATTGAAAGGCAGGTCATCGAGATTGCTCCCCTTGCCTATATGCGCGGACGTACCCTCAATGATTCCTTTATTATTTTAGATGAGGCGCAGAACACCACCACTGAACAGATGAAAATGTTCTTAACCCGCATTGGCTTTAACTCGCGGGCGGTGATCACAGGGGATCCATCGCAGATTGACTTGCCCCGTCAGGTACGCTCAGGCCTGAAGCAGGCCCTGCAGGTGCTCTCTGGCATTGACAGCATTTCCTTTACTTATTTTGAATCTGCTGACGTGGTGCGTCACCCGGTAGTTGCAGCCATTGTCAATGCCTATGCCGCATTTGAAAAGGATGAAGAGGAGCAAAAGGCAAAACGCCGTGCCTCAGCCCTGTCCACGGTGACTGGCTCAGACATGGACACGCACTCCCTGCCTGGTACGGAGGCTGATAAATAATGGAACTTACACTTGATCTACAGGTTGCGCTCTCTGATCCTTCGGCACTGCCCGGGCAAGAACAGCTTGAAAAATGGGCACGGGCAGCACTGATGGGCGCCGGCCGGACTGAGGACAGCGAAATTACGGTGCGCTTTGTTGAACCTTTTGAGATCCAGGACTTAAACCGCGAATACCGGCAGATAGACAAACCGACCAATATCCTGTCCTTTCCCTTTGAATGTCCGCCTGGCGTCAGTTTGCCCTTACTAGGGGATCTCATCATCTGCAAGGAAGTGCTACTGCGGGAAGCAGCAGAACAAGGCAAGAGTGTGGAGGAACACTGTGCCCATTTAATTGTGCACGGCTGTCTGCACTTACTCGGTTACGATCACATTCAGGATGACGAGGCTGAGATCATGGAGGCTCTGGAGAGCAAAATCGTGATGTCCCTGGGTTATCCTGATCCTTACCTTGCAGAAAAAAGTATGGACTGATTATAATCAGACAGCAAGGCAAGGCTGCCCCAGTGGGAGACAGCTTGCCGTCAATTTAACATTCAGGGTAATAACTACGGAATCATCCATGGCATCAATCTGGGAGCATAAGGATAAAGAAGGGATCTTAAAGCGCATTTGGCGCGGCATGAGGCCAAACAGCCGCCTGGAACTGGCTGAGGTCATCAAGGAGGCCGGTGAGCGCGAGATCATCGACGAGGACACCGAGGAAATGATCCGCGGCGTGTTTGATATTTCTACCCTGCGTATTGCGGACATCATGATCCCCCGCTCGCAGATGATCACCATAGACAGCCGCTGCAGCCTGACTGAAGCCGTAAACATCATCGCTGAACATGGACATTCACGCTATCCTGTAAGCCAAGAGGACAAGGATCATATAGCAGGCATCCTCAACGCCAAGGATCTGCTGCCCTATGTTTCAGGGATCAAGCAGGCGCCGGGCTCCCTGGAGCAAATTCTGCGTCCCTGCGTGTTTGTTCCTGAAACCAAGCGCGTTGACTCCATGCTCAAGCAATTTCAAGAAAACCATCTGCATATCGCCGTGGTAGTGGATGAGTTTGGCGGTGTCTGTGGCCTGGTGACCATTGAGGATATTCTGGAGCTTATCGTAGGTGAAATCAGCGATGAATACGACGATATGCAAACAGAGTCCCCCAGCATTGTCAAAGGACCGGACAAGGACACCTATCTGGTAAAGGGACTGACTGAGATAGACGAGTTTAATGATTATTTTCACACCACCTTGCCGGATATTGACGTCGATACCATCGCAGGCCTTGTGATCCACGTGTTTGGGCATCTGCCTGCCAAAGACGAAAGCATCAAGATTGGCCGCTTTACCTTCAAGGTGCTTACTGCCACCCGCCGCCAGGTACATCTGCTGCAGGTAACTGCAGGGCCTGAGGAACAAGAAGAAGATGCTTGAACAGCTTATCGTTAAATTAGAAAAGTTCGGCGACAAGGCGCTCTGGCAGCGCCTTTTTACTTTAAAATCAGGCCTTATAATATTTCCAGCGCTAAGCGGTCTTTTAAGTTCCGCAGGCTTTGCCCCGCTTGGCATGTGGCCGCTGACCCTGGCTGGCCTGTCATTGTTTACAGCCTTAATTGGCTTTTATCCTTTAAAGAAACAAATTTTTTCAGCTACCCTCGCCTTTGGCCTTGCCTTTAATGCCGCCACGCTGTGGTGGCTTAATTTTGTACTGCAGGGCTTTGGTAAGCTTCCACTGCCCTTGTCCTGGTCAGTAGTGCTGTTATTCTCCCTGTATTTAAGCCTGCCCTATGCACTGCTCTTTTGTCTTGCCAAAAAACTCGCAGGCCCGCGCCGTCCGTTGCTACTCTTTTGTTTTCTGCCGGTAGCCTGGTGCCTGGCTGATTTTGTAATTGGCTGGCTCTTTACCGGTTTTCCCTGGGTCTATCCAGGTTATAGCGCACTTTCAGGCCCCCTTGCAGCTTACGCCCCGCTGATGGGAGTACGCGGGATCAATCTGTGCTTCTATCTGTGCGCGGCTGCTATTGCCCTGGCCATTTATCGCGAATTTATCTTTCTGCCGGCTGCCGGACTTATCTTCATGGGCGGGATATTCGCAACCTCCATTCCCTATACTGTGGAGAGCAAGCCCCTGACGGCTTCATTAGTGCAAGGAAATATTGAACAGAGCGTCAAGTGGCGCGCCGACATGGTAGCCCCTACCCTCGCCACCTACTGGAGACTTACCGAGCCTCTGATCCGACCGGGGCAGCTGGTAATATGGCCGGAATCAGCCATACCTCTTTATCTGGAACGGGCGGCCAGACTGGTTTCTGATCTCAATACAGTATTCCATCAGAAAAATGCCCTACTTGTTACCGGCATGCAGCGCATTGATCCCGCTGCAAGACAGGCCTACAACTCGCTCTTTATGTTAGGTTCATTGCCACAAATAGAAAACATGCAGCAAATACCACGCTATGACAAGCGCCAACTGGTTCCTTTTGGTGAGGTGGTGCCCTTTGCCAGACAACTGCGCCCCTTAGGCTCCATTTTCAATTTCCCGATGTCATCCTTCAGCCGGGGCAGTGAGGATCAACGACCACTTACTGTATTTGACAGCAAATTTATTCCGGCCATTTGCTATGAGTCTATTTTCCCTGAGCTTATCAATGCCCTGAATCGTCCTGACAGCGGCCTTGTCATCATGCTCAGCAATGACTCGTGGTTTGGCCCCACTTCAGGCCCGCTGCAACATCTGAATATTGCCCGCATGCGTTGCCTGGAATTACAAAAGCCGATGCTGCGCGCCACCAATTCCGGGATCACTGCCTTAATTGATGCTGATGGCAGGGTTTTAGACGCACTGCCTGCAGATAAGGAAGGAGTACTGACAGTAACGCTAACCCCCCGCCAGGGTCTTACCCCTTATGCCCGCCTACAAAATATTCCCCTTATCGTGATCCTGCTTGTGTTAGGCGGCTGCGGACTGTGGCACAAGCGCAGACCCCACAATAAACAGCATCAGGTCCTGGAAAGTCTGATCAGGCCTTAGCTTCCCTCAATGAAGTTTTTGCCCGTGTCCCTGCCGGCAGCTCAACCAGTGCTTAAACCGGGGCAGGGCAAAATAAATATAGGTAAGTGCCAGCAGGGCAAACAACCCGCCTGCACTTAAATAATAGCGCCAGGGCGCAAGCTCCTGCTGCTGTGTGGCAAAATCCTGGGTAAAGGCTCCGCAACGGCAGCCGCGAGCAGAGCAGATGAGTTCTCGCCCATAAGCACCACCATTGTCCCAGATATAGCCAGGGAAGGATGACTGCATATCAATTAAGTCCAGGCTTTCAGTGGCGGTAAAATTAAAACGGCTCATAAAATCCAGAAAACGCTTGGGATCAGAGCTCAGGCGCCTTAACTGCTCAAAGCTTACTGCAGGCTCCAGGCTTAAAAGTCCGCTGCTGTCATCCGCCCCCTGCTTATTAAAGCGCAGGCTGTCAAGCACCGAGCCATCAGCAGCACAATCCACCCGCACACTGGATCCTGGCTCAAAATGCGCACTGCCAAGCTCCAGTACATCAGCCCTGCCATTTGCCAGATCAAGAACAGCTCCCTGTTCCAGATAAAGTTCATTGAGCCTGCCGGGCTGATTTTCAGGCAGATCAAGCCGCAGTACTGCCTTACCAATGCGCAGGGCATGGGCATCAAGACCGCCTTTTATATAACTGCGCCCACCCAGCTGATTTATCTGCAGACCTGGCCCTTCTATAGCCCCATCAATCATTATCTGTGCCCTTGCATCCCCAACAGGAGCGCTGGCTCCTGCTGCTGCAGCTGCTGCAGGCAGGAGACCTAAATTCAATACGCTACGCAAATTTTCGGTGTCAGCAGCTGCAGCTAACTCAAGCTTAGATCCTGCCAGACCTGCAGTTCTGTCCGGCTCTGAAAGCTGCAGATAGGTTTTACCGGCAATCTCCAGAAGCCGAGGATTCCACAATACCCTAATTCCCCCGTCCAGGCGTGCCTGCGCACACAGATTGATCTCGCGGATAAAGGAGCCTTGATCTACGAAAATCGACTGATCCCGGCCCTCCAGCATTCCGCTTACATTCAGTTTTTCAAGCATCGCCCCGGCTTGCTGACCTGACAGGGAATACATGGTGCCACTTAAATCAGAGTAAATATTGGAGCCAAAGGAAGCCTTAATGGCGCTGCCCCCTGCTCCTGCAGCCTGCAGCCTGCCACCTACACTTATTACATTATCCCGGCCATTTGCAATAAGCAGGGCGCTACTGTCCTTTCCGTCAGCTATGATCAGGCTGCGGTAGGGCAGGATCAGGCGGTTGGCACTGCCATCTACCCGGATGCCGACACTGCCTTGCCCTGCACTTAAAAGCGTTCCGGTCACGTTCAGATCGTTATAAGAGCCATAAACATGCAGCCCCACACTCATCGGAGCCAGTGCAGGGCTGCGGCCGTATTCTCCGCTTGCTTCCTGCGCTGCAAAATTAAGGGCCAACTGCTCCACGCGTTTTTTGCCGGCACTGCCAAAACTGAAAACTGAATGGCCAATCACCGCCCGCGGATTGAGCTTATAGCCAAGATCGGCAAGCACAGCCAGTTCCAACTCATTTAAACTGCCATAATTTACAAAAGGAGCATCAGAACTCAGTGCAGCACGCAAACGCAGTTGCGGGCGAAACCCAAGATCAAAGCTCAGGGGAATGCCGTAAAGTCCTGGCTTGATATAAAATGGGGAATCCTTACCGCTCTCAGAAAGCAACACCCGCACTGCCTTACCGGTAAAGTAAAGCCCGCAATTTTGCTGTGCCTTTAAAGAGCAGCCTTTACCCAGCTGTGAAAAGCTGTCCTGTGCCCGCACCATGCGCCCGGCAAAACTGGCATATACATGACGGTCAAAATTACTAAGCTGCTTGCCAAAGCCTGTCGTACCAACTGAGCTTATCAGTGCGTGCTGCAAGAGGAAGGCACGCAGATACAGCGCATTTAGATTAAGTGCCGTACCATTTGTCGGCAAGGTATTCAGGGTAAGCGACCAGCCTAACTTACTGAACCTTGCAGGCAGGTAAAGCGCTGTATTCTCACTGCTGTTTAAAAAATAAGGCCTGTCAGGTGTGACTACATCACCAGCCGTTGCCCCGCCCTGCAGGATAAAAAAAGGCAAGGTACGTTCCTTATCTTCTGCTGCAGCAGTTATGCCCAGGCTATCAAAATAAGGCAAGGGATAAGGTTTGCCCCGGCGCAATGATTCTGGCAGCAAGTCCTGACTTAACGGCTTGTAATCAGAGGAAACAAAGTCAGGCAGGCGTGCATTTAACTGCAAAAAATAAGAACTTTCCCCTGCTCCCGTCTGCAGCGTGGGCTCAAGGGCGGAAGACTGATCCTGAAAAGCGGATTTAGCAACTGGAACTGCGGCATGGGCTGCACTGCAGGCAAAAAACAGGCACAGCATTGCGCTGAAGATAAAAACCCGGCCAAGCAGGGTCTTAATCAAAACAGCAAGCATCTGGCGTCCATTGCCTCAAAACAAAACCTGGCTTTTAGAACTGCGGAGGATTTAACAGCACCACCCGCCCGGAACGCTCAGTCAAAGCCTGCTGTAAGATTTCCTGATTTATCTCGGGCTCAGCAAAAAAGTCCAGATCCTCCTTGGTGAACTCAAAGGGTTGATTGCGCATTTCCTCAAATTCAGCGGCAGTACGGGAAAGCGGCTGATGCACCTCAATATAAAGATTACCATCCGCTGTCTTAACATGCTTAATTGGCTGATCGATGAAGGCAACCCTCGTCCCTACCGGAACATTGTCAAACAGATATTCAATATCATCGTGGCGCAGGCGCACGCAACCGTGGCTTACCCGCAACCCAATACCGAAATCAGCGTTAGTGCCATGAATGGCAAACAGACGGCCAACATACAGGGCAAACAGACCCATTGGATTGTCAGGACCTGCCGGCCACACAGCAGGCAGAGGCTCACCTGCAGCTGCTGCCTCAGCACGCATCTGCGCTGTAGGGGTCCAGGTAGGATTGGCGCGTTTACGCTCAACCTTTGTTACCCAATCCAAAGGAGTGCCCTTGCCCACCTCACCGATACCAATGGGGAAGACATCCACCACCCCGTCATGATAATAATAAAGCCGCATTTCCGGCGAATTTATCACCAGGCCTTCACGCCTGGCATCAGGCAGGATCAGCCGAGTAGGTACAATCAGGCGGCTTCCTTTAAGCGGCACAATCGGATCAACCAAAGGATTGGCCTCAATCATGTTGGATAAGCCTAACTTATAATGTGCCGCTACATACTCAAGCGTTGTTACCCCATCAGGATCAACCAGATAGGTTTCATCTGCCCCCACAATCTGCGTGTCATCCGTTACAGGATAACTGTGAAAGATCACACTGTCAGGCACGTTGTTGCGAGTAGTTTCCTCAAAAGCCGCAGCCCCCATGGCCACGGTCAGCAGTAAGGCGGCGGCAGCCGCTTTAAACGGGCGCATAATTGTCCTCAATCAAAAAGGCTTACTGCAGCTATTGTATGATTTTTCATGTCCTTTTGCATCAGCAGCAACAGATTATGGGCTACAGCCAAATCCGTTTACTGCACTAAAAGAAGGCAAGACAGCTGATTTTTTCATGCAAGCTTCAGTACAAACTGCGCTATGCGCTCTTATTCGTGGCAAAATAAGAAACTTATTTTTCTATGTTAAAACGGGATCGCGCCTTTTTACTGCGCCCCGGTACCGCAAAACAACCAAGTTTTTATTTACGGAGCTTATAACAGATGGCAACCAATGACACTGCCTACAATCCGCAGGAGATTGAGCCGGAAATTCAGCAGTATTGGGAGGAACACGATACTTTTCATGCCTGCGAAGACAAAAGCAGGGAAAAATACTACTGCCTGGTGATGTTCCCCTATCCTTCAGGCAAGCTGCATATCGGCCACGTGCGTAATTACACCATCGGTGACGTGATTGCCCGTTATCAGCGCCTGCAGGGCAAGAATGTCATGGCTCCCATTGGCTGGGACTCCTTTGGCCTGCCTGCCGAAAATGCTGCCATCAAGAATAACGCCCAGCCCGCTGACTGGACTTACGCCAATATCGCTTATATGAAACGGCAGTTAAAGTCCCTAGGTCTGTCCTATGACTGGGATCGTGAAGTGGCTACCTGCCGTCCTGAATACTACAAATGGGAACAGCAGTTCTTTGCCGAGCTCTATAAGAAGGGGCTGGTTTATAAAAAGGTTTCAACCGTCAACTGGTGCCCGAATGACAAGACCGTGCTGGCCAACGAGCAGGTAGTGGACGGTCGCTGCTGGCGCTGCGATGCTAAGGTTGAACTGCGCGAGATCCCGCAGTGGTATCTGAAGATCACTGCCTATGCCGAGGAACTGCTCAAGGACATTGATACCCTGGAGGGCTGGCCTGAGCGCGTACGCACCATGCAGCGTAACTGGATCGGCAAATCAGAAGGTCTGGAAATCACCTTTAAGATTGCAGACAGCGACGATACCGTTACGGTCTATACCACCCGTCCGGACACCCTGATGGGTATTACCTATATGGCCATTTCAGCCAATCACCCTCTGGCCCGCAAAGCATGTGAACATAATGCTAAGCTGGCAGCTTTCTGTCAGGAATGCCGTACCCAGAAATTTGCTGAGGCCGACATTGCCACCATGGAAAAGAAAGGCATGGCCACCGGCCTTTATGCCATTCATCCCATCACCGGTGCTAAGTTCCCGGTATTAGTGGCAAACTTTGTCATCATGGATTACGGCACTGGTGCCGTAATGTCTGTGCCTGGACATGATCAGCGCGACTATGAATTTGCCAAAAAATACGATCTGCCCATCAAGGCAGTGATCCGCCCTGAAAACGGAGATATTCCTGATCTGAAGGATGCCGCCTTTACTGAGCATGGAATACTGTGCAATTCAGGTGAATTTGACGGCCTTAATTTCAAGCAGGCCTTTGACGCCATTGCAGACAAGCTGCAGGCTCAGGGCGTGGCACAGCGTAAGGTAAATTACCGCCTGCGCGACTGGTGTATCTCCCGCCAGCGCTACTGGGGTGCCCCGATCCCGATGCTGACACTCGATGACAGCGGCGAGATTGTGCCGGAGAAACCTGAAAACATGCCGGTCACCCTGCCTACTGATGTCAAGATTGACGGCGTGAACTCCCCGCTTAAGACTGATCCCAACTGGTATCAGACTACTTATGAGGGCAAGAAAGCCACCCGTGAGACCGATACCTTTGATACCTTCATGGAATCTTCCTGGTACTTTGCCCGTTATTGCTCCCCGCGCTATGAGGGCGGCATGGTGGAAAGAAGTGCGGCAGATTACTGGCTGCCGGTTGATCAGTACATCGGAGGCATTGAACATGCCGTACTGCACCTGCTGTACTCCCGCTTCTTCTTCAAGTTAATGCGCGACGCCGGCATGGTCAGCGGCGATGAACCATTCAAGCACCTGCTGTGCCAGGGCATGGTGCTGGCCGATGCCTTCTACTATGTCAATGCTGAAGGTGCCCGCGTGTGGGTAAGCCCGCTTGACGCTATCGTCACCCGTGACAATAAGGGCAACATTACCAAAGCCGTCGATGCTGCAGGTCACGAGCTGGTGCACGAGGGCATGATCAAGATGTCAAAGAGCAAGAACAATGGCATCGATCCTGAGGACATGGTACGCATGTATGGTGCTGACACCATGCGCTTGTTCTTAATGTTCGCCTCGCCGGCAGAACTAACCCTGGAGTGGCGTCAGTCCGGTGTGGAAGGTGCCAACCGCTTCTTAAAGAAGCTCTACAAGCAAGTATGCGATCTGGTGCAGCAAGGTCCGGCTCCGGCTCTTGACAAGAGCAAGCTTGGCTCTGAGGAGCACCGCCTGCGCAACACCCTGCACCGTACCATCGCCAAGGTCTCAGATGACATGGGGCGCCGCCAGACCTTTAACACCGCCATCGCCTCAGTGATGGAGCTTTTAAATGCGGTATCTAAATATGAGCGTGCCGATGATGTGGGCAGGGCTGTGCGCTATGAGGTATACAATGCGGTAGTGCTGATGCTCTATCCCATCGTGCCGCATATCTGCTTCAAACTCTACCGCATGCTGGGCAATACCCTGGATCTGGATAAGGATGCCCGCTGGCCGGAGGTTGATCCTGAGGCCCTGCAGGCAGACGAGATGCTGATCGTGGTACAGATAAACGGCAAGGTACGCGCTCGCATCACTGTCGCTGCAGATGCCTCTGAAGAGGAGATCAAGGATGCAGCCTTGCAGGATGAAGCTGCTGCCAAATTCCTGCAGGACAAGCAAATCCGCAAGGTGATTTACGTCAAAGGACGTCTGGTAAACATTGTCGCGGCCTAAGCCGCGGCCTGAACTGTTGCCTGCAGCTTTAACTAATGCCGCGTAATTCCCCTTGCGTGAGCCTGGGGATGAAAGCGGCGGGTGTCGCACATTTTGATCATGTACAATACTCTCTAAGAATTCAGG
>CALXOT010000125.1 GCA_944390085.1 uncultured Succinivibrionaceae bacterium
GGCTTTTTTGCTCCGACCTGATGGGGGCATTGTGGACATGCCCGTAAGTGCCCAGTAATGGGTGCTTACTAAAAGTGAGGCACCGTCTTCACGAAACCTCGCACGTAAGTGCGTAGGTAGTTCATGCTCAGGAATACCACTGGGAACTGATGCATCCATGCAGCACACAGCTCATGATATTTCAGGATCTCAAGCCCCTCAAAGAGCAAGGTTCCCTCTGGCTTTTTAGCAAGATCAAAAAACTCGCTTAGCATGCTAAGCCACAGGGTTTTGCCAAAGCGCCGAGGTCTGGTAATCAAAGACACCTGACTTTGCGGCCCCAGGGCAGAACCATAAACGTCTGCACAGAGTAACTCCAGGATACTAGCTGTTTTATCTACGTATAAACTGTGCTTTGATCGAAGATCCCTGAAAGAACGGGAACCTAAAGCGATACGCTGCATGCTGTTACCCCGGAAAAACTATGTTAGTTCGCAGCTAACATTATAAAAATAAAGCACAACTTATTGCAGCCTTATTGCAGGCGCAGCACTCTGCCTTACTGTATTTAGCGCAGTGGAGGGCAAAATACCGGGCTCAAAGTAAAAAGGCGCTCCCGCTTGCCTGCCGGTGCGCCCTTATCAGCCCGTCCCGGATTACCTTAACTCCGGGGACGGTGTTTATTTTGATTTCAATGCAGCTCAACCTTGCTGCGTTTTCTTTTCCTTTAAGACCTGGGCAATCTTGGGCCAGGAGCCTTTGATCACTACCACCACCACGATAATCATGCCCCACATGGCGGTGATCATGAAGGAATCAACGCTCATCAGATTAAGGCCGCTTGAGATGAACTGCAGGATGATGACTGAAATCACCATGCCACAGACCTTGCCAAAGCCACCGAAAGGATTGACGTTACCCAGGAAGCCCGCCAGGATTGAGACCAAGAGGTAGGAGTCTGCATAACTTGCCTTGACGGAGTTTAACTGACCAATCATCACCAGCGAGGTCAACACCGCAAAGAAGGAGGAGAGCATGTACTGCTGCACCGAGACCTTGACGATGTTGATGTTGGAAAAACGTGCGGCCTTAGGGTTGGAGCCCATCATGTACAGCGAGGAGCCAAACTGCGTGCGATTAAGTAGCAGCGAGCAGACCGCACAGCCAAAGATGAAGATCAAAAGCGATGACGGTATGCCAAACAGATGGCCATTGCCGAGGGCTAAAATTTCCTTGGGGAAGCCGGAGATGGTATAGCCGCTGGTAAGGGCCACATTCAGGCCAGCGATGATGGTCATGGTACCTAAGGTCACCAGGATATCCGGGATCTTAAGCAGCGAAATGAACAGGCCGTTTATCACACCCACCAGCATCGAGAAGACAAAGGCTATCGCAATGGCAAGGAGGCTGACGCTCAGCGGGGCGGCTGCCATGTTTTCCGGTCCCATGATCTGCTGCAACACCAGCGCGATCACGATACCGTTGAAGTTTGCTGTGGCAATAATGGCCAGGTTAATGCCGCCTGAGAGCATGGCCACCATCATGCCCATGGCCAGGCAGCCTAAAATCGGCAGCTGATAGGCCATGGAAGCGATGTTATCAAGCGCAAAGAAGCGCTGGCCGTTGAGGGCGCTCATCAGGAAGAATACCAGCACCATGACGATGAGCAGAATCTGATTTTCGCGGATAATGCGCGGCATTCTCTTTTGCTGTTCCATTTTTATTCCTCCACCTGCACTCTGACCTGCGAGCGCTTTCTCTGTATATCTTGCAGCGCATTGACGGTCACCGAGATCAGGATCACGATGCCGGTAAAAATCTCATAGAAGAAAGGAGAGATCTTCATCAAGGTCATGCCGTTTGACAATACCGCAAAGAGCAGCACACCAAGGCAGGTGCCCAGCACCGTGCCGCGACCGCCGGTAACGGAAGCACCGCCCAGTACCACTGCTGCAATCACCTCCAGCTCGGAACCGACCATGGAGTTTGGCACCACTGACTGGAAGATGGAAACCTGGATCAGGCTGGCAAAACCTGCCATGGAGCCGACGAAGGTATAGATGAACAGGGTGGTAAAGCGCAGATTAAAGCCCACACGCTGAGCTGACAGCGCATTGCCACCTAAGGCCACAATACTGCGGCCGAGCACAGTACGGCTGACAAAGAAATGCAGTCCCAAGGCCATGAGCAGCCACAATACGGTAGCCAGGCATACACCCACTTCCGCCCCGTTCTCATTTAATACCGTAAAGAGCTTAGTATCAGAGAGCACCGAGAAAGAATAAGGGATGTCATAGAGCAGATCGCCATTGGTCACCACGTACAAAAAGCCGATATAGATGCTATTGGTGGCAATGGTAACGATAATGGCGGTTATGCGGTAATAGTAGATGATAAAGCCGTTGACAAAGCCTAGCATGGCTCCAATCAGCAGGCTGGCCACAATGGCCACATACACATTATCTATAGCCCAGGCAATGAAGTAATACACCACCGCATACTGCACCACCTGTGCAATGGCGGTAAATGACAGATCAAAGCCGCCGGAGAGCAGTACCAGCAACACGCCCAGGGAAAAAATACCGAGGATGGTATAGGACTTAAGCAAATCCACAAAGTTTTCGTAGGATAAAAATTTCGGATTGACAAATGAAATCAGCACTGAAAACAGTACGATAAAAGCAAAGAGCAAAAACTCGCGGCTTTTGAAAATCTTAGTGTTCATTTAATTAAGCCCCTCCCCTCACAATGGCTTCCTGCAGCTGCGCCTCGGTCAGGCCTGCAGTGGCAAGTTCTTCCTTGATGCGACCATGTCCCATGACCAGGATGCGATCGCAATTGGACAGGAGTTCGGGAAGTTCGTCTGAGATAAACAGGAAAGCCATGCCCTCCTGCGCCTTGGCATGCACAGTCTCATAAATGGCGCTCTTAGCACCGACATCGATACCGACGGTCGGGCTGTCGAGGATCAGGATGCGCGGCTTGATGGCAAGCCACTTGGCCAGCACCACTTTCTGCTGATTACCACCTGACAGCGAGCTTATCTTATTGGAAATGCGGCCAAACTTGACCTTAAGCTCCACCATCAGATTAGCTGCCAGTTCCTTGTAGGCATTTAAATCCAAAAGTCCGGCAAAGGTATTGAGCCTTCTTAAGGAGCACAAGGTAGCATTACGCCGGATACTCTGATCAATCACCAGACCAAGGTTCAGGCGATCTTCCGGCACATAGGCAATGCCGTTTTCCACCGCCTTGCCGATTGAAGAACAGGATACCTGATGACCTGCCACCTCAATGCTGCCGCTTTGTGCCGGTTCTGCACCAAACAGCGCCATGGCAAGTTCAGTACGGCCAGAACCAAGCTGTCCGGCAATACCCAATACCTCACCCTTTTTCAGGCTGAAGGAAATATCCTTGAAATTATTCTTCAAGGACAGGTTGCTGACCTTAAGCACCACATCCTGCCCGGCAGTAGAAGGATACTTCTTGTAGGTGATCTCCTTGCCCAGCATGGCACGCTCAATTTCGCTTTGCTGCAGCGGCTGATGGTTATCAAAGGTATTGATTAAATGGCCATCCTTAAACACGGTGATGCGATCACAGACCTGCAGCAGCTCAGGCAGCTTGTGGCTGATGAAAATAAAGGAAATTCCCTGCGCCTTCAGGGAATTTAATATCTTGAACAAATTGGCAATTTCACTGCCGGTTAAGGCGGTGGTAGGCTCGTCTAAAATAATCAGACGGCTCTTGTTGAACAGGGCGCGGATAATGGCTACTAACTGCTGCTTGGCAATCGGCAGCTCACCTAGGTTGGCCGTAAGATCGAGCTCAATGCCCAGGGACTTTACAATCTCCTCAATACCAGCCTTAAACTCCTTGGGAGAAATGGTTTTCTTGCCCGAGGCAATGACCTTACTTAAGTAAATGTTTTCGTAAACAGACAAATTGGGGAAGAGCGAGAGATCCTGATAGATGATGCCGATGCCGTACTGCATGGCCTCGGCCGGAGAGTACGGGGCACGCTCCACGTCATCAATATAGATCTTGCCCGCGGTCTGATGCTCTGCGCCGGCGATGATCTTCATCAGGGTGGATTTGCCGCAGCCATTGACACCGACCAGGCCGTGAATTTCTCCGGTCACCATGTCAAAATCCACCTGATCGAGAGCCACCACACCACCGTAGCGCTTCGTTATTTTCTCAGCTTTAAGCAGCATAGCTTGTCCTTTTTCACAAAAAAGCCGCTCCCAAAAAAGCGGCCCTACTTACCGCAAAGCGCGGGCTTGCTCTTATAAATCCTTATAAGATCCGTCGTTGCGGCCTTGTAACCTGTCCCGCCTTAAGGGCGGGAGATCAGGCACAGCTTTTATTTAAGCTGTGCCCTTTATGTTTAAAACCTGAAAGCTGCAAACCAAAACCCTGGCAGCTTTTCAGGGAAGCTTGGCTTTTTAGGCCAGGCTGTCAAAAATTAGAAGTTGTAATCGTCAACATTTTCCTTGGTGATCTGCAGCGGGCTGTTAAAGATCAGGTTGTGATCAATAATCTCCGGAGCACCAAAACCCGGAACCTCGAAGCCCGGCTTGATTTCGTCCTGACGGCCATCTAAGACCATCTTAGCGATATAAGCCTGGATACGGGCAGCCTGAGCCGGATCCCACAGGATAGCTTCAGACATGTAGCCATCCTTTAAGGCACGGCGGGCAACGTTCGGGGTAGTCACACCTAAGACGGCGATCTTATCCTTAAGACCCTTCTCACGCAGAGCCTGGGCTACGCCCGGGGCACCCTCAGAACCCATGCAGATAATGCCGACCAGATCAGGATAGGTGGTGATTAACTCCAGGGCAGTCTGACGGGAAGCGTTACGATCCTCAGAGACCGGGAACTTGTTGATGAAGGTCAGCTGCGGGTACTCAGCCTTCTGCTTGGCGATGGCAGCATCGGCCCACATGTTGTGAGCAGGAACAGTCAGGGAGCCCACGTAAATAGCGTAAGTGCCCTTCTTGCCCTGGGTGAACTTCACCAGCTCATCCATCATCAGCTCACCGAAGGTGGTGTTGTTGAACATCTCGATGTCGTAGTCAGCATTGACCTGACCCTGGGACTCGTGGGTGATCACAGCAATACCAGCCTCACGGGCACGGGCAAAGGCAGGCTCCAGGGACTTGGCATTATTCGGGACAACCAGCAGGGCATTGACACCCTTGGAAATATTGTCCTCAATAATGCGTACCTGCTGGGCCTCGTCAGCGGTAGGGGCGGCAGAGTAAATGCCTTCCATGCCGTTTTCCTCAGCGCCCTGCACCACACCCTCAGAGTGACGGTTGAACCAGGGGGTACGATCCTTGCCTACGCCGGCTACCACATACTTGCCGTCATCTGCAGCATAAGCGGAGGAAGTCGAGGCCATCATGCCCAGGGACAAAGCCACAGCCAATGCGCCTGCAAGCAACTTCTTCATAAAACTCTCCTTATCTAATCAACAAAGTTTCAGAGATCAGCGGCAATCAGGCGCCGCTGATCCCTCTGTTTTTCAGAGCCCGGGCTTACTTTAACTAAGCCAGGGCCTTGCTGAAACCAGTAATGATGAGGCTGCCGACCACGGCACCCTGATCTTCCTTGCCCAGAACCTGCTCACCGTAATAAGCAGCACGGCCAAACTTGGGCAGCATCTGCTTGGTACGCTCCACGCCGTCCTTAGCTGCAGCGACTGCCTCAGCAAAGGCATCCTGCAAGCTCTTGCCGGCACTGATAGCACCCTTTAAGGCCTCAGCTGCCGGATGAATGCCGTCAACTAAGGTACGATCGCCCGGGGCGGCCTTACCGCGGTTCATCACGCCCTGGACAAAAGCCTCAAAGAAAGCTGCGATATCAGCGTCATCCAAGGCTTCCTTGCCCTTTAAGGCCTTGCCTGCACCCATGAAACCGCTGGCTACCAGAGTGCCCATGGTTGAAGGAACCTTACGGGAAATGGCCATGCCCATCTGCATGATAAGCTTGCCCAGATCAGTTTCGCTGCTGCCATTGATAAAGGAAGAAGCCTCAGCAAAACCGGCGGTCATGGTAAGCCCCAGATCACCGTCACCCAAAGCTGAATCGAGATCTATCAGATACTGCTTGTTCTCTTCCATCAGCGCCGAGCAAGCGGCAATGGCCTGTTGCAAATATTCTTTGCCCAAAGACATCTTTATCTCCTTACACGCACTTATCACTTAGAGCTGGAACTGACGCATGAACGGGGTGTCAAACGGTGCCTTGATGTATTCCTTGAGCTCATCATCAAGCTTGAGCAGGGAGATAGACATACCGGCCATATCCATGGAAGTGGCGTACTCACCGACATAGCTGTTGAAGATCTTGATGCCCTTTTCATCGAGGATCTGGGCAACGCGACGCATCACGATGTACAGCTCTTCCTGCGGGGTAGCACCTAATCCATTGATCAGCACGGAGACCTCATCGCCCTTGACGTAAGGCAGATCCTCAAGCACGGCTCCCAGCATCTGATCGACGATGGCGTCAACCGGCTTTAAGTCCTCAAGCTTGATACCAGGCTCGCCATGGATGCCCATGCCGATCTCCATCTTGCCCTCAGGCAGCTCGAAATTGGCCTTGCCCTTTTCCGGGATAATGCACGGGGACAGAGCCATGCCGCAAGTACGCACGTTGGCGCACACTTTCTGAGCTAAGCGTTCCACCTCATCAATAGGCTTCATGGCCTCGGCAGCAGCACCGGCTACCTTGAACACGTAGAAGATACCGGCCACACCGCGGCGCTTGTCTTCCTTGCCCTTCGGGGAGGACAGCACATCCTCACCGGCGATGACTTCACGCACCTCAATGTCTTCCATCTCGGCCATGTCCTTGGCCATGCCAAAGTTCATGATGTCGCCGCCATAGTTGCCGTAAATGTAGATGACGCCTGCACCCTGATTGACGTCCTTGGTGATCTCCAGGATCTGCTCAGGGCTCGGTGATTGGAACACGCCGCCGACGCCGCAGCCGTCCAGCATGCCCTCACCGACATAACCTAAAAACAGGGGTAAATGCCCGGAGCCGCCGCCGGTGACCAAACCGACCTTACCCTGCTTCTTGTGCTTCTTTACCAGGCAGCGCGGATCATCTGCCACATAGGTGATCTTGTCCGGAGCACTGCGGTATAAGCCTTCAAGCATCTCGTCTACGTACTTGGTAGGATCATTAAGTAATCTTTGCATTTATCTTTCCTCAAATAGAGTCAATAACTTTTTTACTGGTTAAAGATTTTAAAGACAACAAAACCCGCTTTTATTGACCTTAGTCATGCAATTGTTTTGCAAAAAAGCGGGAAGTTTTTGCATTTTGCAGCAAGCTGGCCTTAACAGCCCATCACAGCCGCCCGCGCTGTGAGCTGTGCCACTTTATTATTTATACATGGCAAGATAAGGCTGCAGCTGCTTCCACAGATTGTCTGCATCATCGGGCAGCAGCTCCAGCAGAGGCTTTCTCATCACAGAGGTCTTAACGATACCGCGGCGGCGCAGCATTTCCTTGAATACTGCCATGTCACTGCCGCCACGCAGCAGATCGGTAACTTCCACTGCCACCTTCTGCAGCTGCCCTGCCTTAATAATGTCACCTGCCTCCCAGGCCTTATACACTGCCACGAAAGGCTCCGGCATGGGGCCGGCAATTCCGGAAACCACACCCTTGGCACCGCTGACCAAAGCTGCCACAAACAGCTTATCCGGGCCTACCAGCACCGAGAAGTCACCACCGCGCACCTGCAGATACTGCAGCACCCGGTTCATATCCGGATAGCTGTACTTGATGCCGACTACATTGGGGCAGGCTGCCGCAATGCGCTCAGCCACCTCAGGCTTGATATCATTGCCCGAGCACTGCGGGATGGAATAAAGGTAAATTGGGAAGTCAGGCCCCACGGCTGCGGCAATATCCTTGTAATACTGCTCAATGAAGCGGTCCTGGCAGCCAAAGTAGCTGGGGGTCACCGCACCCACGCCGTCAGCCCCAATGTCACGGGCATGTACAGCCAGTTCACAGGCTTCCTTAGTGGTCATGGAACCGACGTGGATGAATACGGTCACGCGATGTGCCGCTTCCTCCACCACGGTCTTGGCCACTAATTTGCGCTCCTCGGTGCTCAGCAGGTACATCTCACCGGTGGTACCGAGGGGATAAAGGCAGTTGACGCCCTTTTCAATCAGGAAATTGACCTGATTCTTCAGGCTCTGTACATCAATACTGCCATCTTCGTTAAACGGGGTGGTCATGGCGTTGATAACGCCGTGCATAGTCTTCATATAACTATCCTCACTGTAAATTAGTCCTGCACCAGATGCAGGGCAAAACCTTCAAAATCTTCCTTCATGTAAGCTGCGATCACGCGTCCTTGCTGATCCCAGGTCACGCTGTCCTCAAAGAACTCCACGCCGCGGCGCTTTAAATAGTAGTAAGCCCGGGTGGCGTCACGGGTGCCGATGGCAACATGACCCTTTTCGTGATAATAGGGCTGATGCATGATTTCAAAGAGCGAGCCGGCAAAGGTACTGCGCTCATAGACGGTGGTGCCAAGTCCTAAAGTTGCGCCTAAACGCGAGGCTAAGGTCTGTGCCCCGTCTTTGCTGTGCGCATTCATTCCCATGTGTGCCACATGGAAATTCAAGTAAGCCTGCACTGCCGCCTGGGTGTCTGCGCTGATTTTTTCGTAATTGTCCGCATGCAGATCTGCATAGCTCAGCATGAAATCACCGCCGGCAGCTGCCACCTTGTGATAGCTTAAATACTCAATGGCAAGCTCTAAAGTCAGATCGCCGGTCGGTACAAAACGCACCTCAGGATAAGGGCCGTTCAACAGGCGCATGGCCGGAACCCCGCCATTTTGCACGGCCGGGAAGAACTTGAGCACGCTAAGTCCCAACTTGCGCGCCGCCTCCACTTCAGTGGGGCTGACACAGCCTGGGACAAATGGCACGCCCTTGCGCACTGCAAATTCAGCCACCTCCGGGTTAAAGCCCGGAGCCACCAGGAACTGTGCCCCGCACTCCAGCGCCGTCTGTGCCTGATCCACGCTTAAGATGGTGCCGGCACCCACGATAAAGTCCGGGCAAGCCTTTGCAATCTGCCGGATACTCTCCGCTGCCGCCTCAGTACGGAACATCACTTCCATTAAGGGCAAGCCGCCTGCACTCAGGGCCCGGGCCAGCGGCAGGGCACGCTCGACCCGATCAATGGCCATGACCGGGATCATGCCGATTTTTTCAATTTCAGCCAATACGCTGCTCATGCTGCTTTCCTCCTCTTGAGCACCGCCTTCTTAATGAGCGGGAAGCACAGGGTCAGGGCGATTAAGATCATAAGCACCAGGGTTACCGGACGCTCAAAGAAGATATCAAGGGATCCCTGCGACATTACCAGCGCCCTTCTTAAATTTGATTCCAACATACCGCCCAGCAGCAGACCCAAGATGAAAGGTCCCGGGGCAAAGCCGCCGCGCTTGAAGATAAAGCCGACCACACCGGCTGCAGCCATTAACAGCACGTCCGAGAAGGAATTGTTCAGGGCATAGGAGCCTACCACGCACAGCGCAGTCACACCTACCCACACTGTCTGCGGACGGGCATTTAAGATCTTGGCTGACATCTTGGCCGAGAGCAGGCCGAACACCACGATGGCGATGTTGGACAGGATCATGAGCTGCATGATCTGCATCACGAAGCCGGTATCCTCAGTAAACATCTTGGGCCCAGGCTGCATGCCGTACATCATCAGGGAACCAATCAAGATGGCAGTCACCGCATCACCCGGGATACCCAAGGTCAGCATGGTGGTCAGGGCACCGCCCAGCACACCGTTATTGGAGGTACAAGACACCGCAAAGCCCTCAGCTGAACCCTTACCGTATTCATCGGGATTCTTGGACAGTTTCTTGGCCTGTCCCCAACAGATAATGGAGGCAATGTCGGCACCGGCTGCCGGAATGGCACCGATAATGGTGGACTCAGCACCGGCCAGCACGGTAGGTCTGAAGAACTGCTTGAACTCCTTCCAGGTGGGAAGGATCCTGCCTAATTTGGCAGAAGCCTTTTTCAGCATTTCCAGGGCTGAGCCTGCAGTGGACTGTTTGTACTCATACATCTGATTGAGTACTTCACCGAGACCAAACATACCGATCATGACCGGCAGGAAGCTGATGCCGGCAGCCAGCGAGGTCGAATCCATGGTATAGCGCTTGACTGCCAGGATCGGATCGATGCCGACCGTGGACAGGGTCAGGCCGGCAAAACCCACCGCCATGCCCTTGACCACATTGTTCTCAGACACTGAGATCATCATCATCAGGCCAAACAACGCCAGCATGAAGTATTCAGTAGGGCCAAAGGATACCGTAAAGGAGGCGATCGGGAAGGCCAGGAAAATCAGGAACAGAGTCGAAATGATACCGCCAATGGCAGAGTAAATCACATTGATGCCAAGCGCCAGGCCGCCCCTGCCCTGCCGGTACATCTGATAACCGTCAAAGGTGGAGGCAATGGAGGCCGGGGTTCCCGGGGTATTGATTAAAATAGCCGTGATGCCGCCTGCGAAAATGGCAGAGTTCCACACGCCGATTAACATCGCAAAACCGCAGGAAGGATCAAACCAGAAAGTGATTGGGGTTAAGATAGCGATCGCCATGGTGGCTGACAGACCGGGCAGCGCACCGATCACAATGCCAATGAGCACGCCGGCGGCGTTGAACATCAGCACCTCAGGGGTGAGGATGGCTAAAAAGCTGTCCCACCACAAAGACATATCCATCGCAAGACTCTCCTTTACAGCGCAAACTGAATGTACAGCAGGCGCTCAAACACCACGTAAAGCATACCGGTGAGCACCACGGTGAAAATCAGGTTGAATTTCCAGGTACGTTTGAAAATAAAGTTATAAAACAGCGATAACATCGCGATCCCAAGGAAGAAATTGATATATACCCAAATCAGCAGGAAGGCGATGAAGGCGGCACAGACTACCGCTATGATCTTAAAGTTCGAACGCTGTTCCGGATCCTGTCCGAAATAATCCACGCTGCCCTTTTTCAGCCCATCATAGATAATCCACAGCCCGAAAAATACCGTCAGGGCCGAAGTGATGGTGGGGAAGAAACCCGCTCCTGGGCCTGGCAGACCGCCCGGGGATGACAGGCCATAGCCGATGCCCGGAACCAGGAAGATCAGCCCGAAGATCACAAAGATAAATCCCATTAAGGGATCGCCCTTGAATTTATCCCACATTATTTGTCTCCGATCTTCAAAAACCGCCGTACAGGACGGCGGCTTCTTTATTTCAAGTTAATTGCAGCAATGAAGCTTTTTACTTCTTGCCCAGCAGCTCAGGAATGAGCTGGGAGTACTGATCCAGCTGATCCTTGGCAAAGGCATCCATCTCAGTGCCAGTCAGCGGGGCATACTCAAACCCTCTTTCCTTGAGCAGGCTCTTTAAGTTCTCAGACTGAGCCACCTTTGCAGAGGCGTCAGAGAGGATCTGCACCACTTCCTCAGGAGTGCCCTTCGGTACGGCAAAACCACCCCAACCCATGGCAGTGACGTCATAGCCAAGCTCACGGGTAGTCTTTACGTCAGGCACCACGGAAGAATGGGCATCACCGATCACCGCCAACACCTTGAACTGACCAGCATCCACATTGGCCTTGACCTCAGCCGGGGACACTGCTACGGCAGTGATGTTCTTGCCCAGAAGGCCGGCAATAGCCGGGGCAGCACCGTCAAACGGCACATGGGTGAACTCCACCCCGGCAGCCTTGGCCAGGGAGGCGGCAGCTACGTGCCAAATGGAGCCGGAACCTGAGTTACCGACCAGCACCTTGCCCGGATTTTCCTTGGCATAGGTTAAGAACTCATCCAGGGTGTTCCACGGGGCATCAGCGGACACGGTAATGGCGGCCGGAATGGTCATAATGCGGCAGACGAAGTCAAAGTCATCACTTGACACTTCAGCAATGCCCAGCGCCTTTAACATGGTGGATTCCACCGGCATATAGGACATGGTGTAACCATCCGGGCGGGCGTTTTTCACTGACTCCAGGCCGATGGCTCCGGAGGCACCGGTACGGTTGACAATGATCACCGGCTTGCCCAACACGCCTTCAAGCTCCTTGCCGTAAATACGTGCCACCACATCAGAAGCACCACCCGGAGCATAAGGAACCACAATCTGGATCTGCTTGCGCGGGAAATTAGGCGCAGCCTCGGCATTGGTAACAGCGCCGACGCAGGCAGCTAAGGACAGGCCCACAGCTGCGGCCTTGCATGCTTTGAAGAAATTTAACTTCATAAGATCATCCTCTTGTCTGTTAGTGAAAAAATTAATGAAAATACTGAAAACTGTCTTAATCCACTTAATACAAAAGCTCTCCCCGGAAACCGAGCTGGCGTGAGATCTTAAGTGCAGCCTGACGGACCCGGTCTGCCACATAAGCTTTTTTCTGTTCCGTCATCAGCTTGACCAGGCTGGCCACTGAAATGGAGGCCACCGGCTCATTGCGCTGATTGCGCAGCACTGAGCCCACGCAATACATCATCATGGTATCCTCACGATCATCCACGGTATAACCGCGCTCACGGGATATACGGGCATCCTCCAGCACTGAAGCGGCGGTAGTTAAGGTAAGCGGGGTGTTAGCAGCATAAGGCTCAGGGCCTAACAGCTTTAAAATCTCATCATCGCTGTGTGCATACAGGGCTGCCTTGCCCAGGGAGGTAGAGTGCAAATCGCGCCTGCTGCCCAGCTTAGCCTCAGCCTTGACCAATGAGTGATCCTCAGCGCGTTCCACATAGACGATACTGCCACGACTTTCCACCCCCAGGAACACCGTACCGCCGGTATCGCGGTTAAGTTCCTGCAGATAGGGGCGGGCGATATCGGTCACGCCAAGCTCCGACACTGCCGCTGCGCCTATCTCAAAGGCCAGGAGCGACAGACCATACACCTTGCGGCCGGTGGGCTTTAATTCCAGAATGCCCTTTTCCACCATGGTATTGACCAGCTCAAAGGTGGATGATTTGGGCAGTTCCAGCATCTCACTGATATCCTGCAAGGTCAGGTAGCGCCTGGTATTGACGAACAGCAGCAGCAGATCAATAGTGCGCACCACCGACTTGACTAGTTTCACATTTTTACCCTTTCCCGCCACAGGCACCGTGGAGCTGGCAGCTATCGGCACTGGATTCATAAATCTGAACTAAACCCTGTCTCAACTGATTACCCGCATCTAAAATTAACAGAAGCAAGGCTCTAATTAAATACTAAAAATTCCACAATTTCATAAGTTTGAAACAGCTTACGCTGTTTGTTCACAAACATGAACAGTTCGCCACTGTGAATAAATTATGTAAACCAGACCTCATCTAGTTCATCATCACGATCAGGAGTCCGCCTATACAGACAAATTTTTCCACAACACCTCCAGCCATTTCCCCCATACCGCAGATCCGTAGCCCGTGCTGCTGCCCTCTGCGGACATAACTGACAAAAGCTAAGGGATAAGGACTTATGCGCCGGAAGAGCGCTGCAGCTACGACAGCTTTGGCGCATCACATATACAAAAAGCAAAAGTTACTGCCAAGGCGCATGGATATGCCATTTTGTCCGTTTCCTGCCGACAAACGGGGCACGGTAAACTTGCCCCTGCTGGCCAAGGGCTATTTTTAACTAATTATTGCGAAATTCCTCATGCGTGAGCTTGAGGTAGTTCATAGATGGAAGATAGCTTGGATTATGGGACAGCCTGGTAGGTATCAGGCTTGTGCTCAGAGCTGTACCGTCCGCCCCTTACGGGACTTGCTGCCACTTTTAGCTGTGGCCGCCTTAGCCCTGACTATGTCTGCCTTAGTCTGCTGGCGGGAGGAGGTACTGGCCCGGGGTAAGGCCTCAGGGCTGTCAGCACTGCCCTGCAAAATGGATTTTTTGATCTTAGTTAAGGCCGTGCTTTCAATCTGCCGCACCCTTTCAATAGAAACCTTAAGTTCAGCCGACAGATCCTGCAAGGTGGCCTTATCCTCATCCAGCCAGCGGCGCTTGATAATATAACGGCTGCGTTCATCCAGCTCCTGCAGGGCCAGGGCCAGGCGCTTTAACTCCCAGGACTGATAGTCACTTTGCTCAAAGGCCTGGGCAAAATTGGAGTTCTCATCCTCAAGATAAGCCGCCGGAGCCAATGCCCCGCCCCTGGCGGAGTCAGCATCATCACCGTCAGGATCGTAGCCAATATCCTGTCCGGCCAGCCTGGTTTCCATTTCAGCCACATCGGAGGCGTTCACCCCCAAATCCGAGGCCACGGCATCACGCTCACTTTCATTGAACCAGCCCAGATGTTTCTTGTTCTGCCTTAACTTAAAGAACAACTTGCGCTGAGCCTTGGTGGTGGCTACCTTGACTACCCGCCAGTTCTTGATCACGTAATCATGGATCTCAGCTTTAATCCAGTGCACCGCAAAGGCAGCCAGACGCCCCCCCACTTCAGGATCAAAGTGGCGCACTGCCTTCATCAGGCCGATATTGCCCTCCTGGATCAAATCAGAAACCGGCAGGCCATAGCCGGCATATCCGCGGGCGATGCTGACCACCAGGCGCAGATGCGACAAAATGAGCTTGCGCGCAGCATCCAGATCGCCGTATTCCTTCAGGCGGCGGGCTAAATTGCGTTCATCCTCCTGCTCCAGCATCGGCACCTGATTGATGGTCTTGATATAGCTTTCAAGGTTACCCACCGGGGCAAGCATCATGGAGCCTTCAGCAAAGGCTGCATCCTTACTGCCTTTACTGCCCGGCTTTAAGTCCGCACTTGCTGTGCTTGCAGTACCTGCTGTAATCACCGGGCTTTCTGCTGCAGCTGCATCCCGGACAGCGGCAAGCTCTGTGCCGGCCTGATCTTCTTCAGAGCAAGTGCTGTCGATGAGCGCGGCCTGATGCCCCGCGGAAGCTGGAGGTGCTACCTTGGCAGCACTGACAGCAGCAGACAGGATTTCAGGTTTTTCTTGCTTGATGCTCATAGTTCTCTTTGGCGCCATCTGCGCAGGACACGGGCATAGCCCGTCATGCTGGGAGTACCGCACTTCCCTAGCTGTCAGGGCTACCAGGCTGCGGCTTCATATCGGTAAAATTTTACCTTAACTTTCAGTTTCTAAGCGCAGAATTTTATCACACAAATAAAGCCCGGACTTACGGTGGGTCACCATGATCACCCCGCGCCTATAACTTAAAATCCTTTTTAAAATCCGTTCTTCCTGCACCGGATCCAGTCCCTCACCGGGCTCATCGAGCAACAGGAAATCACACTGACGGAACAAAGCCAGGGCCAAGGACAGCCTGCGGGCCTGCCCGCCTGACAACGCATTACCATGGTGGCCCAGATATGCATCCAACCCGCCGTCCAGGCTTTCAATAAATGACCACAGCTCCACCACTTCAAGGGCACTCCTGATTTGCGCCTCCGCTGCCTGCGGATGCAGTGCGGTAAACATGGAGCGCACAGTGCCTGACATAAAGCCCGGATCCTGGAAACACAGGGTCAGGCGCTGATGCAGGCTGACAGCCTTAAGCTCCCTTCCGTCAATGCCGTTGTAGAGGATCCGCCCTGCTGTAGGTGCAATCAGGCCTGACAGTGCACTGAGCAAGCTGGTCTTGCCACTGCCGGAAGCTCCGGTGAGGGCATAATTTTCCGTGGCCTTGAAGGTAAAACTGAAATCCTCAAGCAAAGGCTGATCGTGGCCTGGCAGAGTCAGTCCCAGCTGCACGCAGCAAATGCTCTGCAGTTTGCCCTCAAGGCTTTTCTTGCCCTCCTTTCGTTCCAGTCCCTGGCTTAAATCCCACACCCGGCGGGCCGAGCGCTCAGTTGCCGGCAATAACAGTAAAGCCGCAGCCACCGGCTGCAGGCTTTCAAAACAGGCTAAGGCTCCGATAGCCAGCATCATGGTCTGCCCGGCGCTTACCTGCCCCTTTAAGTACAAGGAGCCGGCCAGGGCGATAAAACAGACAAAGCAGAGCATGGCACCGAGCAGCAAAAGAGCCTGCGCCAGGCCGTCGAGCAAGGAAATAAAAAAGCGCCCGCGCGACAGATAGTAAGAGAGCTGGCGCAAGGACTGCAGCTTATAGGACAGGGCGTCCAATACGGTCAGATCAAGCAAACCGCTAAGATTATCGCTAAGCTCATGCTGCAGTTTTATCCCCAGATCAGCGCAGCGCGCACTGACCGGAGCTGACAGGTAAGAAAGAAGCGCCGGCACCAGCACCCCGCAGCAAAGATAGCAGATTAAAAATACAACAAGCAGGTTTGCTGAAAAACTGACTAAGATAAGTCCCGCCGTCAGCGCCAGGGCAAAGGCTGTAGCACAGGGCATGAATTGCCGCAGATAGGCAAGTTCAAGCTGTTCAATATCTCCCTGCAGCCTGCGCTCCAGATCAGCGGTGCGGAAATTTAGCTGTGCATAATGCTCCAGGCGCAGGGCCTTGGCAAAGAGCAGCAGCCTGAACTTCTCAATGATCCTGAAGGTGGCCTGATGGGACAGCAGCCTGTCAGCATAGCGCAGGCCGGTACGCAGGATGGCCAGAAGCCGGATCAGGGCTGAAGGCACAAATAAATTGAGCAAAATGCCAAAGGCATAAGCTGCGCCCATAGCTGTTAAAAACCAGGCAGCTGTAGCCATCAGCCCCACCGAGGCAAAGGTAGAGCACAAGGAGGCCAGGAAGCCTAGCGCTGCAGCCTTCCATTCAAGGCGCATCAGGGTAAGGAGCTTAAACAGGGCCAAGTTTGATCTCCCGTTGGGCCAGGGCAATGAGCTGCGGGCGGTGCGCTGCTATCACTAAGGTCAGCTGTCCCAGGGCTGCCAAGTTTTTCAGGGCTCCTGCCAACTTAAGTTCCAGATCTGCATCGAGACTGGCACTGGGCTCATCTAAAAGCAGCAGCGGGGCAGGCTTGAGCAAAGCCCGGGCTAAGGCAAACAAACGAGCCTGCCCGCCGGAGATCCCGGCATGATCATCCCCGATAAAGGAATCAAGTCCTTGAGGCAGAAAAGAGAGTACCTGCTGCGCCCCGGCGCGGGTCAGGGCCAGATAGAGCTCCTCATCTGAAGCCTGAGGGGCAGCAAGGCGCAAGTTGCTGCGCAATGTCCCATAACTGAAATAGGGACGTTGCGGCACGAAGGTAAACAGATCCGCCCACTGCCTGGGACTTAAGTCTGCAAGCGCCAGCTGGCATTCCCGGCCCGAACTGTGGACAAGGCTCAACTCCACGCTGCCGGCGCAGGGACGCAACAGGCCGGCCAGCACATTTAAGGCAGTGCTCTTGCCACAGCCAGAAGGGCCGGTCAGCACGTTAATCTGCCCGCCGCCTAACTCAAAGCTTGCTCGCTCAAGCCCCAGGCGGCCATCGGGATAACGCGCGCTGATCTCACAAAAGCGCACCGCCTTGAGTTTAAAGTCCTTAAGATCAGAAAATTGCGGCTGCAAGCTGTCAGCTGACCTGCTACTGACACTGACAGAATAAGCTGTAGCCTGGCAGTGTGCGGGACTTGCCGCAGCCGGCTGCAGCAGTTTTCCCGTGGGCTCAATATTTTCAGCCGCTACTGCTGTAAGATCTGCTGCCTTTTTTTCCGCCCCAGCTGCGCTATTTTCTGCAGTCGGTACCCAAGGGGCAGGGGCAAACAGATCTTCCACTGCAGCTGCAGCCGCCAGTGCCCGCTGCTTGGCATGATAGTGCTGGCCAAGCTTCCTTAAGGGCAGGAAGAACTCCGGGGCGCACAACAGCACAAACAGCGCCTGCTCGTAAGAAAAACCCTGCTCATAGACCGCAAAACCCAGGGTGATGGCACAAAAGGCCACCCCCACAGTGGCGAAAAACTCCAGGGCCAGTGCCGACAGGAAGGCCACATAGAGGATATGCATGGTCTCCACTCGCCAGCGCCGGCTCATGCGTCTCACAGCTGCAAGCTCCTTGCTGCTTAGGTTATAGGCAAAGATCAGGGGCAAATGCGACAGTGCTTCAAAAAAACGATTGGACAAACGCTTTATCTGCAAAAGCTGCCGATCATTGAGCTCACGAGCCTTCAGGCCAATCAGCACCATGAAAAGCGGCACCAGCGGACAGAGGGCAGCCAGCACCAGGGCGCTTAACGGGGAGGCAAAATAGACACAAAAAAGCAGAACCAAGGGCAGGATCATGACCTGGCGCATGGTGCGCCGGTAAGCTGCAAAATAAGGCACCACGGCCTCAGACAGTTCCTGGGTGGAGGAAGCTAAAGCTGGGGACAGTGCTGGAGAAAAAGGCCCCTGTCTTGCCATGGCAGCAAAGATCTCAAGGCGCAGCAGATGCTCGCTTTTTTCACTGAGGCTGGCATTTAAAAAGGCCAGGATCAGCTGCAGCAAAAAACGGGCACAGGCACATAAGGCCGCTGCGAGCAAAATATCCTCAGGGACTTCTTGCTTTAAAATCAGGATCTGCGCCGCCGCCTTAGCGCAGCAATAGTAAAAGAGAGCCATTAGCAGCGCATCTGCAAAAAAGAGCGCTGACTGCCAGGCAAGATTAAGCCGCGCCCGTCGCCCGAGGAGGGCAATCAGGCGCGGCTTTTTCAAAGCGGCTACAGGTTTTCCCACTTCTCGACGATATGCGCCACGATCACCGTAAAGGCGATGGCTCCCATCAGTCCGACAAACCAGGCTAAATAGATCATGTCACAGCCTCCTTATCAATGCTCAATGCTGTCTGCGGCAGAAACCTTGCCCCACATACGCATATAGGCGTATACGGTATAGGCCAAGGCAATTGGCAGCAGAATGATCACGGTATACAGCATCACGTTCAGGGTGAACTGCGAGGAAGTGGCATCCCACACCGTAAGCGAGGATGCAGGATCGACGCTTGAAGGCATCACGAAGGGGAACAGTGCGGCACCGGCAGTGATAATGGTAAAGGCAATGCCGAGGCTTGAGAAAATAATGCCCTTGCCCGGACGCCCCTTAAAGCTGTGCCAGACTGATAGCAACATGAAGAGCGTGGCCAGTACCGGCACGATGATCACCACCGGCAGACGGACATAGTTGGCAAACAACCCGTGCTCAATCACACTGACAGTCTTGTCAGTGATCACGTTATAGCTGCCATACGGGGCAGGTGCATCGAGCTGCCAGCCCGGCAGGCCGTAAGCGATGATGCCTGCAATTAGGAACAGTACCACGGTGGCCAGGCCGCAGATCAGGGTGAACTTACGGGCACGGCAGGCAATGGCATCCACGGTGCGCAGCTGAATCCACAGGGAACCCTGCGTCAGCAGCATCAGCACTGACACCAGGCCACACAATAAGGCAAAGGGATTTAACAGGGGCAGCAGCGCACTGAGGAAGTAGCCTTCATAATGCCAGCGCATGTTGTCATCTGCCCAGAACGGCAGGCCCTGCAGCAAATTGCCAAAGGCCACCCCAAAAATTAACATCGGCACGAAGCTGCCTACGGTCAGTGCCAGATCCCAGTTACGGTACCAGCGCTCACTCTCACCATGATTGCGGTAATCAAAGGCCAGCGGACGCAGCCAGATGGCAAAAAGCACCAGCAGCATCGCCCAGTACAATCCTGAGAAGGAGGCTGCATATACTTCAGGCCAGGCGGCGAAAATAGCGCCACCGGCCGTGATCAGCCACACCTGATTACCATCCCAGTGCGGCACGATGGTGCTGATGACCGCTGAGCGCTCAGCCCGGTTACCGCCACACAGCGGGAATAACAGCACAGATACAGCCATGTCCATGCCATTGGTCACGGCAAAGCCGATTAACAAAAGGCCGATCAGCACCCACCAGATGGCCTGTAAAGTCTCATAATCAAGCATAGACACCTCCGTGAGCGTCTGCAGAGCTTATCTCAGGACCTTTTTGTACCGCCTTGTACATCAGGGTCAGCTCAATGAAGAGGAACAGGCTGTAAATGCCGATAAAGCATAAAAGAGACAGGCCCACATCCACTGCCGTCAGGCTGGAGGTAGCCAGCACGGTCGGCAGGATATCCTGAATGGCCCAGGGCTGGCGTCCGACCTCAGCCAGGATCCAGCCAAACTCACAGGCAATGAAGGGCAGCGGGATAATGCAGATTAAAACCTTCAGGAATTTATCACGCTCCACCAGATCACGCTTGTACCACAGGAAGAAAGCCGCAGCTAAAGTCAGGATGCCGATCAGCCCCACCATGGTCATCATGGCCCTGAAGGAGACAAAACTGATAAAGACCGGCGGAATTGATTCATGGGCTGCAGTCTTAATTTCACCTGCCGTCGGATTGCTAATGTCGCGGGCATAGGTGGTAAGCAGCAGGCCATAGCCCAGATCATCCTGATGCTCTGCAAACACCGCCTTGTCCTCATCCGTAGCCTCACCGGCACGCATCTTGTTCAGGGCATTCAGGGCTGCCGCACCATTGCTAACGCGCACCTCATTTTCAGCCACAATGTCACGCAGTCCCTTGACCGGAGTGTCAAGAGAGTGGGTAGCAATCAGGCCCAGCAGAGCCGGGATGCGGATAGAAATATAATTATCCAGGTTATCTTGGCTGGGCAGGGCCAGCAGGTTCCAGGCCGCCGGCGGCTCCTGGGTTTCAAATTCAGCTTCCATGGCCGCAAGCTTGGCCGGCTGATGCTCTGTTACCTGCAGGGCAGACAGATCACCGGTCAGGGCAGATCCGCCCATGCCGCACAGGCAGAAGGCAATGGCTACCGTCATGGAGCGCTTGGCCAAAAGCAGGTGGCGCTTCTTTAACATGAAGAAGGCACTGATGCCAATGATAAAGCAAGCTGCAGTGATATAGCCGCTGCAGACAGTGTGCGCAAACTTGACCTGTGCCACCGGTGAGGTCACCAAGCCAAAGAAATCGACCATTTCCATGCGCATCTTTTCAGGGCTGAACTGGGCAAACTCCGGATACTGCATCCAGCCGTTAGCGATCAGAATCCACATCGCTGACAGATTGGAACCTAATGCAGTCAGGAAGGTCACGGTCAGATGGCCTTTCTTGGAAAAGCGGTTCCAGCCAGTAAAGAACAGGCCGATGAAGGTGGACTCCAGGAAGAAGGCCAATAAACCTTCAATTGCCAGAGGAGCACCGAAAATATCACCCACGTAATGTGAATAATTGGACCAGTTGGTACCAAACTCAAACTCCATGGTGATGCCGGTGGCCACGCCTATGGCAAAGTTGATGCCAAACAGCTTGCCCCAGAACCGGGTCATATCTTTGTACAGCACATTACCTGTTCTGACATAGATGAGCTCCATGATGAAGACCATCCAGGACAGACCTAAGGTAAGAGGCACAAAGATAAAGTGATACATCGACGTGACAGCAAACTGCCAGCGTGACAGTTCTACCATTGCCTCTGAAATCATATGTAAGCCTCACATAAGAGTGTTTTATGCGCCCATGCTACTATCAAGACTCAGTTTTGTTAAGATATATCGATCAAAGTTAGAGCAAAAACATCCTTTTATGCAAAGTTTTTATCATCAGGCCGGCCCTTGCGGCCTCATTATCCTCATTTTGGGGCTCATGGCGGTCTATGCTGCGGTACGCGGCATAGTCCTGAGCATCCTGGTCAAGAAACAGGCCCCGCTTGAAAACTCCATCTTAACTGACATCGCCAGGCAGGCTGCTGCTGCCGGCAAGGACGAACGCGCCCTGGTCATCAATACCCTGATGCAAAGCAAGCTTAGCGGTATCTATGCCTCGATGTACTTTTTAAAGCTCTGTGCGGCCATTGGCCCGCTGCTGGGTCTGCTTGGAACCGTACTTGGCATGGTGGACGTGTTTTCCACCATTGCAGAGCAAAGTTACCCCGAGCCGGGCATGTTGGCAGGCGGCATCTGGCAGGCCCTGATCACCACGGTCATGGGTCTGTCCCTGGCTATCCCGGCACTTTTAGTGCACTACGCCCTGCTGCTTAACTTGCGCCGCCTGCGCAATCAGTTAAGCCTCAACGCCCTGGGTCTTAACAGCAGCAAGGACGCAGCCTGATGGGTGATCTGGACGATGACGACTTAGGGGTGGATTTAACCCCGTTAATTGACGTGACCTTCATGCTGGTCATCTTCTTTATCATGACCATGAGCTTTGCCCTGCCCAGCATTGATCTTAACCTGCCGCAATCCTCCACTGCCCAGCGCCAGGCGGCGGATACCGCAGCCCTGCAGCTTGCGGTCAATGCAAAGGGAGAGCTGTTTTACCAAAAGCAGCCCCTGAGCCTGCAGCAGGCAGCCAAACTGCTGCAACAGGGCAGCTATCAGTTAATTGAGGTCAACCTGGACCGGGCCGCCCCGGCCCAGAGTGTGCTTGACTGCGCGGATTTGGCCCGCCAGTACACCAAAGGGCAGCTTAAGATAAATACCCTTATCAGGGACGAAGATGCTAAGCGCTGATCTCACCTCAAGAAGCTGTGCCGCTGCTGCAGTCTTTGTCTCATTGTGCCTGCTCGGGCTGTGGCAGCCCTACGGCAAGAGCGCAGTATTAAGTGAGCAGTATCAGAGCCTGACCCTGCAGGTAAGTCAGGCTCCGGCAGCTGCTGCAGCTGCACCTAAACTGCAGCCGGCACTGTCTCCCGCCCGCCCCCAGTCCCCGGCTGCCAGGCCAGCTGCTGTCAGACCCCAAGCAGCATCCGATCCTGCGCCCCGCCTACAGGAAACAGTCAGTACAGCAAGTCAGGCCAGGGACAAAACCTGGCAAGCACAGACAGCCGTCAGCGCCGCCCCGGCAAAAACCAGGATACAGTCAAATCCAAAGCCCGTAAGGACCAAGCCTGCTACAGCTTCCCCCACGCACAACAAGGCGGATCAGCCAGTCCCCCGGCAGCAATCAGCTCCTGCCAGCCCTGCCCCTGAACGATCCCTGAACCGGGAACGGACTGTTGATGCCACCCCGCCTGCAGCCGGATCTGCAGACAGCACGACCGGTGCCCGGGAGCAGGAACAACAGTTAAACCAGGCCCGGGCTTTTATCAGCCAGGAGATCATTTCCTTGATCAAAAGCCGCACCAGCTATCCGCGTCAGGCGCTGCGCCGCAAAGTACAGGGTACGGTGCTGCTGGAGTTTACCCTGCAACAGGGGCGTATCACCGATTGTCGCGTGCTTCAAAGCTCAGGATCCGCCCTGCTTGATCATGCTGCCTTAAAGTTAGGCCAAAGCCTTAAGGGCTTTGACAGCCACCAGAAATTTGATTTAAGCCTGCGCGTGCCGGTGCGCTATGCCCTCAGGTGACAGGCCTGGCCAAAACCACAGGATTCCAGTCTGCCTTTTTATCTTTTTATAAAGCAGAGCCAATCCTTTTCTCTGTATCTGCTGTCTCAATAAAAAAGACTGCCTGAAGCCCCCGCTTAACTGATAACTGTCCTCAAAGTCAGCCCCGAACAGCTGCTGTACTTCAGCATAGAAGCTGCAACCCTGACTTAACTGCAAGATGAACTACCTACGCACTTACGTGCGAGGTTTCGTGAAGACGGTGCCTCACTTTTAGTAAGCACCCATTACTGGGCACTTACGGGCATGTCCACAATGCCCCCATCAGGTCGGAGCAAAAAAGCC
>CALXOT010000126.1 GCA_944390085.1 uncultured Succinivibrionaceae bacterium
GTAACGATAATAAAGATCTGCTCAGGATTTGCTACCTTAACTTCCGGATGACGCGCGGCAAATGCAACACCGAAGTAACCTACCATGACCGCACCCAAAAGGCACAACATCATCCAGGTGATACTGATCCGGCGGGCATCTCCCATGCCACGCACCGTACCTGCAGCCATGAAGCGAACCAGGATGTGCGGCTGCCCCATGTAACCAAGCCCCCAGCCTACTAATGATAAAAAGCCAATCAAAGTCATGCCCTTTAACATGCTCGACATCTCAGGGCCTTTTTGAGCAATCAGGGCATTGGCCACGTCAAAGCCACCGCAATCCATAATCATGATGACCGGAGTTAACAACAGTGCGAAAATCATCAGGCTTGCCTGCACCGTATCGGTCCAGCTTACAGCCAGGAATCCACCGATAAAAACATAGAAAATGGTGGAAAACGCTCCGATCAGCAGTGCGTTGCGGTAATCCATGTTAAAGGTTTGCTCAAACAAGCGGGCTGCTGACACCATGCCTGAAGCACAATAGACCACGAAGAAAATCAGAATAATCACGGCTGCTGTTACAGCGGTAATACGGTATTTGTCGCAAAAACGGGCAGACAGGTAATCAGGTAAGGTCAATGCGTCTGAGGCGTTGGCGGTAAAGGAACGCAAACGGGCAGCCACAAATTTCCAATTACACCAGGAACCTACAGTAAGGCCGATGGCTATCCAGGCTTCTGATAATCCTGCCACGAACAAGGCTCCGGGCAATCCCATCAACAGCCAACCAGACATGTCTGAGGCTCCGGCAGAAAGTGCAGTAACCAGACGCCCAAGACGGCGTCCGCCCAAGACATAATCATTTAAGGAAGAAGTCATGCGAGCGGCAACAATGCCGATAATCAGCATGGACAGAATATAAACAATAAAAGTTGTTGTAGTTGTAAACATTGAAGCTAACTTATACCTGCAGATTGCTTTCAGATGATGCGCTATATTAACAAAATTACAGTGCATCTTTGTTGGAAAATGCACTGCGGCGGATCGAGGCACCGTTTATACCGTTCGTTGCACTAAAAAGAGGCAATTCAATTCCACGGTAGCACCATTTATCAAAATTTATTTCTGTTGCCTGCCCTGGAAATGTCTTTAAGCTGCTTTCAACAGAGGCAAAAGCAGCTGAAACATATCATGATTACCAAAAACTATAATTCAATTTAAATCGTAATTTCAATGAATTAATTTTATTAACACCTTAGGTCTTTTCTTATCTTCTTCCCTTGCAGATCACTACAAATCAGCAGTAAGAACTTTAAGATCATCCGTAAAGATCGGGAAGCGGTAAAAACCTTTGGGCGAACTGTCATCCCTTTCGATATGAAAACCAGTAGGGAAGCGCTCACGTTTCCACTGCGATCTGCTATGTAGCACAAAATAACGTTTAACAAAACGGGCTAAATCTTCATGGGATATATCTTTAAACTCAGGATTATCCTTAAGCTGCTGCAAGATCACGGCTGGTCCCTGATGCTCCTGGGCAAAACTCCTGCGGATAAAATCCAATACCGTATATGGCATCAGATCCCCTTCATCAGTCTGCTTGCCACCGGGACGCAATTCTGCAGTCGGAGCCTGGGCATTGATATAAGACATCTCCGGGATCTTGAAGCATAAATTATCATTTACCGCAAAACCTGTTTCTTCCAGATGTCGGTTTATGCGGCGAACCACACTCTTGCCAATGCCCCCAATGGGTGCAAGACCACCTGCGGTATCACCGTCCATGGTGCAATACCCTACCGCAGCCTCAGATAAATTAGAGGTCTCAATCAACAGCCTGCCTTCGCGGTTAGCTGCTAACCAAATACCAGGCAAGCGGGATCTGGCCTGTATATTCTGTAACGCCAGATCATCGTGTTCCCAAGACAAAGGCTGTCCGGGCACAATGGTGTTGTACATATCAACATAATCTTTCACCACCCTGGAAATCGACCAGGCATGATGCTGCGCACCTATCCCAGCAGCTATCTGTTCTGCAGCATTTCGGGTAATTTCACTTGAGTTATCAGATCCCTGATAAACAGTAAGCAACAGACGGGGCATAATAACTTTTTTCACAAAACCAACAGGATCTGCAGGATCTGCTTTAGTGGCATCAAACTCAAAGCCCAGCTGCTGCTTAAAGCGCTGTAAATAAGCATCTGCCCCAAGTTCAGTTAAAGCACAGATCTGGCTGATTGCCACGGCTGCGGCACATAATGCAGAATCAGCCCCTCCTGACAGTGACAGCGCAAAACCACGGCTCTTACTGTTAAACATGAAATCATCAAGCCCCAGAGCTACCGCACGTAACATCTCATCATAAGGATTAAGCTCCGGGACAATGCCACTTTGAGCATCCACCAAAGCACTGTCTGCAAAGAAACAAGGAGTGCTGCAGGTAAGCAGCTTGCCCTTACGCGCTAGCATGCATACACCGTCCAGGATCATGCTGCCACTTTCATTACCACAAAGATTTGGTGCAGCACACAGTGCTTTAGTTTTTGCGGACAACTCTACAAGCTCCTGCTGTGCCTGCCCTATCCCACCCAATTCATAAGCGCGCACAGAAGGTAAGATCAAAAGGGCTGAGCCCTTGGTGTGGCGATCATAATTCTTATCAAAAATTACCCCAACCTTAACTTGCCCCAGTTCAAAACCATTACGGCTTTCTACAATAACCCGATCATCCAACATAAACACAGCACGGTCCTTGCTGCAGGAAAAGTAACGTGAACGGTATTCGTTAGGACCACGGGTAAAGCCTTTTGCACAATACACTGCCTGAATCCGGCTGTCCTTTACAAAAATATACGCATCAAACACACAACCATTGACATCAGCAAGCGCACTGCCAAAGCCAACAATAAGGTCCTTAGGGACATTGCTTGCAAAATCAACCACCGCCTGATTGCACTTTTGCATAAAGGCAACATTAAACAGCAGATCTTGACAATCACTGCCCGTCAGGCACAATTCCGGAAAAAGTAAAATTTGCTTGCCCAGCTCCGTTGCCCGTGCACATAAAGCTAACATGCTCTCTTTATTGCCTGTTAAATCGGCTGTCTTACTCTTAATTGAACCTAAGGCCACTATTTTGCTTAATTTCATGAACAAACTCCCAGCAGCTTACGTTTTATGGCTGTTACTTATTTTTCTGCGGCTTAGTTTGCCACAAAAAAACAGCCCGGAGCTTTACTGCACAAAACAAATCAAAAAATCACAATTATTTGCTAAAATGTGCACCTTTATAAACCTATTATTTATGCAGGAATAAACTGGATTTTAGGGATACAGTTTTTTTGTTGGTGCTATCGCGGTCAACTACCCCCGCCTGTAGAGGCGGGCATCTTACCAGCGGTCCCCAGAGAGGGGGGAAAATGACAGAACAGGCAAAAGAGCAAAAGGAACAGCAACAGTATGTAATTAAAGCCGGTCATTGCCGGCAGCTGGGAGCAACCATTGAAGCAGACGGTGTTAATTTCGCAGTCTGGTGCCCTGCTGCCAGCGCTATCGATCTGTTACTCTTTAAATATCCCGAAGATCCGGATCCGGCAGTGATCACCCTGTCCTCCCCCATTTTCCGCTCCGTATATTATTGGCATGTCAAGGTGCTGGGCATCAGGCATGGACAGATCTACGCCTGGCGCGTACGTGAGGCTGTGCGCACCTATAAAGCGGCCTCATCGCATGTTGAAACAGGCAAAATTTTAATCGATCCCTATGCCCGCCGCGTCATTTTCCCTGAAGGATATCAGCGTTTTCAAAAAGGTTCCATGGCAGAAAATTTAGCCCATGCAGCCAAGAGTATCGTGCTTGATCTGTCCTCCTATGACTGGGGGCTTGATGCATCCCCACGCCATCCCTTAAATAAGACCGTGATCTACGAGATGCACGTCAAAGGCTTCACAGCACATCCGTCTTCCGGGGTCAGCTCAAACCTGCGTGGCACCTACCGTGGACTTATTGAGAAAATCCCCTATCTAGTGGAGCTGGGAGTTACCGCAGTTGAATTTTTACCGGTTTATCAGTTTGACACTGAAGATGCCCTGCCAGGCAAGCGTAATTACTGGGGTTACAGCCCCATGGCTTTTTTTGCGCCGCATGAAGGATATTCCTCAGATAAGTCAATTATGGGGCCTATCAATGAGTTCAGGGATCTGGTCAAGGCTCTGCATAAAAACGGCCTGGAAGTGATTCTGGACGTCGTATATAACCACACCTCCGAGGGTGACCAGAATGGACCGACCTATTGCTATAAAGGCTTTGACAAAAAGAATTACTATATCATCGACCAGAACGGCTATTACGGCAATTACTCCGGCTGCGGCAATACTTTCAACGGAAACAACAGCGTGGTACGCAATCTCATCATAGACTCTCTGATCTTCTGGAAGGAGGAGATGCATGTTGACGGTTTCCGTTTCGACTTAGCTTCAATTTTAGCCCGTGATGAAAGCGGCATGCCCATTCCCAATTCACCTACCCTGCTTGATATTGACAGTAATCCCCGCCTGGCAGAAACCAAGATCATTGCTGAGCCCTGGGACGCTGGCGGACTATATCAGCTGGGGAATATTGCAGGATCCAAATGGCGCGAATGGAACGGACAGTTCCGCGACGATGTGCGTTCCTTTATGCGCGGGGATAGCGGCATGATAAAACGTTTTGTCAGCCGACTGTTAGGCTCACCTGATATCTACAATGAAAAAGAGGTTGACCCTCAAAAGAGCATAAACTTTATTACCTGCCATGATGGCTTTACCTTGTGGGATCTGGTCTCTTACAGTGAAAAACATAATGAAGCCAACGGGGAACACGGCCGGGACGGAAACAATGCCAATTTTTCAGCCAATTACGGCTGCGAAGGTGAATGCGATGATGATGATGCACTGAACGACTTAAGGCTGCGCCAGGCCAAAAACATGTTAGCCCTGACCGTGCTATCCATGGGCACCCCTATGATCCTGATGGGAGATGAAATCCTGCGCACTCAGAAAGGCAATAACAATGCCTATTGCCAAGATAATGAGATCAGCTCTATGAACTGGGATTTAAACGAGCGTCAGCGTGACATGCTCAATTTTACCCAGGCCATTATCCGCCGCCGCACTATCCGCTCGCGGGCTGAGGGTCATGAACGCCGCCATGTCAAAATGCTTGACTCCGTGTTGCGTTCCACTAAATTGCAATGGCACGGCGTGCTGCCTTTCCAGCCTGACTGGTCGCACAATTCCCACTCCATTGGCGTGTTGGTGTATTGGAGCACTTATTCAATTTATGCTTATGTTTTTGTCAACGCCTTCTGGGAAGATCTGGAAATTGAGCTGCCACCCCAGCCCCGTAACGTCAAACGTCACTGGCTGCCCATGGTCGACACATCCAAAAAAAGTCCGGATGATGTGGTAAGCGAACTTACATTTAAGCGCTATTGTGCAGGCGATCATATCAAGGTTCAGGCTCGCTCCATTATCATGTTAATAAGTCCAGCTTAAAACCAGTACAGGCACAGAAACAACTTAACATTTAGCTGCACCAGCTGCCTTTTCTTGCCCAATAAAGTCAGGCAGCATAGAGCTAAAGTCAGCAAATGACGCACAGACTCTATGGTGTATTTGCGTACAAATAAAAAATTAAACCCAAATCAAATAAGGAAAATCCATGATCCCTGAAGAGCACAGCACTGCCGCCGTGACGGCAGGAAAACCAACCTCAGAAAAAGAAATGAACAGCAAACTGCTGTCTCCAGATGCAGCTGCCACAGAAGACCAGACGGAAGCCAATGATGAGCTTCTATCTGAGGTTACAGATGCTGAATCTTATTCTTCTGACGGGGAGAATGTTTCTGAGGCAGAAGACGCAGACCATACCGAAGACGAGGTCTATACTGAAGACGGTGATGATACAGATGCAGCGCAAGACGGGGATGTGAATGAGCAGGGGCAAGACAGCTCACAGTCCACAGCTCAGGCTGCAGCTGTTGCAGCCGCAGTACCTGCAGAAAAAACACCAGAACAATTAAAGGAAGAGCGCAATTACCGGATCCGGAGAAACCTGCGCATTTTAGCTCTGGCTGTAGCTGCCTGGTACTTTATTTCTGCTGGCTTTTCCTGGTATGACGAACATCAGGCTAAAAAAGCACAGGAAGCCGCTGCACAGGCTGAAGCTGCAGTAAGCGCAGCAGCCACTGTTTTTGCTGATCCGCAGACATTCCGAGAAAAGTTTAATGCAGCCATTGACACCATGCGCTCTTCCCTGCCGACAGCTAATGCTGATGATGGCACTGAGGGCTTTGTAGCTGTACTCTCACCGTCTATAGAGTTACGTGGCGTGTTAAAGGATGGCACCCAGGAAATTGACTATCTGCAGGCACAGACCCGTTATCCAGATGCACTGCCACCTGACAGCATCACCGCTTTCAGGGCATTTATCAGTGCCTGCGAAAACGGCGGCTCGTTAACAACTGCAGATGAAATTTTAAACGCGCTGGGGATTATCCCTGAACCTGATGCCAATCAGGCCGGCAAGATCTTTGTCCCGGCGGTAGTGCAGAGTGATCAAGTGCGCTATGAACTTTCATTTACTGATGACGAAATAGACGAACTTACCATCAAAGCCTATCCGCGCCGCTGAGCGCCGCTGAGCTCCGCTGGCGGCAGGCAGTGGCCTGCCGCATATAATGAACACTCTCTGTAATCTTGTTTAAGCTCACCTGCCCGAGCATCAACGCCTGAAAATGCGTCCTGCTTAACAAAACTTTACACCCCACTGACAAAGCTTACTGCTACAATGCGCGCAGACAGGTTGTATAGTACTTGTCCGCATACGCATTTTTACTTTGCTGCTACTTAAGGAAAAGCAATGGCCTTAAAAATAGGAATAATGGGCGCAGGTGCCATCGCTGCCACCATGGCTCATACCATCAAAAATTTAAAGCATCCTGAAATTTCCCTATATGCTATAGCTTCACGCTCAGCGGAAAAGGCTGCGGCCTTTGCTCGCGATTTTGGTGTGCAGCACGCCTTTGGCTCCTATGAGGACATGCTCGCAGATCCTGAGGTAAACCTTATCTACATCGCTACCCCCCATTCAGAGCATTACCACAATATTCAAAGCTGCATCAGGGCTAAGAAAGGGATGCTAGTGGAAAAAAGCTTTACTGCCAATGCCGCACAAGCCCGCGAAGTACTGCAGCAGGCTGCTGCTGCACAAGTCTTCATCACCGAAGCCATCTGGACACGTTATATGCCATCCCGCAAAATTATAGCTGATGCACTTAGTGCTGGGGCTATTGGTGAAGTGCGCGCAATACAGGCCAATTTAAGTTATCCCATAACCAACAAAGCTCGCATCATGGAGCCTGCCTTAGCTGGTGGAGCATTGTTGGATCTTGGGGTATATCCTATCAACTTTGCCATGATGTTCTTTGGGCATGACTTAAGCTCCATCTGTGGCTGCTGCATTAAGGGAACAAGCGGAGTCGATCTGATAGACAATATCGCCCTGACCTTTGCCGATGGCAAATTCGCATCCTTAATGGCAAATGCCTGCAGCCCCTCTGATCGCATGGGCTATATCTACGGAGATACCGGATATCTGGCTGTCACCAATATCAATAACCCGGAAAAAATCGAACTATTCAATAAAAATCATGAAATTATCAAAACATATGATCTGCCGCCACAGATAAGCGGCTATGAATACGAATTGCTGTCCTGCCTGAATGAACAAAAACACGGTCGGCTTAGCTGTCCGGAAATGAGCCATCAGGAAACTATTGAAATAATGGAAGTAATGGATAAATTACGCGCTGACTGGGATATTAAATTTCCCTTTGAGTAAATTTTCAGGCAAGGGCTGCGGACATGCCGCAGCCTTTAACACCAACGCTGAACAAAGTCTAAAGTCTCTTTTCATGTAAAGCACAGATGAATCAAAAATAAGATTTTTAGTTAATAATTTGAAAATAAAATAAATTTTATTTTTGACATGTGTCACGTTTTTGATAAACTCTGTGAGAGAGTTAACATAAATCTGACAGCTTCAGGAGATGGATATGCTGGCTTTAGATGATGAAAAATTACAAAGCCTCGCACCAGACGAAGTGCTACAGTATTTGTTTGAACAGGCATTGCAGGACGATGAAGATCTGACTGCTAAAAAGATTTTTAAGAACGAGCAAGCTGATGCTATGACTCAGCCGGAAAACGGCTTACAAGAAGTTTTCACTTTCAGCTAATCTGCTAAAAATCCAAAACTTTTATTCTCAAGCCACATCTTTTTATCACCAAGCTTTGACAGGTAGAGCTGAGAGACAAAAAAAGATTTCTTTCTGCTTAAACTATAGCTAACAGCAGCTTCTGAATTTCAGGATGCGGCCTAAGATAAGAGGACAACAGCCTGTTGATTTCATCTTCCTTGAATAAGCACATTACCCGGTTGATGGTGGTTGTTGAAATCATGTGCTCAGGCCCAGTCATGTCAGGCAGCATACAGAAGAGCTGAAGATA
>CALXOT010000127.1 GCA_944390085.1 uncultured Succinivibrionaceae bacterium
AATGACTTTTAGCGTTGTACCTAGTTTGGAAATTTTCGGAGTTTATTGATAATTAAGAAGTTTTTAATCAAAATAAAAAATATCAGAGCCCCAAAAACGACAAAAACCGCAATTAAGCGGCTGTCGGATCACTGCGGATGCAGTTTGGTGCGAAAGGAGGGACTCGAACCCTCACGCCTTGCGGTACAAACACCTGAAGCTTGCGCGTCTACCAATTTCGCCACTTTCGCACGTGGTGATCCCGAAGAGAATCGAACTCTTGACCCTCGGCTTCGGAAACCGATACTCTATCCAACTGAGCTACGGGATCAAAGCGTCCTTTCGTAATCAGGATTGCTTTTGCGGGGCTTATTATATAGACGCACCTGCACCTTGGCAAGCAAAATTTTAAAAAATTTTAAAAAACTTTTTAAGTAATTGTTTAATAAAAGTTAATTAACACAATCCGGGCACTACATTTACAGCAGCCGTGCCTCATCAGTTGGCAAGTGGGATCTGCCATAGTTGCCATGCAAAACTTAAACTGCTTCCCAAGGAGGGCGATACAGACTCTTCTGCACTGAAAGCCCTTGTTGCAGCCCTGGCACATGGGAGCATGCGCTGGCACCTGCTTCCTGGCAAAGTTGCCGTAAACCTTTGTGAAGGCTCTGGCTGGTGCAGGCACGGTACCAGAGGTAAAGAAACTGTCCCTTGCTCCTGCAATTGAGCTTATTCGGGGCAATTCTGTAAAATGAGGCTGTTTCTGCTTCAGGCATGCTTGCGCTTCAGGTTCAGACAGCACAGAGATTGGCAAAAATATGATGACTGACACGACTGATTTAAACGCCCTGCGTTTTACCGGGATCAGGGCACTTTATGGAGAGGAAGGCTTTTTAAAGCTGCAGCGCGCCTGTGTGCTGGTAGCAGGGGTAGGCGGGGTCGGCTCCTGGGCAGCTGAGGCCTTGTGCCGCAGCGCGGTGGGCAAGCTTATCCTTATAGATCCGGATACCATCGAAATAAAAAACAGCAACCGCCAGCTGCATACCACAGCAGACACTATTGGGCAGTTCAAGGCAGATGCCTTAGCTCAACGCCTGAAAAGTATCAACCCTGCTCTCACCATTGAAAGCCGCAAAACCATGCTCAACCCGGACAATCTGCCCTCCGTGCTGTCTGACTGTCCGGATTACGCCATCGACGCCATTGATGATATTGCCGCCAAATGTGCGCTGTGCGTATTTCTAAAGCAAAGGGGAACGACCTTCATCATCTCAGGTGGGGCCGGAGCCCGCATTGATCCGTCAAAACTGCATATAGACGATCTGGCCAATGCGCACGGTGACGGGCTCATCAAGCACGTGCGGGATATACTGCGCCGGGAGTATAATTTCCCTAAAGGTGGCCGTAAACTTGGCATAGTCTGCACCTATTCCACAGAAACTCCACGCTACTGCAATGAGCTGGGAAAGGGGCTGCCACGCTTTGGCGCAAGCATGCCGGTAACGGCCTCGGCAGGGCTGCTGCTTGCGTCCTATATTATTTCCCGGATCGTAGACAACTAAAGGAATCAGCCATGTTTGACAGCGATTATGAGCGCACCAAGGAATACCTCAGATCCAAGCTGCCTGAATACTTAAGAAGCCGCGGCATCAATCCTGACGGGGACTTCAACTGCCTCAATCCCCAACACCCGGATCGCCAGCAGAGAATGAGCTACAATCCGCACAACTTCACCGTGCGTTGCTTTGGCTGTAATGCCAGCTACGATATTTTTGCCCTGATTGGCCAGGAGTACGGCATTACTGACTTTACGGCACAATACCGTAAAGCCTATGAAATGTTCATCGGGCCGCTGCCCACTGAAGTACAACATAGCTATGAAACCGCCGGGGCGGCAACCTTCGGGGCACGCCCGGAGCCTACCTTTGAGCTCAAGCATCAGGGCTTTGACAGCCGCACTGCCAATCCTAACCCGCCCTCCTTCAGTCCTTTGTTTGTCAAGGCCGCTGAAAGCGTGCCTGAGTCCTTCAAGCGCCCGTCCGGGGTAAGTTTTGGCGCGCAGGCCGATAACGAAGGCAAGCCACCCTATCAGCAGCAACCCCTACAGCCTACCGGAGCGGTCTTTGGCATCGGCGGAGGCAATTACCGGCAGAGCGGCGGCAGCTTCATCAGCTCTTCAAACGAAAGGGCCTATCATGAACAATTAGAGCCCAAGTACAATCACGCCGAATATTTAAGGCAGGCTGCCGACAATGTGGGCAAAACCGATTTTTACCGCCAGCATGGCCTGAGCGACGACATTGTCGCGCGCTTTCATCTGGGTTTTGATGAGTCCTTTGCCGCCGGGGCTGATGCCCATACCGGTGAACAGATCCTGTGGCGTGCGGCCATCATTCCCTATTCTGATTTTGGCTATGCCATCATCAATGCCGATCCCAAGGCCACCGACCGTCAGCGCATCCGCGGCACCCTCACTGTATTCAATGAAAATGCCTTGCAGCGCAAGGGCGCTGTCTTTATCTGCCAAAGCGAGCTTGATGCTCTAAGTCTGGAAAGCCTGGGCTATGCGGCCCTGGCGCTGTCAGGCCATGGCAGTGTGCGTATCCTGTTGGATCTTATCGACAAAAGCCTTAATTTTGAGCGTATCTTCTACATCTGCCTGAATGATGCTGATCGCTCTGAGCAAGTCAAGGCCTTATGCGCCGGGCTCTACAACCTCAAGGTGCCCTTCAAGAAAATTGATCCGGGCTACCCTTATCTCTCCATCAATCAAGCTTTGTGCGTAGACAAGGCCGGACTTGGCTACCGCCTGTCCCATCTTGAGGAACTGCTGACCTTCAGCTTAAGCCCAGTACCGCGTGAGCATGAACACTATTTCTTTATTGATGATGCCACGGCACTGTCACAGCTCAATCTGTCCCCGTACCTGTACGCCCTATGCTCCACGACCTCTGTCCTGCGCCGCTGCCTCAACCTGATCATGCAAGAAAGGTTGTGCCGTCTGATCACCGTGACTACCGCCCAGGCCTGGCGCTTTATCTGCAATGAGCTGGAGGACAACGAACAGCCCGCCCCCAATGCCCTGCCCTTTGAGCCTTATCCCAATGCCAAGGCCGTGCTGCTGGACAGTGCGGAGGTAAAGGAAGCCTGTGAGCGGATCCGTTATGCCTTAAACGCCCTGCGCCTGCAACGCGAGGGTAACTTCACCCTGTGTGTGGATCTGTGTGTATTTGCCCCGCAGGACCGGGCAGAATTAATGGCCGGCCTGCAGCAGATCAGCGCCGGGCAAAAATGTGCCCTGTTATTGCTCTGCCCGGAGAGCAGCACGGAGCTGTGCGAAAGCACCTGCCTGCAGACTATCAGGGTAAATCCCAGTGACGATGGCAGTGAGCTTATCTTCAAGTCGTGCTCCTTAAGCGGGCGCCCGCTTAACTTCACCCGCTACGCCGGCGACTAAATGGCCTTTCAGCTAAACGAGGCGCAGAGGCAGGCCGTCGCTTATACCGACGGTCCCTGCCTGGTGCTGGCCGGAGCCGGATCCGGCAAGACCCGCGTCATCACCGAAAAGATTGTCCGCCTGTGCCGTGACTGTTCCATTCCGCCCTCGCGCATCTGCGCGCTGACCTTTACCAATAAGGCAGCCGCTGAAATGCGTGAGCGCGCCGGTAAGACCCTGCCCCCGGAGGCCGCGTCCAAACTGTGGATCTCTACCTTTCATTCCCTGGGGCTTGAAATCCTGCGTCTGGAGTACCGCGTTTTCGGGCTCAACCGCAATTTCTCTCTGTTTGATGAACAGGATTGCCGCAAGGCCCTGCGCGACATTGTACGGGAGGATTTCCCGGAGCTTTTGCGTGATGAAAGTGAGGGCGAGATCCTTGATGCTGCACAAAACGCCATCTCGCTGTGGAAGGGTAAGCTGCAAGACGCCGAAAGCCTTGAAGACGGGCAGGTAAATGCCATGCTATATAAGGCCTATCAGCGCTACCTCAAGGCCTGCAGTGCCGTGGATTTTGACGATCTGATCTTTCTGCCTGCACGCGCCCTGCAGCAAAATGAAGATCTGCGTGAGCGCTGGTCACAATGCTTTTATTACGTGCTGGTGGATGAATATCAGGACACCAATGAAACACAATATCAGCTGTTAAAGGTACTGACCCACAAGTTAAGACGTTTTACCGTAGTGGGTGATGACGATCAGTCCATTTACTCCTGGCGCGGGGCGCGGCCGGAAAACATCCGCCTGCTGGCTGAGGATTTTCCTGCTCTCAAGGTCATCAAACTTGAGCAGAATTACCGCTCCTCCAACCGCATCCTGCGCTGTGCCAATCAGCTGATTGCCAATAACCCGCACCTTTTCAGCAAGACCTTGTTCTCTACCCATGAAGATGGCGAGAAAATCCAGATCTACCAGTGTACCGATGAAGAAGGAGAAGCCGAAAAAGTCACCGCCTTCATCAAGGCCCTGCGCTTCATGCGGCGCATGCCTTACAGTGACATGGCCATTCTTTACCGCAGCAATTTCCAGGCACGTTATTTTGAAAAAATGCTGATGAGCGCCGACATTCCCTGTGTCGTCTCCGGCGGCGGCAGCTTTTTTGGCCAAAGTGAAGTCAAGGATATGATGGCCTGGTGCCGCCTCATTGCCAATCCGCAGGATGACAGCGCCCTGCTGCGCATAATTAACGTACCCCGCCGCGGCATTGGCAGCGATCTGCTAGAAAAGCTCACCGAGACCGCCAGGCTCAACCGCCAGCCCCTGTTTGACTGTGCCATGAGCGGAGCTCTTGACAGCAAGCTCACTGCCGCGCAGCGCGATGCCCTCGCGGACTTCATTATCCTCACCACCAGATTGCGCAATTATATTCTGGCAAAGCGCGATCTGGAGCTGGCTGAAGCGCTACCTGATCTTATCGGCTATGAAAAATATCTGAACGGTCCGCGCGTGAACAAGCAGGTAGTGGAGTTCCGCATGGGCAACGTCAGGCAACTGTGTGCCTGGGTGGCTGAATTGATTAAGGGCAGGCGCGGTGATCCGGCATTGTCCTTCGGAAAGGCTGTGGAGAAACTGGGACTGCGTGAAATGATGGAAAGGCATAGCGATGAAGGTGGCAGTGAAGATGCGGTACAGCTGATGACCCTGCACGCATCCAAGGGACTGGAATTTCCCTGCGTCTTTTTAGTAGGCATGGAGGAAGGAATCCTGCCCCACCGCAGCGCCCTCGAGGAAGGCGGCAATATCGAGGAGGAACGGCGCCTTGCCTATGTCGGCATCACCCGTGCCCGAGAGTTGCTTTATCTTACCTACTGTTCTACCCGCCGCCTGCGCGGCGAGCTCACCCTGCCTGAACCCAGCCGTTTTTTAAATGAGCTCGCCGCGGATGACGTAGAACGCTACTCTGTCAAGGACAATCCCCGCCTGCAGTTTACCCTGGAGAAAAAACAGCAGAGCATCGGTACGGCCATCAGTGCCCTGCAGGATCTGCTAAGCTAAAATAACAAAAACATCATTAATTATCAGACCAAATGTCCACTATTCGTGCGGAGATAATATGTTTTAAAAGAGGCTCATCAGGATAGCGTAGGAGTTAATGACTGAGATTTACAGAAAGATGGATTTATGTCTAAGCGGGTATCATATATCCTACTTTGAGGATACCAAGGAAGCCAACCAGCACATCTACAGCATCACTGCCGGCCTTAAGGCCAGTGGGCGGGTGGCCCTTGATGAGGGCGTATTCTTAAGCCCGCGCGCGGAGCTGTTTGTACTGCAGAACTTCGGTGATACCGAGGTAACCAACAAGGTACGCGGTGAGGGGCTGACCAGCACCGATACCGTACATCCGGAGGTCATCGGCGAGACCACCTACGGTGCTGCAGCTACGCTAAGATCTGATTACAATCAGGCCTTTTTTGTCTTTCAGTTGTACCAGCTCCCACTTGCCCTTAACAACAGAGCAGAGCTTAAGCCTGGATTTTTGCCAACGCCTTAAGCCTTAAGCTTAACCAGGCCTGGTCCTTTCAGCTGCGCTTTTCCTACGGCCTGTCTGCTCACTTCTGCTCATGTTTAAATGCAAAAACGCCGAAACCTTTGAGATCCCGGCGCTTTTCATTTCAGGCTACAGGGTGCGGGATACAATACAGCCCACCCCAACTGCCGCCTGCAGCGGCTCACGGCCGTGTAGGCTTAGTTATTGCCCACAGAGATTTCCTTCATGTCGGACATGTAGGCGCGCAGCTTACGGCCCACCACCTCGATCGGGTGATTGTAGATAGACTCATTGCACTTGATGAGCTCAATGTTGTCCACGCCATTGTCACCGGACAGGCCTTCACCTATAACATCCTTACCCTGCTTTGCCATGAAGTCCTTGAGCAGCGGGATGGCGACATTGGCAAAGAGGTAATTGCCGTACTCAGCGGTATCGGAGATCACCACATTCATCTCATACAGACGGCGGCGGGCAATGGTATTGGCAATCAGCGGCAGCTCGTGCAGGGACTCGTAGTAGGCAGACTCAGGGTAAATGCCTGAGTGGGTCATGGTCTCAAAGGCCAGCTCAATGCCTGCCTTGCAGAAGGCCACCATTAATATGCCCTTGTCGAAGTATTCCTGCTCAGTGATCTTGGTATCGCAGGCAGGGGCAGTCTCAAAGCCGGACTTAGCAAAGTTTTCGCGCCAGGTATGCAGCTTGATGTCACCATTGTCCCAGTCTTCCATCATCACGCGGGAGAACTCGCCGCTTTCGATGTCGTCCATGTGCTTTAAGTACAGATCCTTGAGCAGGGACTTGAGTTCATCGGCAAGCTCACAGGCCTTGAGTTTGGCCGGATTGGACAGGCGGTTTAACATATTGGTGATGCCGCCTTGCTTTAAGGCCTCACAGATGGTCTCCCAGCCGTACTGTACCAGCTTGCAGGCATAGCTCTTGTCAACCCCCAGTTCCACCATGCGGTCAAAGCACAGGATGGAGGCAGCTTGCAGCACACCGCACAAAATGGTCTGCTCGCCCAGTAAGTCAGACTTAACTTCAGCCACGAAGGAAGATCTCAGGCAGCCGGCGCGATCTCCGCCCAGGGCAGAAGCCCAGGCCTTGGCAACAGCCCAGCCCTCACCCTTGGGATCATTTTCCGGGTGGACAGCCAGCAAGGTCGGGGTACCAAAGCCACGGCGGTACTCCTCACGCACCTCAGTTCCCGGAGCCTTCGGGGCAACCATCACTACGGTCAGATCCTTTCTGATCTGCTGGCCGACTTCCACGATGTTAAAGCCGTGGGAATAACCGATGGCAGCGCCTTCTTTCATTAAGGGCATGATGCTCTCAATCACGTTGGAGTGCTGCTTGTCCGGGGTTAAGTTGATGACCAGATCGGCAGTAGGGATCAGATCCTGATAGGTGCCGACCTTAAAGCCGTTCTCAGTGGCACGCTTGAAAGAGGCACGCTTCTCATCAATGGCAGCCTGACGCAGGGCGTAGGAAACATCAAGGCCAGAATCGCGCATATTAAGGCCCTGATTTAAGCCCTGGGCGCCGCAGCCTACAATCACCACCTTCTTACCCTTAAGGAAGTTGCAGCCATCTGCAAACTCGGAGCGATCCATCAGCTCGCAGCAGCCTAACTGTGCCATCTTCTGGCGTAAGTTCAGGGTATTGAAATAATTAGCCATGTTAAAACCTCAGCAGTCAAAATTAGCAGTAACTGAATTTGTCTTCTGTGGTCATCTTAGCATTTATTTTAGTTTGAGCAACATGAATAGAGATATATTGCAATTATTGCAACAATTATCCGCTTTTGGTTTATACTGCTACTGTTGCCTGAGCGCATAATGAACTGATTTACCGCATAAAAACCCTAAAACAGAACACTTTGCGCCATAAAAGCGCAAATATACGCACCAAAATAAAGCAGCTGTCGTTCTGAGCAAGCGGATACCGCATCAGCGCACAGCCCACAAGAACACAAAACAATAAAAGGTACAGCCGTGATTTCCCTGAACGACGCCGCTGATTTTCTCAGGATCTGCGAGACTGAAAATTTAACCCGTGCCGCTCAGCTGGCACAGGTCAGCACCTCCACCTTAAGCCGTTCCTTAAACCGCCTAGAGGATGAATTACAGGTAAAACTGTGCTCCCGTGATCAGAAGGGCATTGCCCTGACTGCAGCCGGGCGGCGCTTTCGCGACTTTGCCTCCGATTGCCTCAGGCGCTATAACAAACTAACGGTAGAACTTAAGGAAGAGGCTCATCCCCTGACAGGTCAGGTTAAGATTTACTGCTCAGTTTCAGCCTCCTATATCTTTATCCCGCGCCTGCTCAATGAACTGAGCCTTACGCATCCCAATATTGAGATAAGCCTGGATACCGGGGACCCGGCCAATGGCCTGGATTTGCTGACAGCAAAGGACAGCCCTGATTTTGTGATAGCTGCCTTGCCAGAGCAGCTGCCAGCCCACATACATGCCCTGCCGCTGCTCTCCTTTCCTCTGATGTTAATTGCCCCCAAGTCCCCGCTGCATAAGCTCAAGGGTTATGACGGGCAGAACGTGGATTTGAGTACTGCCCCCTTTATCCTGGCGGCACACGGACAGTTAAGGAGCGAGGTGGATCAATGGTTTTCGCAGCTGCAGATAAAGCCCAACGTCTACGCTGAAGTGGCAGGACACGAGGCCATTGTCAGCCTATGTGCTCTGGGTTTTGGCCTGGCGGTAGCGCCCCGCCTGGTGATTGAGCTCTCCCCCTTTAAGTCTGACTTGAGGCAATTGCCGGCCCCAGGACTTAAGGGTTTTAACCTGGCACTGTGCTGCCTGAAGGAAAGGGCGTATGAACCGGTACTCCGGGCCGTGCTCCGGGCTGCCGGCAAGTGTGCCCCCACCTTTGCCGGTGACTTAAGCAGCCGCAGGTTGCCCTTTGACTGACAGGACTGACAAAATGCCTTGCTACCCCCTTCCTGAGATGAGCATACCTGCTGCCTGCAGACTGGAACAGCGGCAAGCAGATCCTGTGTTTTTTTGATAAGGATCACAAAAGCTCAGCTTGCTTACCTTTACTGCCCCACCTGTGCCAATCTGTAGGCTCACGGCAGCTGCAGCCACTGCCCCTTAAATTCGCGTTGCATCACTTTTTGACAAAATGCAGTGATTTTCCTTTGCGCGCGCCCGGGCTTTCTCTTATATTGATCGCAGGCACTACCGGTAACGCGCCGGCATGAACCGCGCGCCCGACCTTTTATGTAAGATATTTAGGAGATAATCATGCTTAAGGATGTAAATCCGACCAAGACCGCTGCCTGGAAAGCTTTAAGCGAGCACTTTGCCAAGACCAAGGGCCGCACCATCAAAGAATTATTTGCGGCAGATCCGGAGCGCTTCAACAAATTTTCCTTACGCTTGGGCGACGATTTCTTAGTTGATTATTCCAAGAACATTATTGATGAAGAGACCTTAAAGTTACTGCTTGATCTGGCCAAAGAATGTGATGTGGCCGGCGATATCGAGGCCATGTTCACCGGCGAGAAGATCAACCGCACTGAGGATCGGGCGGTACTGCATACTGCACTGCGCAACTTCTCCGGCAAGCCGGTGTACGTCGATGGCGAGGATGTGATGCCTGAGGTACAGCGTGTGCTGGCCAAGATGAAGGAGTTTTCTGAAAAGGTCATCTCCGGGGAGTGGAAGGGCTATACTGGCAAGCCTATTACCGATGTGGTCAATATCGGCATCGGCGGCTCAGACTTAGGCCCTTGCATGATAACTGCAGCCTTAACCCCCTATCACACCCGCCTTAAGGCGCACTTTGTCTCCAATATCGACGGCACCCACATGGCCGAGACCTTGAAGCAGTGCGATCCTGAGACCACCATGTTCATCATCGCCTCCAAGACCTTCACCACTCTGGAGACCATGACCAACGCCCACACTGCCCGTGACTGGTTCTTAAAGCAGGCTGAGGATGAAAAGCATGTGGCCAAGCACTTCGTCGCCGTTTCCACCAATACCAGCGAAGTGGCCAAGTTCGGTATCGACACCAACAATATGTTTGAGTTCTGGGACTGGGTCGGCGGCCGTTATTCCTCCTGGTGCGCCATCGGCCTGTCCATCGCACTGGCCTGCGGTTATGACAATTTCGAGCAGTTCTTAAAGGGCGGCTACGCCATGGATGAGCACTTCCGCCACACCCCGCTTGATAAGAACATTCCGGCAATCCTCGCCTTAATCGGCCTGTGGTACAACAATTTCTACGGTTTTGCCACTGAAGCCATCCTGCCTTACGATCAGTACATGTATCGCTTCCCGGCCTATTTCCAGCAGGGCAACATGGAATCAAACGGCAAGAGCGTGGACAGAAACGGCAACCCGGTTGATTATCAGACCGGTCCGATTATCTGGGGCGAGCCTGGCACCAACGGCCAGCATGCCTTCTATCAGTTAATCCATCAGGGCACCAAGGTGATCCCCTGCGACTTCATCGCCCCGGCCCGCACCCACAACCCGCTGGGCGATCATCACGTCAAGCTCCTGTCAAACTTCTTTGCCCAGACCGAGGCTCTGGCCTTTGGCAAGACCCGCGAGGAAGTGATTGCTGAGTTTGAAAAGAAAGGGGTAAAACCTGAGAAGTATCTGCCGGTAGTGCCGTTCAAGATCTTCAGCGGCAACCGCCCGACCAACTCCATCCTGGTCAAGCAGATCACTCCCTTCAGCTTAGGTGAGCTGGTAGCGATGTACGAGCACAAGATTTTCGTACAGGGCGCCATCCTCAATATCTTCTCGTTTGATCAATGGGGTGTGGAGCTGGGCAAGCAGCTGGCCAACCGGATCGTGCCGGAACTGACCACCAGCGAGCAAGTCTCAAGCCATGATGCCTCTACCAATGGCCTTATCAATGCTTATAAGGCTATGAAATAACAGCTGTTTAAACTAAAAGCTTTTATCTCCCGCCCTCAGCAGGGGGCGGGATTGCGGCGGCCGCTTTGCGGCCGCTTTGTTTTTATCAGGAGCGCTGAAGGAAGGACAGGGAAAAAGACAGGGGCAAGTTAAGGATACAGACCTTGCTGCCCACTGCGCAGTTAACTTAAGGCCCTTGCAAAAACAGGCATTCCTGCACTGTCTGCACAGCTCACAAATTAACAAAAAAGCCAGCCTGTATCCTGCCTGTAGTGCGTCTGCACAGCTGCTGCATGTTAGGATAAATCTGACAGTGCGCCGCTTCGTTTGACCTACGGAATTAACCTCCGGCGGTCACGGCAAAAAAAACAACTATAAAGAAAGGCAACATTAAGAAATGTCAGCTCTTCCGTACAATCTTTCGGATTTCAGAACGCTTAGGGATCAACGCTGCGTGTTTGCTGATAAAAGCAAACAATTGCACCATCTTCTGACTGCCTGCGGTAAAAATGTCTTCATCTCGCGCCCAGTAGGTTTTGGCATGGGAGTTTTGTTCTCCCTGACCGATTTAATCTTCTCAAGTGGAGGGAGCAGCCCTTATCTTGAGGGCTTGCGCCAATCCTTTGATCTACCCAAAAGCCCGGTGCTCAGTTTGAATTTTGCCCGCATCAGCTGTGATACCCCGGAAATTTTCGAGCGCTCCATCAATATGCAGCTAAAAAAACGCGCAGAGCTGCTGGGCATTACCTGTGAGGAGGATCAGCAAAGTCCACGGCAATCCTTTCAGAACCTGATGTTCAACAGCGTGCACAAAAACCTGGTCATCCTGATTCAAAACTATGATGCCCCGCTGCTGGCGCATATCGAAAATCCGGAAATTTTCAACAGCATGTTCAGCTGCATCCATGATCTGTTTGCCCAGATCAAGACCTTCAATCACATCGTGAGCTTCTGCCTGGTAAGCGGCGTCGGCATCTTCCGCCATCTGGGGCAAAGCACCCTGCCTGATATCTTCAGGGATGTCAGTGCAGATCCCTGCCTGGCAAGCCTGGTGGGCTTTAGCAAGCAAGAAATCACGGAACTGTTCTCCGAGCATTTCCGCCGCGCCCTGTCGCGCCTCAATCACCGCAATATCTACAACATCAGCGAAGATGAGGTAAAAGCCCACATCGATAAATTCATGCACACCTTGGGTGGCTACCGCTTCAATGTCAGCCCAGCTACAGAGACGGATCTTACCGCAGAGCCTCTGGCAGCCCCGCTTGATCTGCTCTGCTATTTGCAGGAGCCTGAACGTGGCATGATTTCACAGGTACTCAGGCAGCGTAAGATCGGCACTGCCTTCAAGCGCCAGACTTTAGCCGCCCTCAAGGGGCAACAGGCATTCCTGCCTGCTGACGCTCCTGACTATTACAGTTACGGCAATATTCCGCCGGCCTACAGCGCCTACCGCCTCGGTCTATATGCCCCTGACAAGATCTATCCTGACTGCGTGACCTTAAAACCTGCCAATCTTGATATCAGCCTTAACAGCTGATCTGGCTTTTTGAAAACAGCTGCGCGGTTTCAGGCAGATCCCCTGCAGGCAGAAAACAGCCTGCACCCCACCGCCCGGCACTTCCCCGGAAGGACCTGGACAAGATAGGCTCCATCCCTTGAGGTATTGGGTTACAATGATGCCGGTTACCTGAAGGAAGCTCATCATGGCCGCATCCCCCTGCTATATCCCGCTGCATATTCATTCTGACTATTCCATCCTTGATGGGCTGCAAAGCGTTGAGGCCATCGTCAAACGGGCAGCACAGCTGAAAATCCCGGCTCTTGCTGTCACCGATCTGTCCAATATCTGCGGCTTCGTTAAATTTTATTCCGCCTGCCGCGCCGCCGGAATCAAACCTATCCTGGGTGCTGACATGACCCTAGCCGAAAAAAGCCGTGCCGGACAGGGGCCTAAGACCTCCCGCCTGACCCTGCTGGCCATGGACCGGCAGGGACGGCAGAATTTATACGATCTGTTATCAAACGCCTGGCTGCGTTCTGACGCCGGAGCCTTTAATGCGGCCACCTCCCTTGAGGAATTGGCACAATATGCAGAAGGCCTCATTGTGCTCAACGGCTTTCGCGGAGATATTGCCACCCTGTTGCGGGAGCGCAAAATAAAGGGTGCCTACGAGCGCATTGAGTTTTACCGGGAGCATTTTCAGGATCGCTTTGTCTTTGAACTTACCCGCACCGGCCGGGATTTTGAAAGCGAATTTGAAAGCTTTGCCCTTGATGCTTGCCTCAAATATGGCATTGCACCCTGTGCCAGCAATGACACGGTCTTTCTCTACGGTCCCAACGATATTCCTGAGGATGGATTCAGCGACTACGAGATCCATGACGTGCGCGTTTCCATCCAGCGGGGTTGCCAGCGCGGCAACAAGGAGATAGCACGCGAATACTCACCCCAGCAGTATTTCAGAACCCCTGAGGAGATGAACGCGCTCTTTGCCGATCTGCCGGAGGCCATTTACAATACCCGCGCCATTGCCGAGCGCTGCAATGTTGAAATTGAGCTTGATCATCCGCGCCTGCCCCATTATCCGACCGGCGATCTGTCACCTGCAGACTGCCTGCGCCAAAAAGCCCATGAAGGCCTGGAAGAACGCCTGAAATTCCTCTATCCCGATGAAAAGGAGCGCGAAAAACAGCGCCCCGTCTATGAAAAACGCCTGGAAACCGAGCTTGACGTGATCATCAAGATGGACTTCCCGGGTTACTTCCTCATCGTGATGGAATTTATCCAGTGGTCCAAGGACAACGGGGTACCGGTAGGTCCGGGTCGTGGATCAGGCGGCGGATCGCTGGTGGCCTACTCACTTAAAATCACCGACTTTGATCCGCTGGCCTTTGATCTGCTCTTCGAGCGTTTTTTAAACCCTGAACGTGTGTCCATGCCGGACTTTGACGTGGACTTCTGCCAAAGAAGGCGTGAGCTTACCCTTGATCATGTAAGGCAGCGTTACGGCAATAACGCCGTCTCACAGATTGCCACCTTCGGTACCATGGCCCCTAAGGCTGCCATTAAGGACAGCGGCCGTGCCTTGGGCATGAGCTACGGGGCTGTCGATTATGTGGCCAAGATGCTGCCGACCCAGCCGGGACTTACCTTCAATGCGGCCATGGGGATAGACAAAAAGGGCAAGCCCTGTGAAAGTGCTGCCCCTGATTTCCTGGCCCTGTACGAACAGGCTAAGGCCAATGATGATAAGCAAAGGGTGGAGCTCATCCATATCGCCATGCGCCTTGAAGGCGTGATCCGCAATATCGGTAAGCATGCTGCCGGTGTGGTGATCTCCCCGACCCGCACGGCTGAGTTCACCCCGTTGATGCTAGATTCTGACGGCAACTCCATCACGCAGTTTGATAAAAAGGATGTGGAGCACGCAGGCCTGGTCAAATTCGACTTTTTGGGCCTCACCACCCTGACCATCATCGATGATGCCCTGGTGATGATCAATGACAAAAAACGCCGTCTGCATCAGCCTGAAGTGGATATCCACGCCGTGCCCTATGCCGATCCTGAATCCTTTGCCATGCTGCAGCAGGGACACACCACCGCAGTATTCCAGCTTGAATCGGCCGGTATGCGTAAGCTTATCGGACAGATGCAGCCTGACCGTTTTGACGATTTAATCGCCCTGGTGGCCCTCTACCGCCCGGGCCCCATCAAGAGCGGCATGGTTGATCATTTCGTGCAAAGAAAGCATGGCAAGGAAGAGGTCAGTTACCCCTCCCCGGATTTCCAGGATCTCGATTTAAAGCCCATCCTGGACTCCACCTACGGCGTTATCGTCTATCAGGAGCAGGTGATGCAGATTGCCCAGGTGCTGGCAGGCTACAGCCTCGGCGGCGCTGACATCCTGCGCCGGGCCATGGGCAAGAAAAATCCGGCCGAAATGGCAGGACAGCGCTCAGTATTCAAGGAAGGCGCCATCAAGAAGCACAAGGATCCGGTCATCGCCATGAAGATCTTCGATCAGGTGGAGATGTTCGCTGAATATGGCTTCAATAAGTCCCACTCTGCCGCCTACGCCCTGGTGGCCTGGTGGACCTTATGGCTTAAGGTGCACTACCCTGCCGAGTTCCTGGCAGCCATGATGACAGCTGACCGCCAGCGTACCGAAAAACTGGTCACCTACATTGCCGAATGCCACCGCCTTAAGATCAAGGTCAATCCGCCAGACGTGACCTGCGGACGCTTTGATTTCTGCGTCGATGACAAGGGTGCCATCGTCTACGGCATCGGTGCGGTCAAGGGTATCGGTGAGGATTTCTGTGCCCATCTGGTCAAGGTACGCGAGGAGCAAGGCGGCTTCAGCGATTTTTATGATTTTGTCAGCAAAATCGGCAGCAACTTTTCTAACAAAAAGAATCTTGAGGCCCTGATCATGAGCGGAGCCCTTGACCGGCTTTGCCCTTCGCGTGCCCGGATGATGGCTTCCATCCCCAATGCCATCAAATACGCCCAGCGCCTGGAAAATGATCTGGAAAGCGGGCAGCAGGATTTGTTTGCGGTCTTTGATGATGCCAATAACAAGCCAGCTCTGGTGGAGGTGCCGGAATTTTCTGACAATTACCGCTTAAGCCAGGAAAAGAGCGTGCTCGGACTGTATCTGTCAGGCCATCCTATCAATACCTACAAAAAGGAACTGATCTTCTTTGCCGGGTCCAGCCTCGACAATTTGCGCCCGGGTACCCCGGACCGTCCCAACGAGGTCACCTTGTGCGGTGTGGTCATCAATTCCAATGAACGTGCCGCCAAGAGCGACGGGCATAAGTTTTACATCATCACCATCGATGACGGCACCTCCCAGCTCGAAACCAGCCTGCACGGTCGCGCCGCTGAAGATTACCAGGCCATCATCAGCGCACGGCAGGAGGCAGCCGAGCGTGATCTGAGGGCCATTGAGGATGAGCATTATGCCCCTGCCCCCTTAGTGCTGGTACTGCACGGCTTTTTATCCTTAAGTGAGGACAATCCGCTGCCGCGCCTGCGTGTCACCAGCATGGCCAGCCTGGAACAGTTGCGCCGCGAGCACGCCTCGAGCCTCATCATCCGGCTTAATGAAAAAATCTACCGGGAAAAGGGCCAGCGCATCAATCAGCTGCTGATAGGAAATATGGTGTCCTTAAAAGATTTTCAGAGCCAGCGCCGCCAGGCCCTGCTGACCGGGACGCCCGCCCCTGCCGTCAAGGCCCCCGGCTGCCGCCTGCAGCTTCTGTATCACAATGCGCTGATTAACCCGGTACACCGTAACTACCGCATAGATCCCTGCGACTCCCTGATAGACGGGATCCGTGATCTGGCCGGTACTGATGCCGTGGAGGTCATTTACTCACAGGCGGTATAACCTGTACGGAACCTGCTGCTCAGCTGGCCAAAAAGGAACGGCAGGCTTTTTGTTTTTCATCAGGCCCCTGAAGTACAGACATATGAACTACCTCATGCGTAAGCTTGAGGTAGTTCATGACTCACATCCTGCAGCGTTATTCTTTTACTCATGCCGGCTCCTTGTTGGTTTATATAATCGTTTAGGTAAAGCAGATAATGCGAATATCATCACATTTCTGCAGACTGCCCGAAAATTAGAACGGAAACGGAATCTTAAGAAAAATACTGCAGCCTGGGATTAGGTTAGCCCTGATTTACCTCTGCCCGTGCGCAGGGACTCAGAATCTGCTGCTGAAAGTTAAAACGTGCTGCAACTCCACTCCCCTCTGTCTGAAACAGCACGGTATCATTGTCGTTACTAATGCGCAGGCAACAAAGCTCTCCTGAGCCCGTTCCCGGAAACACGGTGAAAAAGCCCGGAGCATAGCCCAGATCGGCAAAGTGATAAGAATAGAGTACCCCGCTTTGATTATGCGAGCTTAAGAGCACGTCAGGATCACTGTCACTGCCACCAGTTACCGTAGACAGCCCGGCCAGAGCGATCCCCGAGGCTTTAAGCAGGCACTCACGCCAGGTCCAGCGCTGTAAGAAATAACTAAGCTGTGCCTGTCCTCCTTGCTCAGGCTGGGCACTGCCTAAATGCTCAAACTTCCGCCACTCAGCCGGACTTAAGACCTTGCGGGCAAGTGCCTGCAGGTTGCGCCTAGGTTTAATCAGCTCCAAATCAAGGCCCACCGGCTGCTGGCGCGAAAACAAAAGCAAGGCCGCATTACCTGAATTGCTTAAATTGAAGTAGGCCGGATCATCCTTAAAATACGGTTTTCCATGCGAGCGGCGCAAGATATCCGGCAGCGGGATGCTCAGATCCTGATCCTGATAATGATTGAAGCACAGTCTTAAAAAACAGCGCTCCTTTAAAAATTGCTCCGCTCTCCTGCCCTTAAGTTCCCAATGATCGCGCTCTGCTAAGTCGCGCGGATCTGTGCTTGGCGCAAGCTGTGCATAATCCACGGCATAAAGCCTCAGATCTGAAAAATTATCCTGTCGTTCCATGCTGTTGACTGTATCGCTGTGTAAAACCAGGTCTTTTTCATATCATTGTACAAAAAACCTTTCTGCCCCGTGAGCCCTCAGCACAAGGCTGACTTAACGCTATAATCTGATTAATGCGGCTAGGGCATTTGATCCTGAACTTGCAGCTTGTATCCAGCCCCTGTCAGCGGAGTAACCATTGTGACCATTATCTGTCCCCCTGAAGCCATCTCCTTTTTGCACAGCCGCGATCAGCGCCTGGGCGCTGCCATGGATCTGATAGGGCCGGTCACCCGGCAATCTGATCCCGGCCTGTTTGAAGCCGTAGTCCATCATATTGTGGGGCAGCAGATCTCCACCAAGGCTCAGGCCACACTGTGGGCTCGCTTTAATGCAGCCCTGAACCCCATCGATGCCACTACCGTGCTTGACTGCGGACGCGAGCGCCTGCAGGCTCTGGGTATGTCCTGGCGAAAGGTTGACTACATCCTGGATTTTGCCCTGAACTGACATTGAGCACTAAAAATTAACAATATTTTAAGAGCCAATGTGCTTCTTGTTTGCTTTTAACATTTCTAATTTTTGCAATGTTGTCAAGCTTAAATTTTAAATTTTGTGTGACAAGGATCACTTGGAACTTTTCTTTTTGCAAAAATTTGACACAATGATCACGCTTTATCTTTTGCCCTTGGTGTGTC
>CALXOT010000128.1 GCA_944390085.1 uncultured Succinivibrionaceae bacterium
TTGTATTGTAAACCAAAGAATATAATGAGCAAAGGTCATGTAAGCCATTCATCTCCACCTTACAGAAGGTGGAGACTTCTGGATATCTATTGTTAAAGCGCTCAACGCGCGGCAGCTTCGCTCCCTCCGGCTGCTGCGCTTAAAACGACCTCACATTCCTCACGCTTTAGCATTGCAAAGCGGCCGTTTTGCTCCTGTGCTTTGGCGCAGCGGGCTTTAAGGCGCATCTGCAGTTCCAGCGAGAGACCCAGCTCACTTAAGGTACGTGGCAGCCCTAATTGGGCAAAGAAACTTTTGAGCGCAGCTACCCCCACCCGTGCTGTGCGTTGTGGCTCCTCAAAATCAAGTGAAATACCAAACACCCGCGCCGCAAACTGCGCACTGCGCAATGGATTAATCTGCAGCATCAGCTCCAGCCAGGCAGGCAGCAGGACAGCAACAGCGGCTCCATGCTGGCAGTTATACAGAGCACACACCTCTCCTGCAAGCTGCAATGCTGCCGGAAGAACTCCCCGCCCGCACTCCAATGCCGGATGCTGTGCCAGCACTGCAGCCCAGCTCAGGTTAGCACGGAGCTCGTAATTATCAGGTGCGGCCAGCACCCGTGGAGCCAGCTCCACCAAAGAGACCATCAGGCCTTCCAGCAGGCGGTCACTCAGTGCCCCCTCTCCTAAACAGGAAAAATAGCGGGCAACAGCCTGACCTAAACTTTCTGCTACTCCACAGGCAGTTTGATAAGGGCTCAGACTTAACTGAACCTCTGGGTTTATCAGTGCAAAGCGTGGACGTAATTTTTCACTTATAAAGCAGCATCTTTTACGAAAGTCACCTTGATCTTGCATCATAAAAGCAAGATTAGATACCACAGACCCGCTGGGACAGGTTAATATCACCCCCACAGGCAAGCTGGAGTCAGGATCCTGCCCTGCAAGCAATCCGGCAAGCCCGTGGCTGCTGCCTAATGCTGCAGCAATGACCTTGGCGCAGTCAATGGTATTGCCACCACCTACAGCCAGCAAAAAATCAAAATGTTGTTCTTCTACCTCCTGCAGTAGCTTTTGCACCTGCAGGCATGCAGCTGAGCTCCAGCTGCCACGTTTCAGACAATAGTGAAGCGAGGCTTTACTCAGGCTTTCCTCCACCCGCGCCATCAGCTCCAGCCCCCAGGGCTCTGCCTGAGGGCATAAAACCAGTACCCTGCTGCCACCATAACGTTTTATCTGCTCTCCGGTTGCTAATTCTGCTCTGGGTTTAATCTGACAATCTGTCACAGCCGGGCAGCTAAACAAGTCCATGGCATCTCCCCCTTACATCAACATGATCCCTTTCTGTTAGAACAGAGCCTGTATTTCAGACAACTCAAAGTCATCCCATCAGCGCTGGACTTGTAGGCGGAACAGCTCCTGTAACTTACGCAACGAGCGTTTGCCCAGTGCATTTTCCGGGATAGCATCAACAAAAATAAAGCGCCGCGGCTGTGCCTTGCTCCCCAGACGAGCTGCTATATGCTGGCGCAAGCGCTGTTGCAAACGCAAAATACCGTCTGTTTCCTCAGGATGCCTGAATTGCGGCCTTAATACTGCCACCGCCCCGATAAAAGTACGTTCCCCGGCTTGATAGGTCACAACTTCAGCATCCTCGATTTCCGGTAATTCTAAAAGCTCAGCGCGTACCGATGGCAGGCTGATACGCCTTTCATCTATTTTGATAATACTGTCAAAGCGGCCGGAAGGTTTGAAGGAACCATCCTGAAAAAACTCCAGCACATCCAAAAGCTGGGTTTCCTCTTCAGGCACCAAAGGGGAGTGCAACAGGTAATATTGCTGCCCCATGGTAAAGGACACCTCGGGAAAAGCCTTAAAATAACTTCTGGGATCTGAGCGCAAACGCCAGCCCATCACGCCGCACTCAGTACTGCCATAAATTTCAAATATCTTGGCTTCACTCCATTTTTCAACCGCTGCTGCCACTTCATAAGGCAGGGCACCGGCCGATGAAATCACCAGAGCGAGATTGGGCGCTGGCAGATCTGTATCTATATGCTTTAAAAATATAGGACTTGTCACCAGCAGATAACGGTCATGGGGCAGGGCACACAGTTCCTCAGTAAAATGCACCAGATGACGTTGTGCTATAAGGCCAAAGCACAATGGCATAAAAATACGGAAAGTAAGTCCATACAGATGCTGCGGATAAACCGTTGACACCACTTCACAGTCTTCAGCCAGATCTTTTAATTTGTCAAACAACAGCCGGCTTTCGTGTTCCATAATGGCTAAGGTCTTTTTTACCAGCTTAGGCGCTCCTGTGGAACCAGAGGTAAAAAGAAAAATCTCGCTGCCATAATCTAAGGCACACTCATCAAATGTTGCCTCTGCCTGCCTTTCTTCCTCCGTCACGTGCTGCCCCTGCGCACAGGAAATACTAAGCTGAGGGCAGGGCAGGCTTTCATACTGGCGCACTCCCAGCACCAAATCAAAATATTCCAGGTGCTCGGCAATATAATCCTCACTATCCTCAGGCAGCAGCACCACAGTCTTCCCTGCATAGGCTGCAGCAAGCAGAGCTAAAGTAAAGCAGGCACTGTCCTCGGCAGTGATGAGGACGCGTTTGCCTGACATCAAGCAAAGCTTACAGACCAAACGAGCCACCGCAACACGCATCCAGCCTGCACTGATAGCACCGCTATTACCGCGAAAAAGAATTTTCTGTGAGCGCTCTGCGCTCAAAAGTTGGTTTAGTGGAGTAAAGGACAGCTTATTCATGCCCCCTCCACGTGCGCTCTGCAACAATAAAGGCAGCAATATTGTGCACTGAGGAAAAAGATCTGCACATCAAAGCATAATCTGGCAACAGCTGTACCCCATACTTACGTTTTACCGCCAGCCCCAGCTCCAAGGCATCAATAGAGTCCAGACCCAGCAAACTGCCAAATAAGGGCTCATCAGTGGAAATATCAGAACTTTTCACATCATCAAGCATCAGACAGTCAATAATCAATTCCTTAAGTTCCTGATAAAGCTCTTCCATGCACCCTCCTCCTCTGCCTGATGGTTCCTACCTGTGGCAGATAAGTTCCAGGCGGCGATGTCCGCAAGAGCCTGCTGTCTTAAGTAGCATCTAAAGCCTCACTGTCATGCTAAGTGGAGGCAATGGATGACCATCCTGTATGTTGCCTGATTTCAAAAGGATTGTTATAAGAAAACCTTCTATATGAAAATTATAGCAAAAAACTCTGCTATACGCTCATACGCATAAATCCGTCAGGCATTTTCTTGTACTTTAAGACCAACGCTATTGCTCAATGGCAGAGCTATTTCCACTTGCTCCGGCAGCTGAGGATTTCTTAACCCTGCAAATGGGCTGGCCCAGCTTGCTGAAATAAACAAAATCCCCGATCCGGTCACTCTGCGGCTCATCGCAGATACGCACGATGGAGTCAAGCCCGTAATAGCGGGCCAGGATAAGATTTGCCCAGTTGTTTTTGTCAGCTTTGGCATCGGCAAGGTACAAATAACGGGTACGGCTGACATTCAGGGGATGTACCACCAGATCCTTTTTGCCTTGTCTTAACTGCAGGATAATCTCAAGACCACGCTTATAATTGTCAAGATGCGCCTGATAATATCCCTGTACCGCATTAAAGGCCGTGGCAGCACTGAAGGCAAAGAAGAGCGGCAGCAGCAGCTTCAGGCTCCAGGCTGGCAACACCTTTATGCCGCGCAAATACAGCTCCCGATATAAAGCCAGCACACCTGCTGCAGTAAAGACCGTAAATGGAGTTACGGATCGAGCCGGAATGGTAGGAGAAGCCAACATGATGAGCAGGGATAAAAAACCTGCAGCGCACAGCCACAGACCGGCACAAACATCAGGACTTGACAGTCTGAGCAAGGCATGACGGTTTAAAAGCCACAGCACGTAAATAAGTGAGATGAGCAACAGATGCTGTGTCACAAAGCTAATCCCGATGATACTCAGGCTTGCATCAAAAAAATGCTGCCAAAAATCAAACCCTTTGGCCTGCATGAACTCCAGACGGGCTTCATTGCCTGGAGCTAGGATCAGGAGCAGATAACCAAGAAGCAGGCCGCACCCTGCGCAAAGCTGCCACAGGCTGAGGCGGCGCTCACATAACAGCTTTAAATTGTAAAGCCCTACTACTGCCACTGCTGCAAAACCGGTATTCTCATTAGTCCAGCCCGCAATAAGTCCTGCACCAAACATCACTGCAGCAAACCAGCCAGGACGGACATCACGCTCCTTATGCATCGACTGCCGGAATGGCAATAAAAAGAGCAGGATTATCAAGGTAGAAAACATGTAATTGCAGCTTGAGACTACATTGATCACCACCTCGCCAAAATTACGCAGGCACAGCCACAATATAAGGCTTACAAAACACAGTGGCAGCAGGCGTAGCCTTAAGGAGGGTCTGTATCCAAAACCGGTCCAGCAAATGGCCAGTACTAACAAGATATAACCTGCGGCCGTAATCAGGCTTTGCCAGGGTTTACCGATATACAATAAGAATTGTGCTAACAAATGATTGACCGTGCGCCCGCCCCAGTCAAAGTAATGGCGGTACTGTGAAACCAAGATATCGTAAAGTGAACCTACCATGGAGTCAGTCCCCTCGACTAACATATAGCGGTAATCATTACCAAAATACGGGGTAAAGTAGGAACACATGAAGATCACCGCAAACCACGGTGCCAAATAACATAATACCTTGATGGTTCTGGACATATTTTTTACCTTGCACTGAGCTGACGGCGCAGCATTATAGCGCAGAGTCAGGCAATTGTTTGAGCTGCTTCAAACAATTACAATTACATGGACAAAGCGCAATAAAGCCTGCCTTTGACAAGTTGAACTGAGAGCACAAAAACTGATAATTTTAGATGAAAACGGAAAACTTAATTGCAATTGAAGCTGCAGGCAATGCCTGCAGCAAAACCGTAGGCAGTTTACATGGATTATGCCTGGCTGCAGCCACCCTGAATCTGTCAGCACAGGGCAAAGGGATTCTGCTTGTCATTTGCGCCCACAGCGCTGATGTGCAGCCACTGTGTGCACAGCTACACGCTTTAACCCCAGATAAAGCAGTATACACATTCCCAGATTATGAAACTTTACCCTACGACACGCTCTCCCCGCATCAGGACATTATTTCCGCTCGTCTGGAACTGCTTGCCTGCTTACCCCACCTTGAAGATGGCATTGTAGTAAGCTCTATCAATGCAGCCATGGGCAGGCTCTGCCCTACTGATTACGTCTCCGCCCATTCCTTTATACTCAAAAAAGGAGATCGGCGTGATTTAAGCGTACTGCGCGCCTCACTTACCGAACACGGTTATCTGCAGACTGAACAGGTTTTAGAGCATGGAGAATTTGCTGTACGCGGCTCAATTTTAGATATTTTTCCCATGGGCAGCCCCGATCCATACCGCATCGATTTTTTTGACGATGAGGTAGACAGTATCAGCGTCATAAGTCTGGAGACACAGCGCTCATTAAAGAAAATCGATTCCATAAGGTTATTGCCAGCCCATGAGTTTCCACTCGATAAAAACGGCATCGCTGCCTTCCGCAGCAATTACCGGGATGCCTTTCCGCGGGCTAATTTAAACAACCACGTCATTTATCAGGCCATTTCTAAAGGTGCCGTGCCTGCAGGCATCGAATACTACCTTCCCCTATTTTTTGGCAAAAGCTCAGTGCTCTTTGATTACTTGCCTCCAGAAAGCCGTCTTTTGCTGTGCGGGGACTGCCTCACTGCAGCACAAGATCTTGATCAGGAGATAAAACGGCGTGCAGCACAAATAACCGGTAATGCGGATCATCCGCCCTTACCCCCAGATCTGGTATTTCAAAGCCCGGACGAACTGCAAAAGCGCTTTAAATCCTTAAGCGGTCTGTGCTTGTATGAACGTACTTTAAGTGCAGATGAAACAGCAAGACGCGGGGTAAACAATTACCCGTGTACAGCTGTGCCGGACATTGCCTTTAATCCGCGCGATAAGGACAGCAGCACTAAATTCTGCGCCTTCGTCTCAGATTTTATTGAAAAAGGTGGCCGTGTGCTGCTCTCTGCAGTATCCGAAGGCCGACGCCAGTCACTGCGCGAAATTCTGCCCCTAAAGCTCACCTCCCGCTTCGGCATCCAGCCAGCCTCCAGCGTGGAAGACTTTTTAAATGCCAGCGAGCCGCTGATGTTAACAGTAAATCCAGCGGTAAACGGTGCCATACTGCAAAAACCTAAACTTGGTTTTTTAACTGAAACTGAGATTTTTGGCTTTCAGGCCATCAAACAGCGTCAGCGCAGCCGCAAACAGGCCTTATCCCAGGATGCGGTTATCAAAAATTTAGCCCAGCTCAGCGAAGGGCAGGTAGTGGTACATCTTGATCACGGGATTGGTCTGTACCGTGGCCTGAAGGTTCTGACCATCGGCGGAGTGAAAGGCGAGTATCTGCGCATTGAATATCAGGGCGGGGACATGCTCAACATTCCCATTACCGCCCTGGATAAGGTGGCCCGCTACTCAGGCGCAGAGAATCCGGTGCTATCCAAATTAGGCAGTGATGCCTGGGCTAAGAAAAAACAAAAGGCCGCACAAAAAGTACATGATGTGGCAGCTGAGCTTTTAGATCTTTACGCACGCCGCGAAAGCCGTCAGGGCACCGTTTTCACTGTCAACGAACAGGCACTAGATGCCTTTGCAGCAGGCTTTGGTTATGAGGAAACACCGGATCAGTCCTCAGCCATCAACGCTACCTTAAGCGACATGAGTGCCGGGAAGCCGATGGATCGACTGGTCTGCGGCGATGTCGGATTTGGCAAGACAGAGGTGGCACTGCGGGCTGCGTTCGTCGCCGCTTGGAATGAAAGACAGGTGGCAGTATTAGTGCCTACCACCATTTTAGCTGAGCAACACTACCAGAACTTTAAAGATCGCTTCGCCGGCACCCCCATTACTGTAGAAATGTTAAGCCGCTTTAAGGGTGTTAAAGAGCAGCAACAGATCATAAAGCAGCTGGAGCAAGGCAGCGTGGACATCATCATCGGTACCCACCGGCTGCTGTCCAAAAATATCAAATTCAAAAATCTGGGATTAGTTATCATTGATGAGGAACACCGCTTCGGGGTACGCCAGAAAGAACGTCTCAAGGAATTACGTGCCGAGGTTGATCTGCTTACCTTAACTGCCACACCCATACCGCGTACCCTGAACATGGCCATGGAAGGCATGCGTGAACTGTCCATCATTGCCACTCCGCCGGAACACCGTCTGGCAGTCAAGACCTTTATTCACGAAAACTCGGATGAACTGGTGCGCGAGGCTGTCCTGCGCGAACTTAGGCGTGGTGGCCAGGTCTATTATCTGCACAATGATGTGGCTACTATCAATCAGCGTGCTGAACAACTGCATAAACTGATCCCTGAGGCTCGTATTGACATCGGCCACGGACAAATGCCCGAACGTGAGCTGCAACGGGTGATGCGCGACTTTTACCGCCAGCGCTTTAACCTGTTGCTCTGTTCTACCATCATTGAAAACGGGCTGGATATCCCCAGCGCCAACACCATCATCATTGACCGCGCAGATAAGCTGGGACTGGCTCAGCTGCATCAGCTGCGTGGCCGTGTCGGACGCTCACACCATCAGGCCTATGCTTATCTGTTCACCCCTCCCCGTACGCTGCTCACCCGTGACGCCCAGCGCCGCCTTGATGCCCTGGCCTCTCTCGATGAGCTGGGAGCTGGCTTCGTTCTGGCAACCCACGATCTGGAAATCAGGGGAGCAGGTGAACTGCTGGGTGAAGAACAGTCCGGGCAAATTGAACAAGTTGGATTTACCTTATACATGGAAATGCTGGAACAGGCGGTCAAAGCATTAAAGGAAGGGCGTGAACCATCACTTTACGATCTGAGCGCTCAGGAGTGTGATATTGACTTACACCTGCCATCCTTGCTGCCTGAGAATTATATCGGAGATATCAATACCCGCCTGTCGCTATATAAACGCCTGTCGTCCTGCAGGACTCCAGAACAATTTGAAGATCTTAAAGTTGAACTTATAGATCGTTTCGGTTTTCTTCCTCCAGAAAGCGAGAATTTATTTAAGATCTCAAAACTAAAACGTCTGGCAGGGGATCTTGGCATCAAGCGCATCGCAGGTGATGGCAGCGGAGGCATCATCGAGTTTAGCTTGCAGCATAAAGTCAGCCCGCAATATCTGATAAGCCTGGTTACCAGTTGCAAGCATCAGGAATATACCCTGTCAGGGGAGAATACCCTGCGCTATCATCTTCCGGAAACAGACAACATGCCCCGTCTGGAACTTATGCGCAGACTGCTTTTAGCATTACACGCCCACTCAGCTTTAAGTACCCCGCAAAAAGCACCGTAAGGAAACTGAAACGACGTGAAATCCTGGCTCAGGCAGCCCCGGCTGCAGAAACTCAGACCACCTCTCCAGGCGAGAGCAGAACTGTGGCAGCAAGTATTAGAACGGGCCTTATCCCTGCCTGGAGTAAAAGTGCAGCGCGCTGAATATTTACCAAAGGCCCTGGCCAGAGCCGGGCTCAACCAGGCGCAGCAAGCTGCATTTTGTGCAGGACTTTATACGGCACGCACTGATGCCGCAATGTTGCATAAAATTGATGTTCAGGCGCAACGCACCATCCGCGCGCATGCACTTAAGGCCAGCGCCCTCTCCGCTGCCGCAGCAGCTCCTGGCGGATTGATATCAGCAGCCACAATCCCTGCCGATCTGTTGCAGTACTTGCGCCAGCTCCTGCTGCTGGGGCAGAAACTGGCCTATCTGTACGGCTGCCCTGAACTTACGGGCAATAAAGGACAACTAAGCTCACGGGGACGGCTAGTGCTTACTGTCCTGTGCGGGGTTATGTTTGGCCAGAAAGACGCCATCAGCGCCTTAAACCTGCTGGCCACACTGCTCAAGGATGGCAGTCTGACTGAAGCCCAGCGTACTGAGCTTAAGGAAGCAGCCATTGCCCTTAGCAAGGACATAGCAGTAAATTTAGGATCTATGATTGGCAAGGAACTCACCAGGCGCGGACTGAGCCGTCTGTTACCGGCCATAAGTGCCGTAAGTGCCGGAACCCTTACCTTTTATACCTTCTATCCTAAGGCCCGCGCCTTACAACAGGAACTAAAACGCGTACTCTGCCTGCCGGTTTAAAGCAGCCTAATGCTGTAAAGCTCAGGCAAAAAGCAAACCACTGCTGCGCAACTCCTCAAGGACTGGGGCTGCAGCATCTCCGGAGGACAGGATTATCTTCCCTGGGGATACCGGCCAGGAAATGGAGATCGCAGGATCTGCATAGTGCAATGTATGGCTGCACTCTGGATGGTAGATCTCAGTGCACTGATATAAAACCAGCGCCGGCGCCTCAAGCACCACAAAGCCGTGGGCAAAGCCCTCCGGGATCCACAGTTGCCTGCCATTTACAGCAGAAAGCTCTGTCCCGAAGCTCTTGGTAAAGTAAGGGGAACTTTGGCGCAGATCCACTGCCACATCCCAAATAACCCCGCTTAAACAGCGTACCAGTTTGCCCTGTGCAAACGGCAGCTGATAATGCAGTCCCCGCAGTACCCCGGCTCCAGAGGAGGACAGATTACTCTGTACAAAATTAAGCTCCCGTCCCAGAGACAGGATCAGATCATCACTACGGTACAGTTCAGAAAACCAGCCCCGCTTATCATCAAAGCGTTTGTTTTCAATGATTTTTATATCAGGATGAGCTGTATCAAGCAACTGCATTTAAGTGCCATCCTCCAGGCTTAATTGCAACAATTGCATGCCATATGCCGTGGCTGCTAATTTTTGTGCCAAGAGCCGTAACTGCCCTCTGCTTATCAAGCCCTGACGCAGTGCACTCAGTTCGGGGCTTCCCAGCAGTATGCCCTGTCTAGTTTCAATAATACGCACATAGTCTGCTGCATCAAGCAATGAATTTGGGGTACCGGTATCAAGCCACACGTTACCCCGGCTGAGCTTATTACAGTGCAGCAATCCATCCTTAAGATATGAACGGTTCAAGTCTGTGATCTCAAGTTCACCTCTTGCAGATGGCTTCAATGAAGCAGCGCGCTCTGTTGCGCTTGCATCATAACAATAAAGTCCAGTTACGGCATAAGGTGAAGGAGCCTGCTTAGGCTTTTCCACAATATCCACAAGCTTTCCGTCTTCAGCAAAACACAGCACCCCATAGCGCTCAGGATCCTGCACCGGGCTTGCAAAAATTAAGGCCCCGGTGAAATTAGCGGCGGCATTGCGCCTAATCAGGGACGCGGCCTGCGGAGCAATAAAAAGATTGTCACCCAAAATCAGGGTACAGCCTTGTCCTTGCAAAAATGAGCGGGAAAGCACTAAGGCCTGCGCAATACCTTCAGGACAGGGCTGAATGATATAACTTATATTAATTCCAAACTGAGAACCATCGCCCAGCAACTTTACAAAATCTCCCTGCGCCTGGGGACTTGTAATCAGCAGGATCTCGGTTAAGTGACAGTCAATCAAAAAGCTCAGCGGATAATAGATTAAAGGCTTGTTATATAGAGGCAATAACTGTTTATTGACCGCCAGGGTCATGGGATAGAGGCGGCTGCCGCTGCCGCCTGCCAGAATGATCCCTTTCACGTGAATACAGTTTTAATTACGGCGGGACTGATATGACAAAAAGCGCACGAAGTCCTCTAAGAAGGTTTCGGTTTCATCGTTACGCCCTGAAATTGACAGCAATACCAGGTTACCCTGCTGTCCGTAAACAATAGCCTCAACCCCCTGCTGATCACAGCTAAAGGACCAGGCTTTATCTATCAGGTTGGATCGCACCGGCAGGCTGCAGCTTAACTGTTCAGATGCCACCCGGGCATAAGCCTCGGGCTCTACCACCTGCCCTGCACTGTCTGCAATATAAGTGATGTTAACGGCCAGATCCCCGCCTTCATGCAGATAACTAAGCGAGTTCTCCACACTAGGATTATTCTCCACTGTCCAGCCCTGTGGGCAAGGAATTTGCTGTTCTTCCGGCACAGCCTGCGTTTGCGCTGCAGCTGTATTTTCTTCGCCGCTCAGGGCTGGAGATTCTTCCACCGCCCACGCGCTCAGGGTAAGACATACGGCACTTACCGCCCCTAGTGCTGCAAAAATCTTTGGCATAAAAACATCCTTATCTGAAATATATGTACATTTTAAATTAAGCGTGGCAGGGTGATAAGTGATTTTACAAAAAATCCCCGCCAGCTGCGGCGGGGATATCGATACCAGAAAAGATATGGGCTGAAAATTTCAGGCTTAGCCCAAAATAGAACAGATTTCCTGGGCTATCACTTCAACTGGACGATTGGCATCAATGGCAGCAAACTTAGTCTGTCCCTTAGCAGCCAAATCTTTATAGAAGGCAACTAATGGCTCAGTCTGACTGTGATAGACCTCAAGACGGCTCCTTACAGTGCTCTCCTCGTCGTCAGGACGGATCACCAGAGGCTCTCCGGTCACATCATCCTTACCCTCTACCTTAGGCGGATTATAGACGATATGATAGGTACGTCCTGAAGCCAGATGCACCCGCCGGCCACTCATACGCTTGACGATTTTCTCATCAGGCACCTGCAATTCCAGCACCGCGTCAATGCCTATACCGGCATCAACCAGAGCCTGCGCCTGGGGAATGGTACGGGGGAAGCCGTCAAACAAAAAGCCGTTTGCGCAATCTTCCTTGGCAATGCGCTCCTTGACCAGGCCTAAGATAATATCATCAGACACCAGCTTACCGGCATCCATCACGGCCTTGGCCTGAAGACCCAGCTCAGTACCGGCCTTAATGGCAGCGCGCAGCATATCACCCGTAGAAATCTGAGGGATTGCGTATTTAGCGGTGATAGTCTGAGCCTGCGTGCCTTTACC
>CALXOT010000129.1 GCA_944390085.1 uncultured Succinivibrionaceae bacterium
GGGCTTTTTTGCTCCGACCTGATGGGGGCATTGTGGACATGCCCGTAAGTGCCCAGTAATGGGTGCTTACTAAAAGTGAGGCACCGTCTTCACGAAACCTCGCACGTAAGTGCGTAGGTAGTTCATACTCTTTTCCGGCAGGTTCCTGATAAATTTGCCTGACGTCACATTTCAGGGCATGGGCAAAATCTTTCAGACATAATCTAAACCGCATTGGCCAAAGCCCCGTGAGCAAAACTTGCCGGGGATCGAATTTTTACTATTTGTCTGCCCGGGTTGAAGCTGTTGCGGTTTCAATCTGCTATTATATTCCCATATATAGAATAGTAGTTCCATATATGGAATAAAACCGGAGAAAACCATGGCTAATTTTGTATTCAAGGGCGTGATCCCGCCGATTTCCACTATTTTTAACGAGAAGTTGCAGTTTGATCCTGCAGGTCAGGGCAGACTGATCGATTTTTTGATTGACAGTGGGGTGGATGGCATGTTTTTCCTGGGCAGTGGCGGTGAATTTACCCAGATGTCCGCCGCCGAGCGCAAGGAAGTGGCTGCTGCTGCCGTCGCCCATGTCAAAGGACGCGTCCCGGTGCTGATCGGTACCGGCAGTACCAATACCCGTGAGGCTATTGAGCTGTCCGTGCACGCCAAGGAAGTAGGCGCAGACGGTATTGTAGTGATCAATCCTTACTACTGGCACCTGACTGAAGCCAATTTGCGCCAGTATTTCGTCTCCATCGCCCAAAGCGTGGCTCCGCTGCCGGTTATGCTTTATAACTTCCCGGCCCTGACAGGTCAGGACTTGACCCCGGACTTTGTGGCCTCCTTAGTTAAGGAATGCCCGAACATTGTCGGTATCAAGGAGACTTTGGACTGCATCGGCCACATCAGTGAGATGAACCGGGTGGTGCATCAGGTTAACCCGGACTTTGCAGTATTCTGCGGCTTTGACAATCACCTGCTGACCAACCTGCTTTCAGGTGGAGCGGGCGTGATCTCGGCCAGCGGTAATTTTGTACCCAAGTTCACCATCAATACTTATCAGAGCTTCATCAAGGGAGATCTGGCCGCAGCTTGTAAGTGGCATCAGCATCTGCTGCAGGTGATCCGCGCCTATGGTCTGGACAGCCCGTTTGTCAACTGCGTCAAGGAAGCTTCCGTACTGTGCGGGGTTGATATCCCGACCTATGTGCTGCCGCCGACCTCACCTTTAAGCGCAGAGAAGAAGGCTCAACTCAAGGCTCTGCTGCAGGAGCTTGGTATTATCTAAGGTACAAAGCTTGCCCTCAGGTCTGATTTTGCATCAGCACTGGGGAATAAATTAAGCCTTATCATCAATAGCCCTGCCGTTGCCTGGTGTACAGCAGCAGGGTAATGCTAGAGCCATGCAAGTGCCGCAGCTGCGGCCATGAGGAACACGTAATGAGCGTACAGGATATTTTTGTAAACGAGAGCGCTGAATATTTTGCCCCGCGTACTAAGGCTGACGGCCCGAAGGGCTCACTGCCGCTGACCCCGGAAAAGTTAAGGAATGATCCGTCCGGTAATATGTTCGGCTGGACCCTTGATGCCGGCATGGGCTGGGAGCCTTCCGAGCTCAACCGTCCGGAGGTTTTGATTTTAAGTAATGCAGGCGGCCTGCGCGGTGAGAATGGCAAGCCCATTGCGCTTACCTATCATACCGGCAACTATGAGTTGACCCTGCAGGTTAAGGAAGCTGCAGCGGAGATCAAGGAGTTGGGGGCACTGCCTTATGCCGCTTATGTCACCGATCCGTGCGATGGCAGATCCCAGGGGACCCATGGCATGTTCGATTCCCTGCCTTACCGCAACGACAGTGCACTGGTGCTGCGCCGTCTGATGCGCTCGCTGCCTACAGCCAAGGGTTTTTTAGGTATTGCCACCTGTGACAAGGGATTGCCGGGCATGATGATGGCGCTGTGCTCTGCCCATGACAAGCCGGTGGTGCTGGTGCCTGGTGGTACCACCTTGCCTGCAGTGGCAGGTGAGGATGCCGGTAAGGTGCAGACTATCGGCGCTCGTTTTGCCAATAATGAGATCACCCTGGAATACGCCTCCCGTCAGGGCTGCGTGGCCTGTGCCTCAGCAGGCGGTGGCTGTCAGTTCCTGGGGACGGCCGGCACTTCACAGGTGATAGCCGAGGCTCTGGGTATTGCCCTGACCCATTCTGCCTTAGCACCGTCCGGGGAGAAGATTTGGCTGAAGATTGCCCGCGACTCGGCTCGTGCCCTTTTGGATTTAATGAAACGCGGACTTACCTTAAAGGATATTGTCACTGACAAGGCCATTGAGAACGCCATGGTGATCCATGCGGCAGTTGGTGGTTCTACCAATATCCTGTTACATCTGCCGGCCATTGCCTTTGCTGCAGGCTGCCGCCGTCCGACCGTGGATGACTGGCACCGCATCAACCTGTCGGTGCCGCGTCTGGTCAGCGTCAATCCCAATGGCCCGGTGCCGCATCCGACGGTGCGCATGTTCCTCGCAGGCGGTGTGGCTGAGGTGATGCTGCACTTAAGAAAGCTTGGCCTGCTGCACGAGGATGTTATGACCGTCACTGGTTCTACCTTGGGTGAGAACCTTGACTGCTATGAAAACTCTGCCCGCCGTCAGGCGCTGCGCCGCCTGTTGCAGGATGCTGACGGCATCAGCCCGGATGATGTGATCATGCCGCCTAAACTTGCAAAGGAGCGAGGCCTTACTTCCACCATTACCTTCCCGCGCGGCAATATTGCCCCCGAAGGTTCGGTGATCAAGTCCACTGCTATTGATCCAAGCGTGGTGGGCGAGGATGGGGTATACCGTGCCAAGGGCCCCATCAAGGTGTTCGTCTCTGAAGAAGATGCTATCAAAGCCATTAAGACCGGCAAGATAGTCAAGGGCGACATTATGTGCGTGATAGGCGGCGGCCCGCTGGGCACCGGCATGGAGGAAACCTATCAGCTGACTTCAGCCTTAAAGTACTTGCCTTTTGGTAAGTACGTGACCTTGCTGACCGATGCCCGCTTCTCCGGTGTTTCCACCGGCGCCTGTGTCGGCCATATCGGGCCTGAAGCTCTGGCCGGTGGACCTATCGGCAAGCTGCGCGACGGCGATCTGGTTGAAGTGATCATCGACCGCAAACACCTGACCGGTTCCCTGAATTTCCTGGGCAGCCCTGAGCATGAGGTCAGCCCGGAGCAGGGAGCTGAGATTCTGGCAGGGCGTGAGATGCATCCTGAGGTCAGGCCGCATCCGGCTCTGCCGGGCGATACTGCCATGTGGGCGGCGCTGCAGACTGCAAGCGGCGGTACCTGGCAGGGCTGCGTCTATGATCCGGAGAAGATCTGCGCAGTGATTAAGGCCGGTATGCAGGCTCTGGCAGAAAAGTAGGCTGCATAAGCAGTCCTTCCTGTGCAAAAAGTCTGTTTAAAGGCAGTTTTGCACAGGGTGCTGAGCCGCGCCTTGCGCCCTGAGGGTAAACTTTCGGGCGTAAGACGCGGCTTTTGTATTAGAATGGGCATTATTTTGATATTTTTTTAGGGCGGGCTGCTTTTTTAAGTCCGCCGACTTGTAGTCAGGAGATGCAATTAATGGCTGACATTGATGCAGCATTACGTGAAATAACCCGTGGTATAGCTGAGATCATTCCGCTGGAGGAACTTAAAAAGAAGCTGGAATCAGGGCGTGAGCTTATTATCAAGCTGGGCATGGATCCCACCGCTCCTGACATTCATCTGGGGCATACCGTCATTTTGAACAAGCTTCGGGCCTTCCAGGATCTGGGACACAAGGTGGTGCTGCTGATTGGTGACTTTACCGCTTCGGTAGGCGATCCGTCAGGCAAGAATGCCACCCGCCCGCAGTTACCGCGTGAAAAGATTATTGAAAACGCCAAGACCTATGCCGATCAGGCCTTTAAGGTGCTTGATCGCTCCAAGACCGAGATCCGCTATAACTCCGAGTGGCTGGGTAAGCTCGGGGCAGAAGGTATGATCCGCCTGGCTTCCAAACTTACGGTAGCCCGCATGTTGGAGCGCGATGATTTTACCAAGCGCTATCAGTCAGGGCAGCCCATTGCCATACATGAGTTCCTTTACCCGTTGCTGCAGGGCTATGATTCAGTAGCCTTAAAGGCGGACGTGGAACTGGGCGGCACTGATCAGAAGTTTAACCTGCTAATGGGCCGGGAGCTGCAGAAGGATGCTGGCATGGAGCCGCAGGTGGTGCTGATGATGCCGCTGCTCGTTGGCCTGGATGGCGTGAAAAAGATGTCTAAGTCTGCCGGCAATTATATCGGCGTGGAGGATCTCCCTGCAGATATGTTTGGCAAGATCATGTCGCTTTCAGATGAGCTGATGTGGAATTACTACGATCTGCTGTCCGCAAGGCGCGTTGATGAAATTGCGGCACTTAAGGCAAAATGTGCGTCAGGTGAAATGAATCCGCGCGATGCCAAGATAGAACTCGGGCGCGAAATTGTGACCCGTTATCATGGTGCTGCGGCTGCCGATGAAGCAGTCAACGGATTTATCAATCAATTTGCCAAGGGCGCGCTACCTGAGGACATGCCTGAGCTTACGCTTCAGGCTGACACCATCCCGCAGTTGCTCAAGGCTGCAGGATTATGCGCCTCTACCTCTGATGCTATCCGCATGATGGGGCAGAACGCAGTCAGGTGTGACGGGGAACTGATGACCGATAAAAAGGCGGCAGTTCCTGCAGGCACCCATGTCTGGCAGGTCGGCAAACGCCGCTTTGCAAGAATTACTGTTTAACCTCAAGGAGAGGATTACGAAAAAATGACTCAGGATGAATTAAAAGAGATGGTGGCCGCTGAGGCCTTAAACTATATCCCCAAGGATGGCATCTTAGGTGTGGGCTCAGGCTCAACCGTAGTGAAATTTATTCAGGCTATCCACCGCAATCACATTAAGGTGGATGCTGCGGTCAGCTCTTCCAACAAGACCACGCAGATGCTGCAGGATATCGGTATCCGGGTGCTCGATCCCAATGAGTGCGAGCCTTATGGCGTTTATATCGACGGCGCTGATGAGGTCAATGACAGCTTTGACATGATCAAGGGTGGCGGTGCTTGCCTGACCCGTGAGAAGATCTTAGCTTCCATGGCTGAGAAGTTTATCTGCATCGTGGATAAGTCCAAGCTGGTCACTACCTTAGGCAAGTTCCCGCTGCCGGTTGAGGTGATCCCGATGGCCGCAGGCCAGGTTGCCCGTACCGTCAGAGCCATGGGAGCCACCCCGGTGCTGCGTCCTGATTGCATTACTGACAATGGCTGTCAGATTCTGGATCTGCAGAATTTCATGATCCCTGATCCGGCTGCTACTGAGCGTGCCATCAACGCCATCCCTGGTGTGGTGACCGTGGGTCTGTTTGCCCGCCGTGGTGCCGATGTGGTGCTCTATGCCACCGACGAGGGCGTGCAGAAGAAGGTGCGTCCGTAATTGAAAGTTAAGCTGCCGCGCACCGGGCGCGGCTGCAGGCGGGACGGGCTATATCCAGGATAGAAGCCGGTCCCGCCTTATTTTTGCCTTCTCCGGCTAAAAGCGCAGCTTAAGCTGCAGCTGCCCGGCTGTTTCCCTAATATCCCCGCCACTGCGGCGCAGCAGGGCCTGTACACTAAGATTGGCGGTGTGCAGCTTAAGCCCGCCCTGAGCCCCGCAGGCGTGGCCCTTGAGCTGATAGTCAGGCAGTGTAAATCCTTCAATGCTGCCGCTTGCCTGTGAATCAAGAAAACGGCTGTAAAACAGATCAGCGCTCAGGCTTAAGCTGGCAAGCGGGCTTGCCGTGAGCCCAAGTTTGATCCCGGCGTTTTGCAATTTCACGCCCTTAAGTTCCAAAAGGTTGTCATCTTGATGTGAAAGTGTCAGTCTGTCAGCATCAAGATGCAGCAGCTGATAGAAAAGCCCCGGACTTAGGGTGAGGGAGCGCGTCGGCCGGAAGTGCAGGTTTCCCTGCAGGCTCAGTGCGCCATAGGGGGCGCTGAAGTCATAATTTACCTGTTCCTCACTGTGGCGGTAAAAAGCTGAAAAATCACCTTCAGTGATGCCGCCTTGCACGGTCAGCTCTAGGTCAGCAAGATCCTCCTGCAGCGCCAGCCGCGCCCCGACACCGGCCCAGCTGATATCGCCCGAAGGGCTGCAGTTAGTGAAATCTTCCTGATAGGAGGAGCTGCCGCCTGTGGCAAAGAGGAGCCCGTTAAGGCTGCCCTCCTGGTTCAGGGCAAAGGCGATGCCTCCTGCGGCGCTGAAGCCATCAAGTTCGAGCCTGCTGTCCTGGTCAAACTCTATATCAAAGTAACTGACGGCCGCAAAGGGCTCAGCCTGGCCCCGGCTTATGTTGGGCAGGCTGAGGTTATCGATAAGCTTGCTTCCCTGCAACAGGCTCAGGGCGGCGGCGGCCGGGGCGGTAAGCAGGGTTCTGGCGTTGTCAGCATCAAGGCGCAGGGTGTGATCAAACACCGGATCTTGACTGCTGTCAGCTGCACTCCAGATAAGCTCATGCTCAAACACATGCTCGCTGCGTGGCTGCCAGGCATGGAAGACAAAGGACTCATCGCCACGGATCAGGGTATGCTCATCGACGGTGAGTTTGTTGGCTTCGTTCACATACAGTAGTTTTACCTGATCAGGGGCATCTACCTTAATGCCGCTGACCCACAGCTCCCTGCCGCTGAGATCAAGACCGTTCTTGCCGGTAACGGTCAGTACCGGCTGTGCGCCGGCACTGTCATTTTCGGTATCAATTAAAAGATGCAGGCGGTGAAAGCCGTCAAGTGCCCCGGCCTTTACGGTGCCGTCAACAGCGATCTCGTTTCCCTGATTGACAGGCTGCCCATTTACATCGCGGGCGCCAAACACGGTCCCCTCAACTTCAGTCAGGCCGCGCAGCACCGTCAGGTTATGGGCAGCCTCCATGGCAGTGGCAGCGCTGGCATCACCTGAAACTTTGGCGTTTACAAGCAGCAGGGTGTTGTGCAGTGCCTTAAGCCCCTGAGCCGCCGTGACATTACCGCTGACGTTGCCTGCGCGGATGAACAGCAGGTTCAGTGAAGCTTCGTTGCCGGCAGTACCGGCACTGATGTCACCTGTAACCTGACCCTCTATGGTCAGATTGTTGTAAAGTGCGTCTTTAGCTCCGTAGCCTGCCTGGACGTTACCGTACACGTTGGCAGCTTTGGTTATATGCACCTGATTGAGGTAAGCGCTACCTTGCAGGGCTTCTCCGCCCTTGAGCACCACTGCGCTACTGCCGCTGCTGCCGATCGTGCCCGATACGGTGACGCTGTTTTCGATACTGTCAGCGCTGTTGCTGATGCCTCCCTGTACACTCCCTGCGCTGCTGTGTTCCATGAGCGTGACCGAGTTGCCGGCTGCAAGCAATTGTGCCTGTGCCCCGTAAAGCTGCCCGGCCTTGGCGCCAGGGTGCAGGGTGACACTGTTATAGAGTGCGCCACCCTGTGCCGAAATGCCGCCTGCGGCCAGATCTGCCGTACCGCTTAGCTCCAGGAAATTGCTGTCAGTCCCGCTGTAGCCAAAGCCTGCAGCCGCCTGTCCCACCTTACCTGCGACAGTCAGAAAATTGTAGGATGCCTTGCCCTGCAAGCTTAATCCGCCTGCAGCCTGACTGGCAGCAGCGTCAGCATTAATACTCAGCTCGTTGCTCTCACTGCCGCTTGCCCCTAGTCCTCCGCAGGCAAATTCACTGTACGCCCCTGCAAGTAAGATGGCCTCATTGCTGTCAGCCCGCCCCTTACTGCTGATCCCTCCTGCAAGATAGTGTGTTCTGGCGGCACTTTCGACGCGGTTGACCCGTACCCGGCCATTTTCAAGACTTACGGCTCCGGCAAGCAGTTGTGCCTGAGCACCAGCTGCGGCGAAGGCTTCGTTGTATTGTGCAGAATACCGTCCTTGCGACAGTCCGGCCATGGCGCTATGGATTTCGCTGCCGGAGCTGAGGGTTAACTGATTGTCGGCCGTATCCTGGGTGCTGGCATAGCCGGCAATGGCATCAGCCCCACTCAGGGCAGCACTGACTGTAAGCTGTATATTGCGTGAGCTGCTCCAGGTGGGGCCGTACCACGGGCGGCCTGCAGCTTGTCCCTGCAGTGGGCTGGTTGCTGCAGGCAACAGTTCAGAACTGTCATTTAACTGCAGTTGTTGCGCCACGGCTACAGCAGGCTGCAGCAAGAAAGTTAGCAAAATAAGGAACATCAGGGCAGGTAAGCTGCTGTCAAAAGATCTGGTCTGCAGCGGTAGTGTTTTCATAGAGCAATTTAGTCAGGCCGTGGAAATGGGCGCTGCAGCACCCGTTGCTGCAGTTTCAGAAATGGCCTGATCCTGCTTTGAGCATAACAGAAATAGTGTATAAAACCTGGCGGGTGCTTATTTTTATCAGATCGGATAAAGTCCCCGCATTCAGTTGCTGCAGGCGAACGTTGGTAGGGAAAGCCCGGCTTTTCATCAGGGCTTTGGATCTGCGCTTTTACAAACTGGCATGCCTTTTGAAATATTAAGTCTAGCAACACTGTTTACCGTCATAATTTTGACGTACAGGGCGGAGGAATAGTAAATGAGCATGAGTATTGATGGCAGCATGAACTCCCTTTCCATCATGTCGCAATTACAGCAGATGCAGCAGAATTTAAACCGCATGGCCGCAGGGGCACAGAGCATGCCACCGGCCGTGAACCCGGATGCGCAAAATAAACTTTCAAGCGCAGCTGAAACTGCTAATATAGAAGATGCTGCGTCAGCAGCTGCTCCGGCAGGAAGCGCCGGTGACAGCGTGGGGCTGTTTGCCTCCATGCTCAAGGACGCTTTTGAGAACGTCAATATTTTGCAAAATGAGAGCGCAGCCATGCAGTCCCGCTTTGATGTCGGGGATCGCTCGGTAACACTGGCCGATGTGATGTTAGCCTCGCAGAAATCCAGTATTTCCTTTGAGGCCACGCTGCAGGTAAGAAACAAGATGGTGGATGCTTACAAGACCATCATGCAGATGCAGATTTAAGTGCCGCTTTGCAATCAAGGCGTGGCGCTGTTTTTGCTTTTACAGTAATTTAAAAGAATTTAAGACAAATTTGAGAACAGATCATGGCTGAGAACGATTTTCCGCTGACCGCCGCCTCCGGCACGCCGGCAAGTCCGCCTGCCCCGGCTCCGGCTCAGGCTGCACCGGAAGCAGCTGCAGCAGCTGCGGCTGCAGCCCCCGGAACTGAGCCTCCCGTAGCTGACGGTGCAGGGGCGGCTGCAGACAAAGCTGAAAAAGCCTCTGCCATGCCCCGCTTGAAGGAATTTTTTAAAAACGGCGAGATTTTGCGCAGGCTGGTGATCCTGGGCCTTTTGGTATTGTTTATAACAGGCGGCATTTTTGGCCTGGTCAGCTTTAACTCCACTTCAGAAGCCCCGGCCATGCGTACCCTCGGGCACTACAGCCCCGATGAAATCGGCAAGGTGCTGGATTTCCTTGATTTAGAGGGCTTTGAATACCGGCTGTCGCAGGGTGACACTATTTTAGTGCAGGTATCAGATTATGCGGCCGTACGGGAGCTGATGTTGCGCCGTGGCATTGCCGTGCCGGTAGAAAGTAATGATGAGGGCGACAGCATCCTGATGACCGACTCTGGCTTCGGGGTGTCCCAACGCCTTGAGGGGGAGCGCATCAAGCACGGGCGCGAGATGCAGCTGGCCCGCGCCATTGAGCGTATCGATGGAATTGAGCATGCTACCGTGCTGTTGGCCATTCCCAAGGAAAATGTATTTGCCAGGGAACAGAACCGTCCTAGTGCTGCGGTAGTGGTGACCTTGCAGCGCGGAGCCTATCTTTCCCCGGAGAATGTCAATTCCATCCGTTTCATGGTCAGTTCCTCTGTCCACAACCTGCTGTCAAAGGATGTGACGGTTACCGATCAGAACGGAAGGCTGCTTTCTGCTGAAAATGCCGGAGCCGGTACTGAGGACAAATTACAGCAGGAATTTGAAATGCGCACCCTGCGCGAGGCGCAGTACCGCGATAAGCTCGACTCCATCCTGGCCCCGATGCTCGGGCTTGGCAATTATTCTGCTGAAGTGGACGTGACCCTGGACACTACGGTGGAGGAGGAGACGCGGCAGCTTTATAATCCGGACGCTCAGGCTGTGCGCTCTGAAACCCTGCGCGAGGAACGGGGCGGGCAGGAGCAGACCAATCCTTACGGGGTGCCCGGTTCCTTATCCAACCAGCCTCCGGCCAATGCGGTGATCCCGCAGCAGCTGCGCGATGGTACCGCTAACGCTGCCAATTCTTCTTCCAATGAGCGTGAAAGCCGTGAGGCCGTGCGCAATTATGAGGTGGATACCACTATCCGTCATACCACCAGACCGACCAATACCGTGTCCCGCCTGACGGTGTCAGTGGCAGTGGATTATTTGCGCCAGGTTGATCCTGAGGGCCTGGTAACTTACGTGCCCCGTCCGCAGGAGGATTTGGACAAGATTGCAGATCTGGTGCGCGGTGGCCTGGGCCTTGATGAAAGGCGCGGGGATTTCGTGCAGGTGGAAACGGTGTCCTTCCCGCATGATGACGTACAGCCGCCCCTGCCGTGGTGGCAGCAGGAGGCCTTCTATCGCATTGCCCGGGTGGTGGGTGCGGTGCTGGTTATCCTGATAGTGGTGCTGTTCGTGATAAGGCCGCTGGTCAACCGCCTGTTGCGCGGTAAGACCGAGGAAGAACTGGCTCTTGATCACAATGATGTGGACAGCATGCCGGCACTTGAGGGTAATGATGATCTCAACCTGATTGCCCAGCAGAATGAGCTTAACGATCAGGTCTACTCCATTAACCGCGACGGTGGTATTGAACTGCCTAATTTGCATAAGAATGAAGATCTGATCAAGGCGGTACGTACCTTGGTGTCCAACGAGCCACAATTGTCGGCTGAGGTGATCCGCGACTGGATTAATTCAGATTTGGGTGAGAAGAAAAAGGCCTGAGGGCCTTAGGTAATGCTGCGGGGTTTTTTGCATGACTGACAATGCTGTGAATCTGCCGGCTCAGTCCGGCACGGTAGTACCGGCGGCGGGCAACACTTCTGTGGTAGGCCGCAGTTCCACCGGACTTGAGCTTTCTGACGATGAAAAGGCGGCTTTAGAGGGCATGTCGGGAACAGACAAGGCTGCCATCTTAATGCTGTCCTTGTCTGAAGAGGACGCAGCGCAGATCTTCCGTAATCTACAGCCCAAACAGGTACAGCGGCTAGGTGTGCGCATGGCTGAACTGTCTGATTTCAATCAGGATGCCGTCAATGCGGTGCACAAGACCTTTTTAACTTCCATCACCAAGCACTCGCATATTGGGATTGGCAGTTCAGACTTTGTGCGCAATGCCCTGATTGCAGCCTTAGGTGAGGATAAGGCCAATAATCTGGTTGATCAGATAGCCATGGGTACGGGCTCGCATGGTCTCGATTCACTCAAATGGATGGATGCCCGCCAGGTGGCCACTATCATTCAGAACGAACACCCGCAGATCCAGACTATCGTGCTGTCTTATCTGGAGCCTGAGCAAAGCGCACAGATTTTAAGTCAGTTCCCTGAGCAGGTACGCTTGGATCTCATCATGCGCATCGCTACCTTAGAGGAAGTGCAGCCTGCGGCTTTGCAGGAACTCAATGAGATCATGGAAAAGCAGTTTGCAGGTTCAGCCGGTGCCCAGACCGCCAAGATCGGTGGCCTGAAGAGTGCGGCCTCCATCATGAATTATCTCGATACCACCACCGAAAATCAGCTCATGGATGCCATTCAGAAGCAGGATCGCGACATGGGACTGCAGATCCAGGATTTGATGTTCGTGTTCGAGAATCTGGCCGATGTGGACGATCGTTCCATCCAGACCTTGCTGCGCGATGTACCCAACGATGTGCTGGAAAAGGCCCTCAAGGGAGCGGACGATACCTTGCGCGAGAAGTTCTTCAAGAATATGTCAAGCCGTGCCTCCGATGCCCTGAAGGAAGATCTAGCCTCCATGGGGCCTACCAAGCTCTCCGATGTCGAGGCGGCACAAAAGGAAATCCTTACCATTGCGCACAAGCTGGCCGATCAGGGGCAGATCATGCTTTCGCGCGGCGGCGGGGAAGATTTTGTCTAAGTGAGGCAGGAATAAGGCATGGCAGACTTAAAGGACAGCGGCAGGCATCATCTGCCTGACAATGTCATCGTGGGTCTTGATGAGAGGGATATTTTCAAGACCTTTGAGGAGCGCACCGATGAGCGCCTGAATATCAAGCGGGCTGCGGTAATTGATGGCAATGAGCTCAAGCCCGGGCAGGTACAGGCCATGGAATGGCCGATGCTCGATGACGGGCGCAAGCTTGGTACCAATGCCTACGGCTATCCGACCGGTGGCTGGTATGCGCTGCAAAAGCGCAAGCTGGAAGAAGAGAAGGAGGCGCAGCGCGCTGAAGAGGAACGCAAGGCCAGGGAAGAGGCTGAGGCGCAGGAGGCAGCTGAGCGTGAACATCTGCTCACGGTGGAGGAGATTGAACAGCTGCGTGAGCAGGCCAGGCAGGACGGATTGGCCGAGGGCTTGGCACAAGGTCAGGAGCAGGGGTATAAGGAAGGATTTGCCAGGGGCGAGGCTGAGGGGCTGGAGCAGGGCCGGAACGAAGGGCATGAACAGGGCTTTGCTAAGGGGCTGGCCGAAGGCCGGGAGCAGGGTTTTGCTAAAGGACAGCAGCAGGGCATTGCCGAGGGAACGGCCATTGTCAGCGCCCAGGCTGAGCGTTTTCGCCACCTTGCTGATATGCTGGCCAATCCGCTGCGTGATCTTGACCGTGATGTCACTGACGAGATCATCTATATCATTTCCAGGCTGTGCCGGGTGATCCTAAAGCATGAGCTTAAGGGAGATGCCGACTTTTTAAGGCGCAGTGTGGAACATGCCGCAAGCCTGCTGCCCAATGCCAAGCAAGGGGCTGTGATCCGCCTGAATGAGGAAGACTTAGGCCTGGTGGAGGCTGCCTTCGGGCGGGAATATTTAAAGGAAGCCCATTGGGATCTTGTGGCTGATCCGAAGCTGGCCCCGGGGGATGTGGAGGCTGAAAATCCGGCTTCCACCGTAAGCTGGCGGGTAGATGAGCGGGTGGATGCCCTGCTCAATGATTTTTTGATACAAAGTGCCCCGGCGGTGGCGCAGGCACTGCGTGAGAACATCGAAGGCGCACCGGAGGCGGGTGTTGCTCCTTTAAAGCCTCTGGCTCCGCCGCCCAAGCTTGCCGATTTCAAGGAAAGCATTGAAAAAAGCTTGCAGCAAACAGCTGCAGGCGCACCTGCCAGTGCAGCAGGCAGCGCAGATCCGGCTGCTAAGGCACAGGCCGGTCAGGCGGCAATCCTTCCTGCAGCGGGTACAGCTGCGGCAGGTAATGGGGCAGCTGAAAATACAGTGCCCAAAGAAAAGACGGTGCCTGCTGAAAGTCCTGCCATGGCGGCACGCCGGCGCGCGCGGGCTGCAGCACAGGCCAAAGCCCAGGCTGCTACAGCAATTGCAGACGGCCTGCCTGAAGTGGCCGATAATCCTTTTGCCTCAATGGCACCATAAGGCAGGCAGATAGATGAATAACCTGCTGGCCCGCCTTAAGTCTATTCCCCTGCCTGAACAGGAAAAGCAGCCTGCCGTGGCCGGGCATCTGGTGCGGGTGGTTGGCCTTACCCTGGAAGCTCGCGGCCTGCAGGTGGCGTTGGGGGATCGCTGCAGCATTGAGACCTTGCAGGGCAGGATGTTTGCCGAAGTGGTGGGTTTTTCCGGGGAGATCATCTATCTGATGCCCACTGAGCAATTGCAGGGAGTGATGCCCGGGGCGCGGGTGACCCCTTGTGCTGATCTGAGCACCTTTCCTTTTGGCGATCATCTGTTAGGGCGCGTGATTGACGGCATGGGTGAGCCGATTGACGGCATGGGACCACTGACGGCGCCACAGGCGGTAAAGTGGTCGGCGCGGCGGATGAATCCAATGGCACGCCGTCCTATCCGGGAACCTCTTGATGTGGGGGTGCGGGCGATAAATGGCCTGCTTACCATAGGCAAGGGGCAGCGCATGGGGCTGTTTGCCGGTTCCGGCGTGGGCAAGTCAGTCCTGCTTGGCATGATGACGCGCGGTACAGCCGCTGATATCGTGGTGGTAGGACTTATCGGCGAGCGTGGCCGTGAGGTCAAGGAATTTATTGACGATATTTTGGGTCCGCAGGGGCGTGCCCGCGCAGTGGTGGTGGCAGCTCCAGCCGATGCCTCACCCTTAATGCGCCTGAAGGGCTGTGAAACTACCTTACAGATAGCTGAATACTTCAGGGATCAGGGGCGCAATGTGCTGCTTTTGATGGATTCCCTGACCCGTTATGCCATGGCTCAGCGCGAAATTGCCCTAGCTGTAGGTGAACCCCCGGCCACCAAGGGCTATCCGCCTTCAGTATTCTCCAAACTACCGGCCTTAGTTGAGCGTGCCGGTAACGGCTCTGAAAATCAGGGTTCCATTACGGCAGTATTCACGGTGCTGGTGGAAGGTGATGATTTGCAGGATCCGATAGCAGATTCCGCACGAGCCATCTTAGACGGGCACATCGTATTATCCAGACAGCTGGCAGATGCCGGGCATTACCCCGCCATTGATGTGGAAAAATCCATTTCCCGTGTGATGCCGGCGGTGGTTTCGCCCGAGCAAATGGTAATGGCCCGTACCATCAGGCAATGCCTTGCCACCTATAATCAGAATCAGGAGCTGGTTGCCATTGGCGCTTACCAGCAAGGCAGTGATCCGCGCATCGATCAGGCTATCATGATAAAGCCCCATATTGATGAGTATACGCAGCAGGATATGCGGGCAGTGATCCCCTATCAGCAAAGCCTCGACGGGCTGAAGCAATTGTCATTGCTGCTCATTCAGGATGCGCAGAACAAAATAGCGGCACTGCAGCAAGGAGCAGCTGCGCAACAAAATGCCACGCCAGTGCCAGGCAACAAGGATCAGGCCGGAGCCGGAGCCGGGGGACAGGCGCGCCCTGCCGTGAAGATGAGCTTTAAGCGCAAAGGCTGATGGCAGTAAGATCAAAGGGCTTTTCTGAGGAGACATGAAGCATGGCGCAGGACAGGGCATTGCAGCTGGTATTGGATCTGCGCAAAAAGGAAGAGGATAAAGCCCAGGAGCTTTTTGCCAGGGCCTTAAGTGAAATTGCCCGTTATGAAAGGCAGCTTGAGCAATTACGGCAGTTTGCTGCGCAATATGCCAGACAGCTGGAAAATCAGGGGCGTGCTGGAGTTTCTGCACAGGCATTGCTGGCCTATCAGGATTTTATCAATAAGCTTGACGCCATTGAGGCGCGGCAGCAGCAGGAGCTGGAACAGCTGCGTCAGGTCTGTGAGCAAAGGCGGCAGCAGTATCTGGAAAAGCAGAAGCAGCGCAAAATCATTGAAACCTTAATTAAAAAGCATGAGCTGGAACGGGCCCGGGCTGAGCTTAAGGCCGAGCAAAAGCTGCTTGATGAATTTGTGACCGCCAGGGCTGCCCGTAAGGAGCGGCCTTAAGCAAACTGTCCGCAGGCTCTGTAAGTTTAGGTAGCTGTAGTAGCGCTTTCTTTTGAGTTAAATCCCAGGCTGCCCCTTATCTTCCCCGTCTTTATCAGTCATCCTGTCATCCATCCTGTTTCAACGCAGATCCTAAGCAGAAAAGCTGACTGTCCCGAAATGACAAGGTTCAGGGCAACGCTGTTCAGCAAAGCCTGTCTTTTACGTATTTTCAGCAAATTGGCAGGGACTTTGCTTGATTAAGGCTAAAACGGGGAGCAAGGCTTCAGCTAAGCCTGCGAAAACCCAACAGACAAGTCGGCACAAAGTGCTGTAATTTAAAATAATTATGAGGAAATAACTGTATGCAGACAGTAAATGCGGCTCAAGACTCTCCTGCAGGGTTCAGCCGGGCCGGCGGCAGGAATTATCTGTCAGGCGGTACAGATTTTGCCGCCCTGCTGCAACGGGTAAGCTCAGGAGCGGAGCAGGGCACTGGCAGCACCCTGAATGTGGTCAGCCTGATTGGTACACAATCTGCACTAAAACAGCAGCACAAAGCGCAGTTGCAGTCAGCTTCCCGGCCAGCTGCAGCTGAGCCTGAGCGCCAACCTCCGGTCATGGAAAACAGGAAAAAGGATGAGGTTAAGGCACAGGGACAGCAGGAGGATGAGCCTGAAGCTGAAACTGAGCTTGAGCGTAAGGCGGATGCGGAGGAGGGGACTGCGGACAATGCCCAGGCACAGCAGGCAGCTTTGTTATTGTCTGATACCGGCACGGTAGGCGCTGTTGTCTCAACTCAGCTTTCACCTAAAACCGTCCTTGCGGCAGAGACCTTGCCTACCTCCCCTGCAGTGCCGGCAACTTCGGAGGCACCGCAGAAAGATGCCGCAGCAGCGGCGGCAGCAGGGAGTGCCGCTGCCAGTTTGAAAATGATGGCGGCACAACAATTTTCTGATACCGCCAAAGCTTGCACGGAGGCCCTGACCGCAGCACAAGCACAGGTTACAGCAGGACAGCTGAGCCTTGATGACATGGCTAAGCTTGCAGGGGTGGAACAGGTTTCCCTTGAGGAGATAAAGCCCGCTCTCTCCGGGCTGATGCAGGATGCTGCCACTTTAGCTGCGGATACTCAGGCAGCTTCCGATCAGGATCTTAGTGATCTTAATTTACAGGTTACACTTAAACATAAGTTAAGCGGCGCTGGCGGACAGGCAGGAACCTCAGGTACGGATAAGAATGGGGCAAGCACTGAACTTAAGACAGCAGCTGCACCAGCTGCAGCTGCTGGTACTGAGCAGGCCTTGCAGGTGTTAAGCCGCATGGCGCGGGGTCTTGGGGACAAGAGTGCTTACAATCTGGAGCTTATCCGGCAAAATAAAGCCTTAAGCCTTGAAACTCAGCTTGGGGCAAAACAGGCGGCCCCAGGCCTTTTAATGGGGACAGCTGGGGCAGGGATAGCTGCAGACAACCAGGAGCTTGGTCTAAATGCAGTCTTTGCAGCGTCTTCCCTGACAGGGGGAATGTCGGATCAGGGTTCTGACAGTTCCATGTCTCAGGGGCAGGGCTTTAATACCGATTTGAGCAAATTCCGGGCACAGCTTACCAAAGGAACTACAGGCGCAGCAGATAGCGCAGCTACAGGTGAGCGCATGGAGCTTTCCGCAGATGCCCGGGAAAATGCAAAGAAAATAGCCAATCAGGTACTGGCCATGGCGGCACGCAATTTAAGGCAGCTTACCATTGATCTCAATCCGGCAAGCTTAGGGCGCATGCAGATTGCCATCAGCCTCAATCCAAACAACGAGGCTCTGGCGGTCAATATTGGTGCCAGTCAACGTCAGACCCGGGATCTGATAGCAAAATCGCTCAGCTCCTTAAAGGAAATTCTGGCTGCCGGGCAGAATAGTGGTGAGCTCGATCCGGAACTGAGCTTTTCCTTGCTGCCTGAGACTGCTGCCGACGTTCTGGCGCAGGCCGCCGGATCAGCTGGCGCCGACACTGTGTCCGGACACTGGCCGCAGGATGCAGCCTTGAGGTATAACGCACGTTCAGCGCTGGTGTAAGGGCGCAGGGCGCACCAACTGCTGCCTTAATCACAATGGCCTGCCGGGGAAGGTTGTTCCCGTGGCAGGCTGGCCATGAAAAATTCCTGCAGCTTCTGCCCGCAGGTGCTTTTGCCAGCAGGGCATGCAGGAGCCTGGGGACCGTTACGGCAGTCAGGCAGCAGTTGCCTCTTGCCTGCTATCTTTTCCCTGTGTCCCTGTTTTTTCCCCTCTTTCCGAGCTTGCCTCTCCTTTCTTTTCCTGTGGCTTGAGCTTACAGTTTTCTGCAGGCTGGGATTGAGTCAGATCTGTGTCAGTATCCTGGGGGATGAGCCTGCAATTGGGCATACTCTTTGCTATATTCCTGATATGCTTATCGTGGGCACAATTTTGACGCCATCCTGCAGGCGGCGGGTCAGGCTGCGTTGTGCGATAATGGAAGCAGGTTTTTACAGAGGATTTGCAGATGAGTGACGAGGCAGACAAGGCACCGAAAAAGCGCCGGCTGGGCAAATGGATCATTATTATCTTGCTGGTGCTGCTGATATTAGGTGGTGGTACCTATACCGGCATTGCCTATCTTAATAATTTGCCTCCCTTTGAGCCTAGCGGTCCGACTCCGGAGGAGATTGCGGCGCAGCGGGTGGCAGAGGAGCAGGCCATGCTCTCTGATGTGAGCGATCACTATGTCACTTTTGATCAGGCCTTTACCTTCAATGTGCCGGATGGCAATGTCAACCACATGATGCAAATTGAAGTGGCGCTGATGGTGATAGGCCCGCAGAATGAAGAACTGGCCAAGCAGCACAGTTCCCTGATTCAGGCAGTGATTTCTGAGGTTACCTCCCGCCAGACTTACAGCTCGCTGGTAAATCAGAGCGGCAGGCAGCGCTTAAAGCGCCTGCTTCTGGAAGCTATCCGCTCCAAGATGTCCGGTGTGGTGCAAAAGCCGGTGGTGGAGAAGGTGCTGTTTACCAATTTCGTCATGCAGTAAAGGCCAGGGCTTATGACTGAATTTTTAACCCAGGATGAAATCGACGCCCTGTTGCACGGTGCGGACGAGGTAGAGCCTGAAAAAGTTGAAGATGACGGCGGCATCAAGGTCTTTGACTTTGGCTCGCAGGAACGCATTGTACGCGGACGCATGCCGACGCTGGAGCTGGTGGACGAGCGCTTTGCCCGTCATATGCGCATATCATTGTTCAACATGATGCGCCACAGCGCCGAGGTGATCTGGATCGGCGTCAAGATGATGAAGTTTGGCGAGTACGTGCAGACTTTGTATGTCCCAACCTCGCTTAACATGGTGCGTTTCCGTCCGCTCAAGGGTACCGCCCTCATTACCCTGGAGGCTCAGCTGGTCTTTATCCTAGTGGAGAATTTCTTTGGCGGTGAGGGCCGCTTCAGGGCCAAAATTGAGGGGCGCGAGTTTACTCCCACAGAAAGGCGCATCATTCAAAAGCTCCTTAAAATGGTGTTTGAGGACTATAAGGAAGCCTGGGCCCCGGTGATGGACGTGGAATTTGAATATCTGGACAGCGAAGTCAACCCGTCCATGGCCAATATCGTCAGCCCCAGCGAAGTGCTGGTGGTCAATCATTTCCACATCGATCTGGACGGTGGTGGTGGTGATATGCACATCGCCTTCCCTTATTCCATGATTGAGCCTATCCGTGAGCTGCTCGATGCCGGCGTGCAGAGTGACAAGGGTGATACCGACGTACGTTGGAACCGGGCGCTGCGTGAGGAAGTGATGGATGTGCAGGTCGATCTCAAGGCAAAATTACTCGATACTGAGGTGACTTTGCGCCAGATCCTGAATTTTAAGGAAGGGGATGTCCTGCGCATTGACATGCCGGACAATCTGTTGGTCTACGTTGAAGACCTGCCAAGCTATCACGCCAAGCTGGGGCGCACCAAGGATAAGCTTGCCATCCGCATCAGCGATATTCTGAAACGTCCGCCTTCCATGAAGAGCGATATTTCCTTCATCAAGGGCTCAGGTGTCAATCTTGATGATGACGATGAGTTTGAAGAGTTTGATGACGATTAAGCTAAGGCAAAAAGAGCAAAGGAGAATGTGATGTCTGACAATGACAGCAAGTTAGCAGAAGAATGGGCCGCTGCCTTAGGTGAACAGAACAAATCAGGCAGCAGCACGGATGACTTTCAGTCAGCCTCCCCGGCTGCCATTGAGCAGTTCCAGGAAAATTCGGCGGTATCCAAGGCGCCGCTTACCCGTGAGGAGCGTAAAAAGCTAGATGCCATCATGGATATCCCGGTGACCATCACCATGGAAGTGGGGCATGCCAAAATTTCCATCCGCAATTTGCTGCAATTAAACCAGGGCTCGGTGATTGAGTTAGAGCGCCTGGCCGGTGAGCCTCTGGATGTGCTGGTCAACGGTACCCTGATTGCCCACGGCGAGGTAGTGGTGGTCAATGATAAGTTTGGTATCCGCCTGACCGATGTGATAAGTCAGGTCGAGCGCATCAAGAAATTGCGCTAGTTTCAGGTAAGCTACATGAACAGGTTTTTGACAGCAGGGCTCAGGCAGCTTGGGTGGGCTTTGGGCTGTGCCTTGCTTTTGTGCTGCACGGTGCATCCTGGCAACGTAGCTCTGGCAGCTTCGGCCGGGGTGGTGGCGCTGACGGAAGCTCCGCCAGCAGCTTCTAAGGCAGCTGAGGCTGCAGCTGTGGATGTAGTGCAGGAAACTGAGGCTGCCGGTGCGGAGGCTGCCCCGCAGGCGGTCGATAAGGCCGGTCTTGCTACAGCAGGGGGGCTGGCACGCTGGTTTATTTCTACCCTGGCTGTGCTGTGCGTGATCCTGCTTATCGCTTATTTCCTGAAGAAAACCCGTTTTGTCCGCACCCGCAATGCGCAGCTTGAAATAGCCAGCATGCTTTCCCTGGGCCCCAAGGAAAAGGTGGTGCTGCTCAGAACCCATGGCCGAGAGCTGTTGCTGGGAGTGACTGCACAGCAGGTAAACTTGCTTTGTGATCTGTCGGCAGCTGCATCGTCCCGCAATGTGGACCGGGAGGCTGAGATCTTCAATGCGGCATTACAGGAAGCTGCAGGTAGCAGTGCTGCCGCTACAGTGGCAGCCGGGACTGAGGCGGGGACTGTTCCCGAGGCTGATCTGGCTGATCCCAGGCAGGGGCAGCAGCCTTCTGTCCAGGACAAGGGGGATGCTGTAGGACTGATGACGCATGTGGGGCTGCGGCGGCGCTATAAACAGGACAGGGGAGCTGACAAATGAGGTTAGGTGCGGGCCTGAACAGGCTTTACCGGGCGGACAGTGCGAATTTGCAGCCGCCGGAGCCTTTGCAAAGTGCGTGTTTGGAGCACAAGCTGGCGTGCCATAAAAAAAGGTTTGTGACCGGGCTGCTGCTTACTTTATTAAGCGGCGCCTTGCTGTGGTACATGAGCAGCGCTCAGGCCGCAGATCTAGATATGACCGCCTTTACCGTGCGCACCAATCCCGATGGTACGCAGGATTATTCCCTGTCCTTGCAGGTAGTCATCTTAATGACCCTGCTGACCTTCCTGCCCTCCATCGTCATCATGATGACCTCCTTTACCCGCATCGTGATTGTGCTGGCTATTTTGCGCCAGGCTCTGGGCTTGCAGACCAGTCCGTCCAATCAAATCATTATCGGCCTGGCGCTGTTTATGACTCTTTTTATCATGACGCCGGTTTTTGATGATATTTATACGCAGGCCATTGAGCCTTATCTCAATGATGAAATACAGGCCCGGGAGGCCTTTGTGCGCGGACAGCAGCCTCTGCATCATTTCATGCTGGAACAGACCAGGCTTACTGATATCAATGCCTTTACCGAATTTGCCGGGGTGCAGGTCGACAAACCTGAGGATCTGCCGCTGCGCGTGCTGATCCCGGCCTTCATGGTAAGTGAGCTCAAGACTGCCTTTCAGATAGGATTCATGCTGTTCTTGCCCTTTCTCATCATCGATCTGGTAGTGGCATCCATCCTCATGGCCATGGGCATGATGATGCTCTCGCCCATGATAGTGTCGCTGCCCTTCAAGCTGATGCTGTTCGTGCTGGTGGATGGCTGGACCCTCATCATGGGAACCCTAATCTCAAGCTATGGCATCGGGGTGCCGGGCTAGCGCAGGAGGAAGCTCATGGAACCTGAAGTTTTCGTTGATGTGGTGCGCAGTGCCTTAGGTCTGGTGGCTATCCTGGTCAGTGCCTCTATCCTGCCCTCGCTGGTGGTGGGACTTGCTGTGTCCATCTTTCAGGCGGCGACCTCCATTAATGAGCAGACCCTGGCCTTTTTGCCGCGTCTTATCATCACCGTGGTGGCCTTGATGTACGGTGCGCACTGGGGACTGGAGAAGCTGATGTCCTTTTTCCAGGAAATGGTTACCCTGATCCCGCAGGTGGTGGGTTAGGGCAGCAGCGGCAGGGGCCTTGGGATGACGCTTAATTTTTTGGAACCGGTGCTGCTTGAAGGGCTGGCGGCACTGCTGTGGCCCTTATGCCGCATCGGCGCCTGCCTGATGGCCATGTTCATCTTTGGCGGCACCACGGTACCGGTGATGGCGCGGGCATTGCTGGCACTGGCACTGACCGTGTGCATGCTGCCCAATATCCCGGCCCTGCCCCCAGAGCCTTTATTATTTTCTACAGAAGGAATACTTACTACCATCAGCCAGGTGATTATCGGAGCCGGCATTGGCTTCATGACGCAATTCCTGGCGCAAAGCTTCATCATCGCAGGGCAGGCGGTGGCGATGCAGACCGGACTGGGCTTTGCATCCATGGTCGATCCGGTGTCCGGCACCAACGCCCCGGTGGTGGGACAGTTTTTCAGCGTCCTTACCACCCTGGTGTTCTTTGCCCTGGACGGGCATCTGGTATTCCTGCGGCTGCTGCTTTTAAGCTTTACTACATTGCCGGTGGGGCCTGAGATCTTCACCCCGCAGCAGCTTTCCTATGTTTTTTATTTCGGTGCCACTATGTTCCAGTGCGCACTGGCCATGGCCATTTCTGCCATCTGTACCATGCTGGTGGTGAACTTCACCTTCGGGGTGATGACCCGGGCTGCCCCGCAGCTGAATGTCTTCTCCATGGGCTTTTCGGTGAGCATGGTGACCGGGCTTTTGGTCTTGTGGTACTGCCTGACTGCTTTCATGGGAAATTTCTCCAGCGCGATTAATGCGCTGCTTGAAAGCAGCTGTTCGCTCATCGGCACTTCCTGCTCCGGATTGTGGTAAAGCTCATCAGGCAGCGCTCAGGAGGGATGTCCTTTACTGATTTGCTGCCTTATCTAAACAGCACTGCGCAAAGATGAGCGGCTAACCCCCCGTCCTGCAGGGCGGGGAGAAGGCCAGTTTTTAGCTGGTGCTTTTGTTAGTCCGGCTGCGGTGGGTTTTACCCTTGCAGGGGGATGCCATGCTCTTGCCTTTAGTCAAACCCTCACCTGGGCTCTGACAGTCATTGCTGTCAGCGGTCCCTTGCGGGGTGTTCCCTGATTTGCCGAACACGTAGCAGGGCTTGTATTTGCGCTGTGACAGCAGGATGCGTCCTTGCTTGATGAAGTCACGCATCAGTTTGTCCATGCTGCAGATAATATCCGGATCGCCGTCTAGTACGAAAGGTCCTTTTTCCTGAACCTGCTTGATGCCGTATTCCTTGACATTGCCGGTGACGATGCCGGAGAAGGCCCGGCGCAGGTTGGCAGCAAGCTTCCAGGGCGCCTGATCCTTGTGTAGATCAAGCGCGGCCATGCTCTCATGCGTGACTTCAAAGGGAGTTTGTAGTTCAGGCGGGATGGTCAGAGCCCAGTTATAGCAATAGGAATCATGGATGAGGCTGCGGTGCTCATAGCTGTTTTGCAGCCCTTCCTTGACCAGGGTGGCCACTTTTACCGGATCGTCTATCACGATGGTGTAATAGCGGCTGATTTCACTGCCAAAAATACTCTTTAAAAAGGAATCCAGAGCCTCAAAGTAAGGGGCAGATTTGGCATTGCCGGTTAAAATCAGGGGAATGGGATTGTAGCGGTTTTCACTGCACAGCTTGATGCCCAGGATATACAAAAGCTCCTCTGCTGTACCGGGGCCGCCAGGGAAGACCACCAGCACATGCCCCAGGCGCACGAAGGCCTCCAGACGCTTTTCGATATCAGGCAGGATCACCAGCTCTGAGACCATGGAGTTGGGCGGCTCGGCAGCAATGATGGAAGGCTCGGTAAGCCCGATGCGGCGGCATTCGTTGGCCTCTTGCAGAATATGCCCCATTAAGCTGCCCTTCATCGGGGCTTCCATGATCCCAGGGCCGCAGCCGGTGCAGATATTGATTTTGCGCAGCCCCATTTCCACGCCCACTTTATAGGCGTAATCGTATTCATCCTGGGGAATAGAGTGGCCACCCCAGCACACTGCGATGCTAGGTTCGTCGCTTGCGTGCAGTACCCCGGCATTGCGCAGAATATGGAAGATTCCGTTGGTAATCAGCTGTTGCTTATTGACCGTAAAATTCTCGCTGTCCTGATTTTGTGTGATGAATTTGTGCACACTGTCCTGATAGATATTGATCTGCACGATGTCGCGCAGCACAGCGTACAGATGGCGCTGCAAGGTGGCGATAATCTCCCCGTCCACTAAGGCGGTGGAGGGGGGATTTATCAGTTCTATCTTAAGACCACGCTCATTCCTGACTACGTCTATTTCAAAGCTCTGATAGTTTTCCAGTAATTCCTGTGAGTTATCGGTAAGATTGCCGCTGTTGAGCACCGCCAGCGAGCAATTGCGGTAAAGATCATAAAGCTCGCCTTTTGAAGTATGGGAGATGCTGTCAGCTTCAAGCTGGGTGAGCAGTGCCATGCTACCCTGCGGCCAGACTGCCTTAACGCTCATATTTCCTCCGCGCCAGTATTTTTTCCTTGTTTTGCCTAAAAGCATACTGCATTTGACCTGAGTTTTTAAGCATGGCAGTTGCAGCTTTAAGTAAATAAGAGCAGGTTGGAACACAGAGCGTCTAAGGGCGGCTGCAGCTGTTATAATAGCGCCGGAAAATTTTCTGTGCCGCAGCCTGTATTTTTGAGAAAAATTTTTGCATGACAGACACCCGCGTTAACTTACTAGATTTAAGCCCTGCTGAACTCAAGGATTTTTGTGTCTCCATTGGTGAGAAACCTTTTCGTGCCCAGCAATTTTTAAAATGGATCTATCAGTGGGGTGTTACTGATTTTGAGCAGATGACCAATATCAAGAAGGATCTGCGTCAGAAGCTGCCTGAGCTTGCCTGTATCAGGGCCCCTGAAGTAATAGCAGAGCAGCGTTCTGCAGATGGCACCATCAAATGGGCGCTGGATTTGGGGGATGGGCAGGTGGTGGAAACCGTGCTGATCCCCGAGGATGATCGCAGTACTTTGTGTATCTCCACCCAGGTGGGCTGTCCGGTCAAATGCTCCTTTTGCCGTACCGGAGCCTCCGGCTTTAACCGTAATCTTAAGGTAAGTGAGATCATAGGCCAGGTCTTTGCCGCAGCTTCCCGGGTCGGATTTTGTGAAAACAAGGAACAAAAGCCCATTTCCAATGTGGTGATGATGGGCATGGGCGAGCCATTGCTTAATGTGACCAATGTGCTGAAGGTGGTCGATATCCTGCTTTCGGACTACGCCTTTGGACTGTCCAAGCGCCGGGTCACTATTTCTACCTCAGGGCTGGCTCCCATTATTGAAAAGCTTGCAGGTAAGGTGGATGTGGCCCTGGCTTTATCCCTGCATGCGGCCAATGATAAATTGCGTGATGAGCTGGTGCCGTTGAACAAGAAATATCCGATTGCAGAAGTTCTGACCGCAGTGCGGCATTACCTGCAAAAATCCAATGCCAATTGTGGCCGCGTTACCATTGAGTACGTGCTGCTATCACATGTTAATGATTCTACAGATGATGCTCATGAGTTGGCCCATTTGCTCAGGGATGTGCCTTGCAAGATCAATGTGATCCCCTTTAACCCGCATGATGGGGCCAATTACGAACGCCCGAGCAATAGCCGGGTCGACCGTTTTTGCAAGGTGCTCTACGATTACGGCTTTACCGTGATCACCCGTACTACCCGGGGCGATGATATTGATGCTGCCTGCGGACAATTAGCCGGGCAGGTAAAGAATAAAATAAAGGTACAGCAGGTAGATTGAGTGGGCAGGTTCAGTACAAGGACATTTTCAGATGACAGATAAGCAAAATCATGCCGCAGGGCAGTTGCCCAAAGGACTGCGTAACCGCGGCAAGCGCGCGGAGTTAAGGACGCAGTTTACAGAGCCCACGGTGCAGCAAAAGGCTGCAGCAGCGGGGTTCGTGTCGCTTGATCCGGCTCCGGCCGGCGGCATGGCGGCAACTGACAGTGACAATACAGGGAAGATGTTTCACTCCTCAGATTTCAGTTTAAGTGAAGGCCGTGCCCGCATGGCTCGTGCCCGTCAGCGTGATGGGGCGGCCGGGGCTGAGGACATGGTGGCAGCACCTTTTGCCGCCAGCGCTGCGCTCTCTGGGCCTGCTGACAGTGAAGAGAGTGTGACTGCAGCAGCTGCGGCGCTTGATTTGGGTGCAGCTGACAGCGGGGCTGAAATTAATTTAAAGCAATATTCTGCAAGCGCCCTGCGTTCCAATCCGATCATGGAAAACCGGATCGCCAGCCGTACCCAGGCACCGGGACAGGCAGAGCCGTCAGGACAGCCGCTAGCTGCAGCAGTGCCGCCTGATGGTGATGATCCTGATCTGATCCCGATAAAAACTACCCTAAGTGATGATGAGGTGCCAAACCAGCCTGGGGCAATTTTAAAGCATGCGCGTGAGATGTTAGGACTGACCCAGCGTGATATCGCGCTGCGCCTGAAGTTGCGGGTCAACAGCATCAGTGACATTGAGCATGACCGTTTGAACCAGCCTACAGCCGCAGCCTTTGCCCGGGGGCATATTGCCAATTATGCTAGGCTGGTCAATATCGATCCCAAGATCGTGGTGGCTTTATATGATGAGAATGTGGCAGCCTTGCGTGAGCAGAGTGCGGTCAATACGCAGCGTCAGGTGCGCCGCACCCGTTCCCGTCCGCATTTAAAACGCTGGGTGTACAGCCTGTTGTTTATCGCCATTGCCTTGGGGCTTGGCCTTAATTTCATTTATTCATCAGATTCTGCTGAGGATAGCGCACAGATCACGGAGCCGCTGGTCATCACTGACCCGGATAATGGTGCGCAGTCAGGCAGCCTCAATGCGGCTTCAGCGACCACCCAAGGGCAGTTTGCTGCTGGTGCCTCCGGTGAGTTGCAGGCCGTGCCGGTAAATGAATCTGAAACTGCTGCGGCGGCAGCTGCTCCTGTTGCTGCGCTGTCACGTGAGGAACTTAATGCCAAAAGGGCACGGGAGCAGGCTGCCGCCCTGGGCAGCAATGAGCTTGAATCCTCTGATCTGCCTGCCCCGGCTCAGGTTGATACCACCGCAGCCCTGATCACGCAGCCGCGGCCGCAGCAGGCTACAGCGCAACAATCTGCCGCTGCTGCAACTGCAGTAGCAGGAAATGCTGCAGCTGCGCTAGCGGCTGCCCCGGCCGCTCAGCCTGCGGCAAAACAGGCAGCAGCCCCTGTAGCTGCAGATCAGGCAGTGCGTCCTGAAATTGTTGATACTCGCGCCTCGGGTACCGAAGTCAGTCTTACCCTGCAGGAACCGGCACCGGCTCTGTCTTCGACCTTGCGGGATATTTCCGGGCAAGTGCAGGTTAAAAACCGTGACGGCCTGGCCTCGCTCAATTCAGTGAGCGTCAGCGTGAAGGCAAAGGTTTATCTGCGTGTCACTGACAGTCGCGGCAAGGTACTGGCCGCCGGCAACTATGAGGGCGGTGACAGCGTCAGGGTAACTGGTATTCCGCCCATCCGGCTTGAGGTGACGGACAGCAGCCGCATTGCTGTGTCCTATATGGGCGGCAGCCTAAGCATGCCGGGGGCAAAGCAGGTTTCTTTTGTCCTGCCGCAGCGTTAGGGCGTCAGATCAGGGAAAGCACAGGAAACAGAATTTTTAAGGCAGGATCTGTGGGCAGTGAGCGGCTATTTGCCCAGGACTCCCGGAGGTTTTGCCGCATTTTTGCAGGATGATTGAGATGGAATGGAAAGCACAGCCCATAAAGCGCCGTAAATCACGGCAGATCAAGGTAGGTCCGGTGCTGATAGGGGGCATGGCACCGATCTCGGTGCAGAGCATGACCTCCACCGATACCCTTGATGTGGCTGCCACTTTGGCGCAGATCCAGGCCTTAGCTGAGGCCGGGGCAGATATCGTGCGTGTTTCTGTGCCTTCCATGGAGGCTGCAGCTTGCTTTAAAACCTTATGTGCAGCAAGTAAGGTGCCGCTGGTGGCTGACATTCATTTTGACTACCGGATTGCACTGGCCTGCGCTGATGGTGGAGCTGCGGCTTTGCGCATTAACCCCGGCAACATCGGAGCCCGGGCCAAGGTTGAGGCGGTGTGTCAGTCTGCCCGTGATCATGGCATTCCGATCCGGGTGGGGGTGAACTCAGGTTCCCTGGACAAGGATCTGGTGCAGCGTTACGGTTCACCCTGTCCGCAGGCCATGGTGGAAGCGGCACTGCGTTCAGCTGAGATCCTAGAGAGCCATCAGTTCCAGGACTATGCCTTTTCGGTTAAGGCCTCGGAGTTAAATCTGTGCCTGGAAAGCTACCGGCAGCTGGCGGTAAAGACTGATGCCCCGCTGCACCTTGGGATCACTGAGGCTGGCGGATTGCTGGGCGGTACTGTGCTTTCCTCCATTGGTATCGGCATGCTGCTTGCCGAAGGAATAGGCGATACCCTGCGGGTGTCGTTGGCAGCCGATCCGGTGGAGGAAATCAAGGTCGGCTGGGCCATTTTAAAAAGCCTGCACCTGCGCAGCCGCGGGGTGGATATTGTGGCCTGCCCCACCTGTGCCCGCCGCGGAATTGACGTGGTCGGCATTGTCTCTATGCTAGAGCAGCGCCTGTCTGACATAAAGGTACCGCTCAAGCTGGCCGTCATGGGCTGTGTGGTCAATGGCCCGGGAGAGGCAGCCCATGCCGATGTGGCAGTGTGTGGCGGCGGCAATGGCAAGTGCCTGGTGTATGAGGACGGACAGCTCATGGGTAAGTTTGCCGCAGACAAGGCTCTTGAGGTGCTGGAGCAGCGCGTGCGGGCAAAGGCTGCAGCGCCACAGCAGGATCCTGTGCAGATCCCTCAGCAGGCCTGAGCAGAAATTTTGGTTTTTAAGCACAAGGCAGGCTGGAAAAAGTCTTCAGGCCTGCATCAGAAAATCTATAAAGAGGTTAAAGGACAAACATGGCTTTGACGGTACAGGCCGTACGCGGTATGAATGATCTGCTGCCTGCAGATACAGCGCGCTGGCAGCAGGTGGAACAGGTTTTGCGCGAGACTGTGGCCTCCTTTGGCTACAGCGAGGTGCGCATGCCGCTGCTGGAGAAAACTAATTTATTTAGCCGCGCCATCGGTGAGGTCACTGACGTGGTGGAAAAGGAAATGTATACCTTTGAGGACAGATCAGGTGAGAGCCTGTCGCTGCGCCCTGAAGGGACGGCAGGCTGCGTGCGCGCCTGTCTGGAGCATAACCTCATTTACAATCAGGAACAGCGGCTGTGGTACATGGGACCGATGTTCCGCCATGAGCGTCCGCAAAAGGGACGTTACCGTCAGTTCCATCAACTGGGGGTGGAAGTGTTTGGCCTGAACGGCCCTGATATCGATGCCGAGATTATTTTGTTGTCCCACGCCCTGTGGCAGCGTTTTGGTATTGCAGACCAGCTTTCCCTGCAGCTTAATACCTTGGGCAGCAATGCCGAGCGCCTTAAATACCGCGAGAGTCTGGTTAAATATTTGGAGCAGCATTTTGCCGATCTTGATGAGGACAGCAAGCGCCGCACCTATACCAATCCGCTGCGGGTACTGGACTCTAAGGATGAAAAAACCGCTGAGATCCTGAAGGAGTCGCCTAAACTTACTGATTTCCTGGGAGCTGAAAGTCGTGCTCATTTTGACGGTTTGTGCGATCTTTTAAGCAAGTGCGGGGTAAGCTTTGAGTTAAATTCACGCCTGGTACGCGGTCTTGATTATTATAACCTGACCGTGTTTGAGTGGGTGACTGATGCCCTGGGAGCCCAGGGTACGGTCTGCGGCGGCGGACGTTATGACGGCCTGGTGGAGCAATTAGGCGGTGCCCCGACTCCGGCAGTAGGCTTTGGCCTGGGGCTTGAGCGCCTGGTATTGCTGCTATCTGCCTTAGATAAGTTAAAGGACAGACGCCTTGCTGACATTTACCTGATGGGAGCAGGGGAAGGGGCGGCAGTGGCACAGGCGCAGCTTGCCCTGAAGTTAAGAAAAGATCTGCCTCATGCTAAAATTATGAATCACTGTGGTGGCGGCAACTTCAAAAAGCAGTTCCGCCGTGCCGATAAATTGCAGGCCAGGGCTGCGGTGGTCCTGGGGGAAAGCGAGATTAAGAATGGCACCCTGACCATCAAGGATCTGCAGAATCAGGAAGGCTTGCAGCAGACTCTGCCTTATGGGCAGGCGCTGGATTTATTAAAGGCCATGCTGCAGGCATAATAAGATTTAAACCTACTGACAAGATACAGGTGACACATGGATGTTTTGACCGACGATCATGAGCGCGAAGAAGCGGTGCGCAAATGGTGGCATGAGTACTGGAAACCCCTGACCCTGGGTGTGGTGATTGCTCTGGGTGGCTTGCTGGGCTGGAGACAGTATCAGGCCTATCAGTTAGAGCAGCATCAACAGGACGCTTATGGAGTGTTTCAGATCCAGCTGCAATTGCAGCAGCAGGGCACAGCTGCACTGCCGCAGGCTGATGCCTACATGCAGGAGCATCAGGATGTGTTTGGGGCAGTGCTGGCGCTGGATACCGCTGCAGTGCAGATTCAGGCTCAGGATTATGCCGGGGCTCTGAAGTCAGTGAACTTTGCCAAGGAACATGGCGGTGAGCTGATTGCCCCTAGTGCAGCACTGACTGAGGCCAGGCTGCTTGCCCAGACCGGCAAGCGTGAGCAGGCTGACAGTATTTTATCTTCCCTGTTAAACGGTCCTTATGGTCCGGAGGCAGCTGAGGTACAAGGTGATATTGCTTTAAATGCCGGCGACAGGGCAGCTGCAAGGCAGCATTACCAGCAAGCCATCGATCTGCTCAAGGCGCGTAAGGTGGATATTTCCCCGGTGCTGCAAATGAAGTTTGACAATGTAATTGCCGCAGGCGATGAACCTGCCTTCAGGCAGGCAGCAGCAGTAGCCGATCCCAAGGCTTAATCAGCTCAATAATAAGCTAAGGGCAGGAGCCTGTTCCTGCCTTTACTTATCCTAAATCACAAAGCCCCGCTTTTTTCCGGATCTCAAAGGAGCGGGGCTTTTGTCGTTTTAAGCGCTTAGCTTTCGTGCTAGGATATGGCTGGAAGAGGCGCCGGTCTGGCTGCAGCCGCGCGCTCGCGGGAAATGCCGCTTGTTGATGCAGCGCCGCTGGTAAAGAAAACGGAAAATTATGTTTAAACAATTTAAATTCTCCCTGGTCCTGCCGTTGAGCGCCGCCTTGCTGTGGGGTTGCTCTAGTGGCGAGGATCTGTATGCTCCGGCTGAGGTTCCTGAAATTGAAAACCGCTTTTCACCGGACACGCTGTGGTCTGACAGCGTGGGGGGAGTGGGTGACTTTTACAGCTCGCTGTCCCCGGCCTTTGCTGCAGGTACTGTTTACGCAGCCGGACGTGACGGTGATGTTTATGCCATCGAGTCAGCAGACGGCGACAAGATTTGGCACACTGATCTTGATGATGAAGACGAAAATGATGGCCGTCGTTCGGCCAGATTGTCAGGCGGGGTCTCGGCCTACGCCGGTAAGGTGGCTGTAGGCTCTGAAAATGGCTATATATACGTCCTGAATGCCATTGACGGCAGTTTGTTGTGGAAGGCTTATGTGGGCTCGGAGGTAGTGAGCAAGCCGGCTTTTTCTCGCAGTGCTGATAAGGTTTTTGTTTATGACAGCCGGGGCAGGCTTACCGCTTTTGATCTTACAGCTGGCAAGGAGCTGTGGGTTTCAGGTGAGTCCACCTCAGGGCTGCGCCTGCGCTCGCAGGCCGATCCGATTGCGGTGGGGGATGAGTATGTGGTACTGGGCCAGTCCTCCGGACGCATCAGTGTGATCGCACAGGACAGCGGTGCCATCGTCAATCAGATAACAGTATCTGAAAGTGGCGGAGCCAACAGCCTCGAACGTATCCGCGATGTATCTTCCACACCGCTGTTACTGGGCGATACCCTGTATACCACTTCCTACAACGGCGGTTATGCTGCCTATTCCTTTGCGCTGCAAAACTTTGTCACCCGCCTGGGCTATAACAGTTCCAAGGCTCCGGCCTTAGATGACAGCTCCCTGGTCATCGTGGAGGATGACGGACATGTGGTGTGCATTAACCGCGCCGATAACTCTGAACGCTGGTCAGTGAATAACCTGTATTACCGCAATCTTTGTGCGCCGGTAATTTACGGTGATTACGTGGTAGTGGGTGATTTTGAAGGCTATCTCTATTTCATCAGCCTGGCCAACGGTAGCATTGACTGTATCTATGATCTGGACAGCTCCGGTATCTATACCGCCCCGTTGCAGGCGGACGGGCATCTATATGTGCAAAGTCGCGATGGCTCACTGTACTGTTTGCATTACGATCCGCGCGGCAGTGCCCGTGCCAAGGAGCTGGCTCTGCAGCAGGCTCAGGACTACGCCGGGGTTGGGGTTAGCCTGGCCCGTCCGGGAGTGGGGTCCACCGGTATCTATGCTCCTGATGATCTTAGTTATGAGGAGCTGATGGCGCGCCGGCAGAGCATTTTGCGCATGGCCGCAGCAGCTGAAGCCCAGCAGCGCGCGGTAGCCGCCCAGCGTCGTGCCTACGAACAGCGCCGTGCTGAATATGAAGCCCGCATGAAGGCCATTGAGGAGGCTGAGCGCGAGCGGGTGTCAGGCTTTGGCCTGATGCCGGGCGTGAAGTCCGATGCTGCTGATACAGCAAGCCCGGTGCAGCCTGAGCCGCCGGCCCAGGACTCCGGCTCAGTGCAAGCTCCGGTTCCGGAGGCTGCGTCCAATAGTGCAGCACAGCAAGACAGCAAGGACACCGAGCCTTCAGATGCTGCCGGATCCCATGAGAAAGCAGCGGGCTTTGGCCTGTAGTTAAGCTAAAGGCTAAGTGAAAAAGAAAATTAGATAAAGCCGGCATGCTGCCGGCTTTGTTTTAGCTGTGCCCTGACGCGGCTTTTCTTTTTCCATGCGGAAAACCTGCCTTAACCGATATGGAAGGAAACACGCAGGAAAACACAGAAAACCAAGGAAACGTTAGGCCGTGCATAATAAATTCAGGGTTCGGCTGTTTAGTTTGACAGCAATACTGTTATAATTTGCCCGCATATTTTTCTAGCCAAAGCTGGGACAGTTTTGAGCCTTTTTCTCCGTTTTTCCCGGTTTTAACGGAACGCGTCTTTTGTAGTGAGAGCCTGATTTTCATATGAAAGTTATAGCCTTAGTGGGCTGCCCTAATGTTGGCAAATCCACCTTATTCAACCGCCTGACCAAGACCCGTGATGCCTTAGTGGCTGATTTCCCGGGGCTGACCCGGGATCGCAAATATGGCCGCGCCCTGTTTGACGGCCGTGAATACATCGTGATCGATACCGGTGGCATTGCAGATGATGCCGAGCAACCTGCTGATCTGACAGCCCGCATGACCGGACAGGCCCTGCAGGCCATCGCCGAGTGCGATCTGGTGATCTTTATGCTAGATGCCAAGGCTGGCTTAATGCCTGGCGATTATCAGGTGGCCGACTATATCCGTAAATCCGGCAAGCCCTGTGCGGTGGTGGCCAATAAGATTGACGGTCTGGATCCAGATTATGCCGGTTCTGACTTTTATGCCCTAGGTTTGGGTGAGGTGCATCAGATAGCGGCAGCTCATGGCCGGGGCATCAATGTACTGATTGAGGATGTCATAGCTCCCATCCTGCGTGAAGAGGGGCCTTTGGATTCTGATCTGCCCCCTGCAGATGAAGAGGATGAGGAACAGGGAAGATCCCCTTTTGCCAAACCGGTTTCAGCCTGGGAACAGGGTTATGAGTTCCTCGATAATGTGCCTGCAGACAAGACCGGGGGCGGCTTTGACTGGCATGCCTTCAGGGAAAAGCAGCGTGCTGACATCCAGCAGCGCCTGGGGCGCACTGCTGAGGGGGAAACGGCAGGGGAGACTGCGGCCGCAGCTGATAAGGAAAGCTCGGTACCTTTTGCTGATCTGCCGGTAAAGTTTGCCCTGATAGGCAAGCCCAATGTCGGCAAATCGACCTTAACCAACCGCATGTTGGGTGAGGATCGGGTGGTGGTGGCTGATCTGCCGGGCACTACCCGTGACAGTATCTATATTCCGCTTGAACGCGATGACCGGCGCTATATCGTGATAGATACCGCCGGCGTGCGCCGTCGCCGCAAGATTAACCTGGCGATTGAGAAGTTTTCTGTAGTCAAGACCTTAAAGGCCATTGAAGACTGTAATGTGGCCATTTTAGTGATTGATGCCCATGAAGGTATTTCCGATCAGGATCTTTCGCTTTTAAGCTTCATCATCGATTCCGGACGCTCCCTGGTCATTGCCGTCAATAAATGGGATGGACTCAGTGCTGAATATAAGGATGAACTGCGCCGTGAGCTTGACCGCCGGCTGGGCTTTGTCGATTTTGCTCGGGTACATTTTATCTCGGCGCTGCACGGTACCGGGGTGGGCAATCTGTTTGATTCCATTGATGAGGCCTATCAGTCGGCTACTACCCGCCACAGTTCCTCGACCTTAAACCGTATCCTGGCAGCTGCCGTGCAGGAGCATGAACCACCGGTATCAGGAGGCAGGCGCATCAAGCTTAAATATGCCCATGCCGGCGGCTATAATCCGCCACGAATCGTGATCCATGGCAATAAGGTGTCTAAGATGCCGGATGCTTACCGGCGCTATCTGATCAACTGCTATCGTAAGTCCTTAAAGATCATGGGGACCCCGGTGATCCTGGAGTTCCGCGAAGGCAGCAATCCTTATGCGGATGAAAAACCGGCTCAGAAGAGGCTGACCCAGAGCAAGCTGCGCCAGCAGCGGCGTGATGCTGAAACCAAGCGCCGTTATGAGCGCGCAGCGCGCAAGCAGGAACGCAGCAAGGCGCGTGCCATTGCAGCTGGCAAACGTAGCGGGGCAGTGTTGCGCGGCAAGGCCTGAAAACAAGCCAATTAAGGCCTCCCCCAGGTTGCGTCCAGCAGCTGTCCTGGGGGCAATACAGGTTAGTCTGAGAAATAGACCGTATTCTTGCCCTGAGCCTTGGCCTTGTAGACGCGCTCATCGGCAAGCTGTACCAGAGCCTGGTAGTCAGAGCGTTCATTGTTAAAGGCGATGCCGACAGCCGGGGCTCAGTATTATAGCGGTCAGCCAGCTCAGACAGCCCGTCTAAAATGCGCTGGGCGGTGTCACGTGCTCTGGCATATTCAAAGATGTCACACAGCACAAGCTCAAACTCATCCCCGCCTACGCGGCCTGCCAGATCCCCTTCATTGCAGCAAGAGCGCAGCAGATCAGCTGCGCTACGCAGCAGGCTGTCACCGGTCTGATGTCCATAGGTATCGTTGATGAGCTTGAAGTTGTCTAGATCAATAAACAGCAGGGCACTGCTGCCGCGCTCGCTGCGCTGCAGCATCTGTGTGGCTTTTTCGCGCAAGCCCTCATAGTTGAGCAGCCGGGGCAGGGCATCGGTGTAGGCTCGGGTCAGGGCTGCCTTCAGTTTCTCTGAGTATTCCTGATACTGCTGGTACATTTTAGTGACATCAGTACGTATAAGCAGGATCATGCGCTCGTCTTTGTTGCTGTAGCGGTATTCAAGCTTTTTGCGGGCATAGGTATCACCCTCAATTACCCCGGTGTAGAAAGAATGGATGCCATAAGTGTCCAGCTGATCGATGACCCGAGCTAAGATCATCTCGTAGATGGTCATCTCGCGGTCTTCTGGCACCACATAGGCGTCGGCATATTTGATGATTTCGGTGTCGTAGTCATAACAGATGGCAGGCGGCAACGGGGTGCCGTTGTCGGAGGCTGCGAAGGTGATGTAGGTGTTTTTACTGGCGTCTAAATAGATGAAGTAGTCAGCTGCCTGATAGATGAACAGATTGGCAATATCCTCCAGCATATCGGGCTTATGGATCTTTTTGAGCACGATGTAAATAAGCGGTGCCTCAGCGTTCTTTTCGGCATACAGATCAAGACTGTAGCTGTAGTCAGGTTCAGTGCTTAACTCAAACTGATGCTGTTCGTGATCCTTTACTGAATAAAAATATTGCAGTGCCTGCAGTGACAGGGCGGTAAGAACCTGCGGGGTGTTGGCCAGCTTGCTTTTAAGTGCGGGATTGAGGTAGCTGTCGGCCGGGAAAATCCTGCCGTTTTCCAGTGGACTTAAAGCGTTGATCAGCACTTCTACGCTGGAGTTTTGAGATTGACCCTGTAGCAGGCAAGGCAGAGCTGCTCTAAAAGCTTATAGATATCGGATGAGGGTGGCATCATGTTAGATATTAACCTCAGGACACAAGAGATAAATGTGCACTTAGCTGATTAAGAGGCAAGCATCCTTTATGCTGCTATTAATTATACGCTATCAGGCAAGGGATATTTGCCTGCTATTATTTGATCTTTGTTTGATTTTTACTTATGAGGTGCAGCCGCAGCATCAGGCTGCGGCTAGGGCAATTTAGCGGGATCTTGCTTTAACTTAAGGCAGCGAGCAGGGCATCTGCCTTATCTGTGGCCTCCCAGGGAAACTCATCGCGGCCAAAATGCCCGTAGGTGGCGGTTGGTTTGTAGATCGGGCGCAGTAAATTGAGCATGCGGATAAGCCCGTAAGGACGCAGATCAAAGACCTCGTTTACTGCAGCGGCAATTTTTTCATCACTGTAGCGCTTGCCGGTGCCAAAGGTATTGACGCTCACTGACACCGGACGGGCCACGCCGATGGCATAGGATACCTGGATCTCAGCTTTTTTGGCCAGTCCTGCAGCTACGATATTCTTGGCAACATAACGTGCCGCATAGGCTGCAGAGCGATCGACCTTGGAGGGATCCTTGCCTGAGAAGGCACCACCGCCGTGGCGGGCTGCGCCACCGTAGGTATCGACAATGATCTTGCGTCCGGTAAGTCCGCAGTCACCCACTGGTCCACCGATAACGAAACGGCCGGTCGGATTGATGAAGTATTTGGTTTTGGCATTTAGGTATTTGGCCGGTAGCACCCGTTTGATGATCTCCTCCATCACGCCCTCTTCGACGGTCTTAAGCGATACGTCAGGACTGTGCTGGGTGGAGAGCACCACAGTGTCTATACTCTCTATCCTGCCCTCATCATCATAGACGAAGGTGAGCTGGGACTTGGCATCCGGGCGCAGCCAGGGCAGCAGGCCAAGGCGGCGCGCCTCAGACTGGCGCCTTACTAGCAGGTGGGCATAATTTATTGCAGCTGGCATTAAGACTGCAGTCTCAGAGCAGGCATAGCCAAACATCAGTCCCTGATCGCCGGCACCCTGATCCTCCGGGTTACCGCGATCGACGCCCTGATTGATATCAGGGGACTGTTTGCCCAATGCATTTAAAAAGGCACAGTATTTGCCGTCAAATCCGACCTCAGTGCTGTTATAGCCGATTTCACAGACGGTGTGGCGTACCACCTGTTCTAGATCCACGTTGGCCTTGGTGGTGATTTCGCCGGCTAGCACTACCATGCCGGTTTTGACCAGGGTTTCGCAGGCTACGCGGGCGTTTTGATCCTGGGCGATGATAGCGTCAAGCACCGCGTCTGAAATTTGATCCGCGACCTTATCGGGGTGTCCTTCAGACACAGATTCAGAAGTAAAAAGTCTGGACATAATACTCCTACAAATGGGGGACTGGATGTTGCAACTATATTGGCTTGAGGGGACTATTATTTTAGCGCAAGCGCCGTTTTTTCTCAATGAAACTTGATGCAGGCCATAACAGTACTGGCGGATAAAGTTTATACTGGTGTTGTTTTGGAAGGGGCTGTTGTAGCACCAGATCTAATGCACACAGGAGATTTAGCAATGCAGATTGAAAAGATAGCTTTTATCGGTGCGGGCGTGATGGGACACTCCATGATCACTAACCTGCTTAAGGCGGGTTTTAAGGTGACAGTATATAACCGTACCCGCGCCAAAGCTGAGGACTTGGTGCCGCTGGGTGCTACATTGGCAGACTCCCCGGCACAGGCAGCTGCTGATGCAGACCTTGCTATTTCCATTGTCGGTTACCCTCAGGACGTACGTGAGACTTGGCTTGGGGAGAAGGGGCTGTTGCAAACCCTGCGGGCAGGGGCTTTGGGTCTTGATATGACCACCTCAGAGCCGGATCTGGCAAAGGAGATCAGTAAAAAGGCCGCCTTGCGCGGGGTACTGGCCGGTGATGCCCCGGTGACCGGTGGTGATGTCGGGGCGCGCAACGGTACCCTTACCATACTCTTTGGCGGGGATGAACAGTTATTTGAGGCCGTAAAGCCGGTATGCGCAGCCATGGGCAAGAGCTTTACCCGTTTTGGCGGGCCAGGCGCCGGACAGTATGCCAAGCTGTGCAATCAGATAGCCATTGCCGCCGGCATGATGGCGCTGTGCGAGTGCATCGTCAGTGCTGAAAAATTCGGGCTTGACCGGGAGCAGCTGATCACCACCTTAAGTGCTGGGGCTGCAGGATCCTTCTCAATGTCAAGTTACGGGCCGCGTATCCTGAAGGGGGACTTCAAGCCTGGGTTTTATATCAAGCATTTCATCAAGGATCTGAAGATTGCGCTGGATTGCGCCGCCAGGTGCTCCCTGCAGTTGCCGGGCACAGAGCTTGCGTTAAAGCTCTATCAGCAGCTGGCAGATGAGGGCAAGGGAGATTTAGGTACACAGGGGCTGTATCAGTATTATCTGCAGCACGCTTAATTTACTGCAAGAAAGGGGAAAACGGCCGGAGTCATTCCGGCTGCTTTTCTCGTCTCGCAGGCTGTTCATTTCGCGCAGGAGCTGGGGAAAAAACTGATTTTTGCAAACGTTTTCGCCCATTTTTGCTCTTAAGTAAAAAACAGTAAATTTTACAATTATTTCTTTTAAATCAAATAAATTTTTTGCAAACAAACGCAGCACCAGACAAGACTTTTCGCAAGTGTTTTGCGCAAATTCTGCTGAAATTTCGATCTACATCACTAAATAAGCGAATCCTTAGCGCCGGTGATGTGCTTTCATGTAAAATCCTAACAGTTACAGAAATGAAAATATGGTTTAACGCAGCGGCAGACTGATATCTACTGCCTCTGCGCCGGTTAAGAATCCGGCAGTTTTAAACTTAAAATTTGGGTGTTGGTGATTTCGTTTCTGTAACCTGATATTTGTTATTTTTTATATTTAGGGAGTTAACATGCGTTTTTTCATTGATACTGCAAATGTAGATGATATTCGTAAAGCCAATGATATGGGCGTTATTTGCGGTGTTACCACCAACCCGTCCTTAATCGCCAAGGAAGGCCGCGATTTTAAGGAAGTCATCAAGGAGATCGCATCCATTGTTGACGGCCCGATTTCCGGTGAAGTCAAGGCCACCACTTTAGATGCCGAGGGCATGATTAAGGAAGCCCGCGAGATCGCAGCCATTCACCCGAACATGATCGTCAAGATCCCGATGACCGTTGAAGGCTTAAAGGCTTGCCACATGTGCAAGGTTGAGGGCATCAAGACCAATTTAACCTTAATCTTCTCTGCCAATCAGGCTCTGCTGGCAGCTCGTGCCGGTGCTACCTACGTATCCCCGTTCTTAGGCCGCTTAGACGACATCTCCATGCCGGGTATTGACTTAATCCGTCAGATTTCTGAGATCTTTGCCGTAGGTGACATCGACTCCCAGATCATTGCCGCTTCCGTGCGCAACCCGATCCATGTCATCGACTGCGCCTTAGCCGGTGCTGACATTGCCACTGTGCCTTACAAGGTGATCGAGCAGATGACCCACCATCCGCTGACCGATCAGGGCATTGAGAAGTTCCAGGCCGACTACAAGAAAGTCTTCGGTTAATTTTTAAAACAAGGGAGCCGATCCGAGATCGGCTCTTTTTGTTTTGTTAGCTAAAAAGGGCGCAGCCTGCAGGCAGCGCCTTAACTAAATAAAACAGCATTAAATATTAAGCACAGCTTTCAGCTAAAGAATTAAAGCATTACAGGAGATTTAAATGGCTTACAACGAGTATGCAAATGCCATCCGCGCACTGAGCATGGACGCTGTTCAGAAAGCAAATTCCGGTCATCCGGGTGCTCCGCTGGGCATGGCAGATATGGCCGAGGCCCTGTGGCGTGGTTTCTTACGTCACAATCCGAAAAATCCCAAGTGGCCCAACCGTGACCGTTTCGTGTTGTCAAACGGCCACGCCTCCATGCTGATTTACTCCCTGTTACATCTGACTGGCTACGATCTCTCCATTGAAGATATCAAGCAGTTCCGTCAGCTGGGCTCCAAGACCCCGGGTCACCCGGAATACGGTGAGGTTCCTGGTGTTGAGACCACCACCGGTCCTTTAGGCCAGGGTATTGCCAATGCTGTGGGCATGGCTTTGGCTGAGGCGGTGCTGGCCCAGCAGTTCAACCGCGAAGGCTACGACATCGTTGACCATTACACTTATGCCTTCTTAGGCGATGGCTGCCTGATGGAAGGTATTTCCCATGAGGCCTGCTCCCTGGCCGGTACCCTGGGTCTTGGCAAGCTGATTGCCCTGTATGACTCCAATGGCATCTCCATCGACGGTGAGGTCAAGAACTGGTTTGGTGATGATACCGCTGAGCGCTTCAAGGCCTACCACTGGCAGGTCATCGATGTGGCGGACGGCAATGACAGCGAGCAGGTAAGGGCTGCCATCAAGCTGGCTCAGGCTGACAAGGATCATCCGTCCTTAATCGTGTGCCATACCCAGATTGGTCATGGCTCTCCTAACAAGGGTGGCAAGTCCTCTTCCCACGGTGCCCCGCTGGGTGAGGATGAGATTGCCTTGACCCGTAAGGCCATTGGCTGGGATTATCCTCCTTTTGAGATCCCTGAACATATCTACAAGGGCTGGAATGCCGTTGAGAAGGGCGCACAGCTTGAGAGCGAGTGGAATGCCCTGTTTGACAAGTATGCTGCCGCCTATCCGGATCTGGCCGCTGAGTTCAAGCGCCGCATGGCAGGAGAGCTGCCTGCCGGCCTGCACGAGAAGGCCCGTCAGTTTGCCCAGGATCTGCAGAAGAACCCGGCTAAGATCGCTACCCGTAAGGCCGGCCAGAATGCCCTGGACTTCTTCGGTGCCATGCTGCCTGAGTTCATCGGCGGCTCTGCTGACTTAGCCCCGTCCAACCTGACCATGAACAAGGCTTCTGTCTCCATCGCCCCGCACGTCATTAATGGTAACTATATCCACTGGGGTGTGCGTGAGTTTGCCATGGCAGCCTGCATGAACGGTATCCTGCTGCACGGCGGTTTCCGTCCGTATGGCGGCACCTTCCTCATCTTCTCTGAATATGCACGTAATGCCATCCGCATGTCTGCTCTGATGAAGATCCCGACCGTGTACGTGTTCACCCACGACTCTATCGGTGTGGGCGAGGACGGCCCGACCCATGAGCCTATTGAGCAGACTGCCACCCTGCGTCTGGTTCCTAATCTCGATACTTGGCGTCCTTGCGATCAGGTCGAGACTGCTGTGGCCTGGACCCACATGGTGGAGCGTAAGGACGGCCCGTCTGACATCGTGCTGACCCGTCAGGGGCTGGAGCAGCTTGACCGTACCGAGGCTCAGGTTGATGCCATCGCTAAGGGCGGTTACGTGCTCAAGGATTGCGACGGTACTCCGGACTTAATCATCATCGGTACCGGTTCTGAGACTGCACTGGCCTATCATGCAGCTGAAAAGCTGACTGCTGAGGGCAAGAAGGTGCGCGTGGTCTCCATGCCTTGCGCCGAGGTCTTTGATCGTCAGGACTGCGCCTACAAGGAGAGCGTGCTGCCTAAGGCCGTACGTGCCCGTGTGGCAGTTGAGGCCGGTGTCACCGCTGACTGGTACAAGTATGTAGGCCTGGATGGCGCTGTCTTAGGACTTGACACCTACGGTGCCTCTGCTCCGGCCAACCAGCTCTTTGAGAAGTTTGGCTTTACGGTGGACAATCTGGTCAAGGTCTGCAAGAGCGTGCTCTAAACTCTCATTCATTGCAATGAAAAATTGCCGTCCCCTTAAAGCTTAAGGGGGCGGGTTTCAGCCCTGCAGGGGGTAGTCCTTGCAGGGCTGTTCTGTTCCTTGGGCAAAATTTTTCTTTTGTGAGCCCTGATACTTAAGTTCATGCAGCGTAGGTGCTTTCTTGTGCCTAAAGCATAGTTTGTCTCTCTCAGGGCTTCTTTTGCAGCAGGCTTTTGTGCGCTGATGCGCACAATTGATGAAACCGCTCAGCCCGGGCAGTGAGGGCTGCGCAAAGGCGCATTGCCATGCGCCACAATGGGCGGGCGGAAGGCGGCGGCAGCGTGGATTTTTTCCTTAATCTTAGCTACAATGAGCCTTGATCAGAAGCCCCGGTAAACAAGATTCCTGCGGTACTGGTACTAGACAAATATTCAAGTAAAAACATTAGAGAAACAGAGGAAATTTAATATGGCAATCTTAAAAATGGCCGACCTCGACCTTCAGGGCAAGCGTGTTTTAATCCGTGCTGATTTAAACGTGCCGCTCAAGGATGGCAAAGTAGCCTCCGACAAGCGCATCATGGCAACCCTGCCTACCATTAAGCTTGCACTTGAGAAGGGCGCTAAGGTGATGGTGATCTCCCATTTAGGCCGCCCCACTGAGGGTGAGTATGCCGAGGAGTTCTCCTTAAAGCCGGTGGCCGAATATATGCAGACCAAGCTTGATTGCCCGGTTCGTCTGGTCAAGGATTACTTAGATGGCGTAGAAGTTAACGCCGGTGAAGTGGTGGTGCTGGAAAACTGCCGCTTCAACAAGGGTGAGAAGAAGAATGAAGAAGGGCTGGCCCGCAAGTATGCCGCTTTGTGCGATGTGTTTGTGATGGATGCTTTCGGTACTGCCCACCGCGCCCAGGGCACCACTTACGGTGCCGCCCAGTTTGCCCCGGTGGCTTGCGCTGGTCCGCTTTTGGCAGCTGAGCTGGAGGCTTTAGGCAAGGTGATGGATAACCCGGCCCGTCCGATGGTGGCTGTGGTGGCCGGCTCCAAGGTTTCCACCAAGTTGCCGGTCTTAAACAGCCTGTTGCAGGTTGCCGATTACCTGGTGGTCGGCGGTGGTATCGCCAATACCTTCATGGCAGCCCGTGGTGCCAAGGTCGGTAAATCCCTGTATGAGCCCGATTTAATTCCTACTGCCCAGGATCTTGACAAGAAGACTACTATCCCTGAGTTCGTGGACGTGGTGGTAGGCAAGGAATTTGCTGAGAATACCCCGGCTATCGTCAAGGACTTAAAGGATGTGGCTGATGATGACATGATCATGGATTTAGGTCCGAAGTCCATGGAGAATATCAACAAGGTCATCCGTGAGGCCAAGACCATTATGTGGAATGGCCCGGTGGGCGTCTTTGAGTTTGATCAGTTCGCTTCCGGCACCAAGTCCCTGGCTGATGCCATTGCTGATTCTGAAGGCTTCTCTGTAGCCGGCGGTGGTGATACCATCAATGCTATTCAGAAGTTCGGCGTCACTGATAAGATCTCCTATATTTCAACTGGCGGTGGGGCTTTCCTGGAGTTCGTGGAAGGCAAGAAGCTTCCTGCCGTTGAGATTTTGGAAAAGCGTGCCGCTGAGGCTAAATAATTTCTGGTGAGAATAAGGGGCATCCTGGGAAGGATGCCTTTTATCCATCTCCTGATTTTCTGGTATTAACTTATAAACACAGGCATTAGATATGACTAAGATTTTAGATGTTGTGAAGCCCGGCGTACTGTGGGGCGAGGATGTTCAGAAGCTGTTTGCTGTGGCCAAAGAAAATGGCTACGCCTTCCCGGCTGTCAACTGTGTGGGCACCAATACCATCAACGCCGTGCTTGAGGCTGCTGCAAAGGCTCGTTCTGCCGTAATCGTGCAGTTCTCCAACGGCGGTGCTGCCTTCGTGGCCGGCAAGGGCTTAAAGACCGACCGTCCGCAGGGTAATTCCATCATCGGTGCAATTTCCGGTGCCTTGCATGTGCACAATGTGGCCAAGGAATATGGCGTGCCGGTAGTGCTGCACACTGATCACTGCGCCAAGAAGTTAATTCCGTGGGTTGAGGGCATGCTCGACTTCGGTGAGGAATATTTTGCCAAGAACGGCCGTCCGCTGTTCTCCTCCCATATGCTCGACCTGTCTGAGGAGTCCCTGGAGGACAATATCGCCATTTGCTGCAAGTTCCTGGAGCGCATGGCCAAGATGGGCATGACCCTGGAGCTGGAGTTAGGCTGCACCGGCGGTGAGGAAGATGGCGTAGACAATTCCGGTAAGGATGAGAGCGCCCTGTACACCCAGCCTAAGGACGTGGCTTATGCCTATGAGAAGTTAAGCGCCATTTCCCCGAACTTCACCATCGCAGCCTCTTTTGGCAATGTTCATGGTGTGTACAAGCCTGGTAACGTCAAGCTGACCCCGACCATCCTGCGTGACTCCCAGAAGTACGTCAAGGAGAAGTTTGGTCTGAAGGAAGACAAGCCGATGAACTTAGTGTTCCACGGCGGTTCAGGTTCTTCACCGGCGGAGATCGCTGAGGCTGTGTCCTATGGTGTCATCAAGATGAACATCGATACTGACACTCAGTGGGCCAACTGGAACGGTATCCGTACCTACTACGAGGCAAACCGCGATTATCTGCAGGGTCAGCTCGGCAACCCGACCGGCCCGGATGCCCCGAACAAGAAGTACTATGATCCGCGCGTATGGCTGCGCAAGGGCGAAGAGTCCATGGTTGAGCGCGTGATCGAAGCCTTCAAGGAGTTAGGCTCCTACGATTCACTGTAATTTGAAGTTACGTAGTAAGTAGTGCAGTAATTTCCCTGCACCGTAAACACCGTAAAATCCCTGCCAGCTGGCGGGGATTTTTAGTATGCGGCAAGATGCTGCAAAAGCACAGCTGTCAGCACTTTTCCCTGCGGAGCCTGAAAGAGGCGGGGCTTGTGATCTGGCATTGATGAAAAAACCCCGCATCCGCGGGGTTTTGCTCAAAAGTGCAGTTGCTTTGTAACTTTGATCAGAGCACAGAGCTTAAGTAGCTCAGCGAGGTGTTGTAGCCTGAGATCATAGTATCAAGGTTGGCATATTTCTGGCGCAGGCTTTCTTCATATTGCTCCAGATATGCTTCATTTTCAGTTTCCCGGGCCTCGACATCAGCGATGGTCTGATTGAGCTCATCCTCGCGCTGGGCCAGCAAGCCACCAGACTTGGTGTAGTCCTCAATCATGGTATCAAGCTTGGAGAGCATGCCGTCCTCACCGGAGAAGGCATTGACCACCAGATTGAAGTTGTCAGACAGCTGTTCCTTGAAGGTGGTGGCATCCAGCTCCAGGGTACCGTCTGAATTGAACTCCACGCCCATGTTGTAGATAGAGGTACGGTTTGTACCTTCCCCGGTGAAACCAAAGGAGGTAACGAAGTTCTGCAGTTGGCTCTTTAAGGAGCGCAGCATGGAGTCACCGGCCAGATCACCGCCGTCATAATTGTTCTCACCGTCGGTGTAGGTATTGTGCTTGTACAAGTCGTCCATGGTGGACATCAAGGTATTGTACGCAGACACGAACTCCTGCATCTTCTTGGTGACGGCGTCATAGTCCTCACTTATTGACATGTTATAGGTGTTGTAGACGGTGTTACCGTCAGCATCCTTTTCGTCAGCAGCTGTCACCTTTTTAGCCGTGAGGGTGATGCCTGAAATCTGGGTGTCAAAAACATTGCTCTCAGAGTGCACCTCATTGCCGTCCACCGTGATGATGGCATCCTTGGCGGCGGTATGCTTCCAACCATCCTGCTCTCCGTCTGTGGTCAGTCCGCCCTGGTAATTGAAGAAATCAAGGCTCTGTGCCCCGCTGCCGGATTGGCCGGATACGGAGATGGTAAGGTTATTGTTTTCCTCACCTGATTTACCCGAATCGATAGTGAGGGTATAACCATCCTTGCCCTGCACCAGGTTGGCGGTGATCCCCAGATCGTTGTCGTTGATGCGCCTTCTGATCTGCTCAATGGAATCCCCTTCCTGCACATTGACTGTAAAGCTTATATCTTTACCATCCTCCTCCTTTCCGAGGCTGAAGGTTAAGGTGCCGGCTTCAAACTTATTGTTGTCATCGGTGATGTTTAAACTGGTGGAAATTTTTTCCGTGGATGCCAGTTGCTTTACTGCAATGTCATAGGACATGTTGGAGGCATCATCTTCAGCCTCTACCGTAAAATAGGTGGTATCCGAGGGCTGATCAATGGTGACCGCACGTTGGTTGAAGGCATTGTCTTCAGTAAAAGCCTGCAGACTTTTCTGGAAGGTCTCCAGGGCAGACTTGAGCTTGCCTACACCAGAAAGCTCCAGATTGGCGTTTTCCTTTTTAGTAGTGGTTACACTTTCAAGTGAAGCACGCTTACTTTCCAGGGTCGCTGAGATGATCGATTCAAAGTCGATGCCGGAGGCGGCACCGGCAGAAGTAATACTTGAAGCCATATTTTGCTCCTTGCTCTTGACAGAGCTCTTTCAAGCAAAAATTATGCCTGAAAGACAGCTAAACCTACACTTTTCTACTGATTATAACGGCAGGAAGGGGCTGTAACTTTAGCTTTTTTAATTCGGACTAAAGTTTTTTCTCAAGTGCTGTCACAATCAGCGGCAGGTTGCGGCTTTACTAGATGGCAGCAGGAGCAGCGGTAGATTCAGGGCCTGGTTCCCTGCGTTCATACTACAGACAGGGGAGAGCTGTCAGTCTGCCGTAACTTTAAGGCTCAAGCTGCAGGCTGTATCCTGAACGGTGCCAGGGCAATGCTTTGAGGGCAGCAGAAGTGGCAAGCCTTTGCCGCGTTAAGCTGGTACTTAGCAGTGAAATTTGCTGAGCCCTTAGCAGGGTGTTTAAGTGGGAGGCAGCTGGCAGCTTGAGGGAAAATCTCCGGGCAGCAGAGCCGGGAGTAGCATGCTATAGCTAAAGGAAGATCTAAGCCCCATCTTTTAGAAGCGGTAGGCAAAATCGGCTGCCACATTAAAACCGTCAAGCTCGGGACCCTTCACAAAGCCACAGTTAAGTCCTGCAGAAAAGCCGTTTATGAAGTTAAAGCCGGCACTGAGGTTAAGATAAGCGCCGCTGCGTCTGTCACGCTCCAGCTCTGAGTCAAAGGCGGGGGCAGAGTCATATCTGAAGGCCGCTTCGGTGTGATCCTCATCATCCAGGGTGTCATGGAAAAATGCTGCACTGGCAGCAAGCATCACCGTATTGCCGGGGGACAAGTCCTGTTCCAGCTTGAAGCGCCAGCCCAGTTCCAGTGGCAGGCTGTCGTAGGTACTGCTGTCCACCACCAGGGCGGCGCCGCCACTTTCGTCAATATCCGGCGTGTGCAGCAGCGCATAGTTTGCTCCGGCAAAGGGGCCGGTACGCAGCTTATAGTCAGGCCCGATAAAGAGCAGATCATAACCTACTGCTGTGTTGGCGCTGCCAGTGAAAGCCAGCCAGTCGCTGTCCAGCTCTGCGCGGTAGCCGTTAACGCGTACGCTACGATCCATGTCGCCCTCCTGTAGTCCTGCGCGCACGCTGCCCTGCAGGTAAAAGCCCTCTGATGCTGGCCGGTAGATGGCGCGCAGTCCGGCCAGAGCAGTGACAGCGTCATAAGATGCCTCGTTGTCGCCACTGACATCAGTGCTCAAGGTGCTTAAAGTAAGGTTGATGCCTGCGCTTAAGGCAGGACTTATCCTGGTGTCAGCGCCGACTACGGCACTAAAGCCCTGGCTGTCCCAGGACGCGCCGTCAGAATCGTAGCCACTGTACAGCAGGTTGCCGTAAATATGGGTACCGTAGCGCGCAGGCAGCGCTTCAGCCCATTGACTGAACTGCAGCTGCCGCTCTTCAGTCTGCAGCTGGCGCAGTACAGACTGGGCGGCGGCACTGTAGCTTTCAGCGCTTATTGAGTGCAGGGCCTTACGAATGTCGCTGCCCGAGAGGGAGGAAAAGTCCAGGGCAGCTAACAGATCGGCGTAAGGCGAAGCTGCACTGTCAGTAAGTCCCAGCAGGGCAAAGCCTACGGCAGTGGTAGCCGGGCTGTCAGCATATTGGGCGTAAGCATCCGCGCTACGGCTGACGGTTGCACTGGTCACGACACTGACGGCATCAGTGCTGCTCTCCGTAGTAGAGCTGATCCCGGTAAAATTCAGGGTAGGCGACAAGGCCCCCAGAGCGCTCTGCTCAAAGTTCCCGCTAATATTGCCTGTAAACGTGACCTTGGTCTGTTGCTTATCGCCGCTGCAATAGTAATCCTGCGCCAACAGTAGCTCCAGGTTGCCGCCAAGGTTTGCACTTTCAGTTTCAGCAACGGCTCCAGCGGGCAGCCTGAGCACGCTGCCCTCGTTCAGGCTCAGTGTAGTGGCCGTGAGCGCCACTCCATTGTCATCGCTGCCCAGCACTGTAAGTTCCCCGTGATTTGTCAGTGACAAGGTCTTGCTATAGCCTGTAACCGTAAGTTCACCGTCATGCAAGCTCAGATCAAGGCTCTGCTGTCCGTCAATAGAACCGTAAAGAGTCAGCCCAAAGTCCTGCAGATCGGATCTTGTGCTCTGAACGTTGCCAAAATTAAGAGCGGTGGTGAGATCAATGTCAGAGACTTCCGTGACATAGTCAGAAAGAAGGGGATTTGCCGGATCCCACTTTGAGATAATATTGCCGTAGATAGCGGCTCCGGGCAGCACATTGATCTCCTGCACTAAGGCATTGTCGGAGATATAGATGGCAGCCTGGCTGCCTGCTATGGTGCCGCTGATATTCACTTCAGACATCAGCGCATCGTCGTTGATGATCTCAAAACCGCTGTAATCCGTATAGGCCTTGCCCCAGTTACCGCTTTCGTTTTTGCCGTACAGCAGATCTTTTCCTTCTGCGTACCAGATGTAGGAACCGCGCAGCTCGGTATCGTTGCTCAGCAGGTTGCCGCCAAAATCAAAGCGCAGCGCCACGCCGTTGCTGCCCAGGGCGGTGATGGTTCCGCCGGCATTGAGCACGTGATTTTTGCCGTAGGCAAAGAGCACGCCGGTGCCGTTAGTGCCATCTGCCCTTACCTGTACCCCATCTGTAACCGTCACCGTATTGTTCGCCCCATCCACGCGGATGCCGGTGCCCCCGGTTCCGCCTGCTAGCAGATCAGCCGCCTGCGTCACTGTATTGCTGCTGCCGTAGATATGCAGGCCGGTGCCTAAGGTGGCGGTATTGACCACTCCTGTCAGATAAGCGCTGCCCTCAGCATTGCGGGCATAAAAGCCCTGGGTGTTGACGATAGTCTGTCCGTCACCGTAAACCGATCTGCCGTAGTAATTTTTACGGTCAATGCTATAGCCCAGATCCTGCATGGCTGCGAGCTCTGCTTCCATGAAGAAAGTGTAGTTGCGGTAATTCTGATGGCTCATCATGGAGCGTTCCAGTTCAAAATGCGACAGCTCAACGGAGATGCTCTCGACGCAATCGATATCCTCGCACTCATAGCCGTTAACCGGAATGCCACGTAGATCTGAGCCTGCCAGCACCTCACTGACGTGCTCCCCGCAAAAATAAACCTCTGACTGTGCCTCCTTGCCTACCAGAAAAACGTTTTGGTCAAGGTCATCGAGATCATCATCAGTCAATTCATCAAAGCACATAATCTTCATGCCGTGCTCATATTGCTGTCCGCGCACGTCATAGAGAAAATTATTGTAATTGAGTTCATAATCGTATGAAAAGTTGATGCCCAAGGCATGACCGAACTCATGAAATATGGTGGACAGGTAATCAAAGCCTCTGCCATCAGACAATGGATGCCAGTTTTCTGCATACTGAAAGTCAAGGCCCTGACCTATCAGTACGTAAAGCGGGAACTGTGCCTCTATATCCTGCGTGATCTGTCCTATCGATCCCACCACGCCAAGTGGCTTACTTGAGGCATCGAGGTTGGGGAAAGTGGCTGCAGCGGCATTCGCGTAATCCTGACCCAAGCCGACAATTTGTATCCTGACAGGGGAGGTATTGACTGCCCCGTTACCTAAGATCTCAGCCCATAAGGCAGCGGCTTGCTGCAATCCAGCCGCTTCCTTTGCGTTAATGTCCCGTACAGCCTGATCGGGCCAATCGTCCCCTTCTGTATAAATAGAAGGCAGCGGTTCTGTAGCCTCGCCTTGCCCTAAGATCTCAAGCTCAAATAAAGGCCGATCCTGATAGTAAATGTAAGTCCTGTCTGCAGCTATGGCCTGCTGCAGCGACAGCGCACAGACCAAGGATACTGCGCAGCTTAAGGCAGTGCGCCGGGCAGGCCTGGTGAAGCGGTAGCATCTGCCTGCAGGCAGTAAGCGGGAAGCTGGTCGTTTCATAATGATGAGCCCCGTTCGTAGTTGCATCAGTAGATAAAGCAAGGCTGCAGTTGCACCCTTATGTGCATAATAAAGCTAAAAAAGGCTTGTTTCTCCGTATATTTTCTGTATATGTGATCACTCTTGTCCAGTAGCTGTAATGTTTGGATCAGGTAGCAGCTTTTTGTGACGGTACGCAAAACAATGCCATTGCAACTTACTTATTGACCGTCCAGCAAAGAACAAGGCCTACAGATCATGGGCAGCGGTAGCTGCTTGTAGCAACGGATCTTCTAAGAAAGCACTTTCTGGCAAAAAGGAGACAGGCATATATTGCAGCCTTACATAGGAAAAACCCGCACTAAGGCGGGCTTTTTTCTGTTTATTTTCAAGGCCAGATAAGCCTTCAGTCTTCCAGCAGGTGTTGATGCAGCTTGACTAGAGCCGGGACGGCGTCTGCTTCATTTAAGAGGAAGCATAAATTGTGATTGGACGCACCGTAGCAGATCATGCGCACTGAATACTGATCAATGGCATCAAAAGCCCGGGAGGCCATGCCGGCGGTCTTGGACATTTCATTGCCGATAATGGCAACTAATGACAGTTTGTCCTCAACCTTGACGTGGCAGAACTCACGCAGTTCAGCAAGCATATCCTGAGGCAGGGTGGTGATGCCTGAAGTATTGGAACCGGCATCTAAGGTCACCGCAATGGAAACCTCGGAGGTTGAGACCAAATCTACGGATTTGCCATATTTGGCAAAAATGCCGAACACGCGGGCTAAGAAGCCTGAGGCTCCGACCATGCGCGGGCTGGCCAGCACGATTAAGGTCTGGTTTTTGCGCAAGGCCACCGCACGGAAGGACGGATGGGTCTTGGTTTCGGGCTTGACCCAGGTGCCTCCTTTTTCTGGTTCCTTGGATGAACCGACAAAGACCGGAATATTGCGTCTTACTGCCGGCATCAGGGTGGACGGATGCAGGATCTTGGCTCCAAAGGTTGCCATTTCAGCCGCTTCCAGATAAGTAAGCTCGCTTATCGGCATCGCTTGTGGTACCAGGCGCGGATCGGTGGTATAGACACCAGGCACGTCTGTCCAGATGGAAATTGTGGCAGCAGAACAGGCCTCGCCCAACAGGGCAGCCGAATAGTCTGAGCCGCCGCGGCCTAAGGTGGTGGTCATGCCTTCAGAATTGGAAGCAATAAAGCCCTGGGTCACTACCACTGCATCCTGGCCTAAAAGGGGCATTAAATACTGGCGGCTTAAGGTAGACAGTACCTCAGGCAGCGGTTTGGCGCAGCCGAACACTGAGTCAGTGCGCATGACGGTACGTACGTCAAAGAAAACAGCCTTGAAGCCTAGGGTACGGAATACTTCAACAATGAGATAGGAAGAGAGCAGTTCACCGTGGCAGACGATACGATCAGTAAGCGCATCAGAGCGCTCCATGGCTGCCTCAGCTGCCAGATTGCGGATCTCATTTAAATGGCTTTCAATGACCTGATTGCTCTGGATGCGGCTGTCGTCTGCAAAGTGGGAGCTGATTTCCTGATGAATGGCACGCAGTTTTTCAATGCGATCTTCGACTTCAGCCTTAGTCAGAGCACCGGAAGCCAGTTCCACCAGCATATTGGTCACACCAGCGCAGGCACTGACCACTACCAGACGGGTATGCGGATTGGCGGTGACTACCTTGACGCAGGAACTCATGGCGGCAAAGTCCTTTACTGAGGTGCCGCCGAATTTTGCTATATCTAATTGATCTAATTGATTCATTTTTTAACTAAGGGCTGTAAATGTATTTTCAGGCCTTCATCTTAAGTAGCGCTCAGCCTTAGTGCAAGGGCTGGGCCTGTTGTGCAAGACAAATTGCCTTATTTTAGTGCATGTTAATACCAAAGCCCCTAAAAAGTGCAGTCCTCGGTCCAAATATACAGCAAGCGGCGCCAGTACGGTGCAAAAATGGTACACTTGAGCGCCGTTGCGGCCTGATGCCGCCATTAAGATAAGCGCCGCCCGGGAGGCGGCATAAGTGGAGCACTAGATGGATAAAGCAGGTTCGCTCTTTTTGCAGGGCATGCGTTCCGGGATCCCGGTAGTGTTTGGCTATATCCCGGTAGGGATCGCCTACGGAGTGTCAGCCTTGCAGGCAGGTTTCTCCCCTTTTGAGACTATCCTGATGTCCTGTACAGTGTATTCAGGATCAGGACAGGTACTGGGGGTCAGCATGACCGCACAGCATGCAGGCCTGGCCGCTATTTTTATTGCGACCTTCTTAATTAATTTCCGTTATTTCATCATGTCAGCCTGCATTTTCAGCCGCTTGCCCGCACTCTCTACTGCAGGCCGCGTGATCGCCTCCTGGTTTGTGGTGGATGAAACCTTTGCTATCTTTACAACCGCTCCGCAAAAGAAGGCACGTCTTGCCTACCTTGCCGGGATAATTGCCCTGACCTACAGCTCCTGGGTGCTGGGAGCGGTGATCGGGGTGGCGGCGCACGCACTGCTGCCGCAGTGGATTTCAGCTGGGCTGGGGATTGCCCTTTATGCCCTCTTTATTGCTATTGTGATCCCGGGGTGCAAGCGTAACTTTAAGATTTTACTGATGGTGCTGTGCACCGCAGTAAGTTGCTGCCTGTTGTCCCAGGTGATGGATGGCAGCTGGGCTATCGTCATCAGTACCTTGTGCTGTGCTGCAGTGGGGGCTGTCTTTATCAAGGAAGAAAAGCCTACTGACTCCGGCACTGAGGTTAGGGGTGAATCTTGTGAGTACGGTCAGCTTGCAGGCAAGGAGGAAGCATAATGGATCTTGCTGGTATTGCACAAGGCAGCATGCAGCCTGAACCTCCTTATCTGCTGATTATTTTAGGTATGTGCCTGGTGTCGTACCTGCCGCGCCTGGTGCCTGCACTTTTTATCTCACGCATCAAGCTCAGCCCTTATTTCAAGCGCTTTTTGGATCTGATCCCGTATACAGCCATGACGGCACTGGTTTTCCCGGGGATCTTTTATTCAGTGCCCGGGCACATGGACGTAACTTATTTTGGTGCGGCAGCTGCGGTACTGGCCGCCGTATTGCGCCTGCCTTTGTCCATTACTGTCTGTATTGCAGTAGCAGTGGTATTGGGCCTGCTCTATTTTCAGGGGATCTGAGGGAATGGCAGACCCTGAAGCCCAGCACACCCTGCAGGACAGAATTTGTCCGGCAGGGTCTTAGTTAAGTTCTGCCGGGATGCTGCGGATTTTCATCGGCAAAACTGCCAAGTTTCTGTATCAGGCGGCGGATGATGACACAGAAGACGGCAAAGAGCAGCAAATAGCGGAAGGCGTTGTATACGGTATAGACTGCGCTTGTGCGCTCAGCCCTGAAATCAGGGCTTTCCATCAGCAAATGCAGCTCCAGGTAAAAAAGATGCGGGCATAAGGCCAAAGCTGCAGTAAAGAGGGCACTTGGCCTGGAGTGTTCCTTAAATAAGATGACACTGCCACCTAGCAGCCACAGACTTGAGATAATCAAAAGCAGATAGTAAATACCCTGCGGGGCGAGGGGATTGGATAGCTGCGCCTGTGCCCACCAGGCAATAAAGAGCGAGGCTACATATAAAAGGGGACGGTATTCTTCCATTGTAATTGATTTTTTCTGTAGTTAAGCTAGAATTAGCGGCGTTGCTGCTTTGGCTCAGATGGTAGAGCAATTGATTCGTAATCAATAGGTCGAGGGTTCGAGTCCCTCAGGCAGCACCAGAATATCACTCTTTTCAGGTTTGCGCACAGCGCCTCCTTAATGAATCCACTTCTGCAACAGCCAAGACGGTATGTTTTTACTCCTGATGTCAGGAGCACCCTATGACGCAGATTGTACTAGGTATTGATCCTGGCTCACGCATTACCGGTTACGGCATTGTCTGCATGCAGGGCAGTGTCCTGTCATATCTTGGTTCTGGCTGTATCAATGCCGGCAGCGGCGCTTTATATTTAAGGCTCAAGACCATCTACAGTGCAGTAGGTACCCTCATTGAGCAGTTTCAGCCTACGGTGATGGCCATTGAGGAGACTTTTTTGGCCAAGAACGTGCAGTCTACGGTCAAGCTGGCCGAAGCCCGGGGAGCTGCCATGACTGCCGGAGCTACGGCCGGCCTTGCGGTATACGAATATACCCCGATGCAGATCAAACAGGCGGTGGTGGGTTATGGCGCTGCGCAGAAAAATCAGGTGCAGTACATGGTGCAGCAGATTTTAAGGCTGACCGGTACCCCGCAGGCAGATGCTGCTGATGCGCTGGCCTGTGCCATCTGCCATGCCTATACTGCAAGGGTGACGGTGGCCATGGGAGCGCAAATCGATCTGGCATCCTCTGTACATGGTCGCTACCGCAGGCGTTAGCGGCTTTACTGCAGGGCAGGGATATAATTTGCGCAAAGGTTAAGGAGATTTTATGCTGGGTAGTATCCGTGGCAAGGTGTTGCGGCTTGATGGTTTTTGTGCCCTGATTGAAACAGCAGGCCTTGGTTACGAGGTTGAAGTGCCGGCCCGGGTTTTAAGTGCGCTGCAGCCGGGGCAGGAATGTTTTTTGTACCTGCACCAGCAGATCCGTGAGGATGCACAGCTGTTGTTTGGCTTTGGGCAAGTTTCTGATCGTGAGTTATTCCGGGAGCTGCTGAAAATAAGCGGCATCGGTGCCAGGACTGCGCTGGCCCTGATTTCAAGCCTGAGCCCGGCTGAATTGCATGAGGCGGTGATAGCTGAGGATGTGCGCCTGCTCTCTACGGTGCCCGGGATCGGACGCAAGACAGCAGAGCGCCTGATTGTGGAGCTCAAGGATCGCTTAAAGCGTCTGCCTGTTTTCACCAGCGCAGAGGCTCAGTCTGTGGCCATCATCCCGGCAGCAGTGGCCGACAGCACAGTTCCAGCAGGCAGCAACAGCCAGGCTACAGGCAGTGCGTCAGGGAACAGTGAGACTGATACGGAGAATCCTCCTTTAACCGCACGTCAGGTGAAGGAAGAATCCATTTCTGCTTTAATTGGACTTGGTTATAAAGAAAATATAGCCTTAAGCTATGTCAAGGCGGTATATCGCGAGGGCATGGATACTAAGGCAGTGATCATTGCAGCTTTGGCTCAAGTGTCCGCTAAGAACAGGAGATAAAGATGGCAAGGCAGGATGAAGGCGGCATTATTGCTGACAGCCTGAGTGTGCAGCCCAACGCACAGGCGCGCCCGGAGGCCACGGCTGAGGAAAGGGCAGCAGAGGCCGGAGGAGCCGGTTTTGCAGAGGACCGGGCATTGCGCCCTCAAAGCCTTGCGGACTATATCGGACAGGAAGATGTCAAGGCACAGCTGGAGATCGCCCTGAAGGCAGCTAAAAAACGCCGGGAAGCGCTTGATCATGTGCTGATTTTTGGCCCCCCGGGACTTGGTAAGACTACCTTGTCCAATATCATTGCTAATGAACTGGGGGTCGGGATTTCCACCACCTCTGGGCCTGCTTTGGAAAAGAAGGGTGATGCGGCGGCGCTGCTTACTAATTTGCAAAGCCGGGACGTGGTTTTTATTGACGAGATCCACCGCCTGTCCCCGGTGATTGAGGAATTTATGTATCCAGCCATGGAAGATTATCAGGTGGACATCATGACCGGTGAAGGTCCGTCAGCGCGTTCAATTAAAATTGCGCTACAACCTTTTACCTTAATCGGCGCCACTACCCGTGCCGGAACCTTAACCTCACCCCTGCGGGCTCGTTTTGGCATTATTTTGCAGCTGCAGTTTTATACCCCGCAGGAACTTGAGCTCATTATCAATGCCAGCGCCCGCAAGCTTAACATCAGTATCGATCAGGGCGGGGCCATGGAAATAGCCTCGCGCTCACGGGGCACCCCACGTATTGCCAACCGTCTGCTGCGCCGGGTGCGGGATTATGCTGAGGTGGTAGGCAGCGGCCATATCGATCTGCATACAGCCAGGCAAGCTTTGAAACTGCAGAAAATCGATGAGGATGGCTTTGACGATTTTGACCGGCAATATCTGAAGTCCATCATTTATGATTTCAACGGTGGCCCGGTTGGAGTGGACAGTCTGGCCGCATCCCTGGGCTATGAGCGTGAGACTTTAGAGAATGTGGTGGAGCCCTATCTTATCCAGCAGGGCTTTGTACAGCGTACCCGTACCGGGCGCACTGCAGCTCGGCGCGCCTATGAAAAATTTGGCTGCGTCATGCCAAGGCGAGATCCGGAGCGGATAATTGCCGAGGAGTCAGAGGATTTTTTAGCAACAAAATGAACGTGCTGCGGGGCAAAATAACGACAGAACACAGTCTTTTTGCAGTACACTTAGCGCATTACGGTCAGGACTTAGGAAAAATACAAAAAAGTTTATGAGCAAGGAATTTTGCATACAGCTTCGTGTGTATTACGAGGATACCGATGCCGGCGGGATTGTCTATCATGCCAACTATCTGAAGTTTTGTGAAAGAGCCCGCAGTGAGTTTATCCGCAGCCTTGGAGTATCGCAGGCCGAGATGTTGCGTCAGGGGCGGGGCTTTGTGGTGGCCAAGATGCAGTTGCGTTTTAAAAAGCCAGCCAGACTCGATGATTTGCTGACGGTGTCCTGCAGGGTAAGCCGTCTGCGCCATGTCGCCATTGCCTTTGATCAGGAAGTGCGTGCTCCTGATGGGACGGTACTCTTTGAGCTTAACTGCGATATTGGCTATATAGATTTTAATACCGGGGCACTGCTGGAGATCCCAGCTGACATGGCAGGGCGCCTTAAGGACTATTACCAGGGTCAGGAGGACTGAGCAATGGGGCAGTCAGCTTCCCTTTCTTTTGGTGAGCTCATCTTAAATGCCAGTTTGCTGGTGCAGCTGGTGATGGCTTTCCTGCTTATCCTGTCTGTGGTTTCCTGGACCATTATCTTTCAGCGCAGCAGCCAGTATAAGAACGGTCGGCGCAAGGCCGATGAGTTTGAGGATAAGTTCTGGTCTGGCATAGATCTGAATAACCTCTATCAGGACTGCGTCAAGAGACAGCAGGAACTGGTAGGGCTTGAGGTGATCTATGCTGCAGGTTTTAAGGAATTCGTGCGCCTGGTAAATTCCGGCCCTGCCGATCAGGAAGTGGTGATGGACGGTACTTACCGGCAGATGAAGGTAGCCTCCTCGCGTGAAGTTGAGGCGCTGGAGACCAATCTGCCGACCCTGGCCACCATAGGTTCTATTTCCCCTTATATTGGTTTGTTTGGCACGGTGTGGGGCATCATGCATGCCTTTGTGGCGTTGGCTGCAGTGAAAAATGCCACCCTGGCCATGGTGGCCCCGCCGATCGCCGAGGCTCTGATCGCAACTGCTATGGGTCTGTTTGCGGCTATCCCGGCAGTAATGTTCTATAACCGTTTTGTCACCAAGGTTGAGGCACTGGAAAACCGCTATCTGAATTTCATGGATGAGTTCGCTACGATTTTAAATCGTCGTCTGGTGACCATCCGTTCACAATTTGCCAAGGCAGAGGCTGAAAAGGCAAAAAATAGGCAGGTAAATGAGTCAGCTCAACCCTCCGGCGTGCCGACTGGTACAGGCAGTACCTATCAGGCAGCCGCCCCAACAGCTGCAGCACCGGCGGCTGGAACGGGGGGTAGCCCTGCTGTTGCAGGTGCCTTCAGATTAAAGGAGGTGAATACCTCAGCCGGTGTGTCAGCTGCAGGTGCAGGGCAGGGACGATCCTATATGCAAAAAATTCAGCCGACGCAACAGCAGGAAGAAGCTCCGCATTACCCGCCTCCAGGCAGCAGCCTGTCTGGCCTTGATCCGTACCGTCCGGTGACCCCGCCGCGCACGGCTGCGCAGGATCAGCACTTAAGCGGGCGCCAGGTTTTTGCAGACTACACCGCAGGCGGAGTTAGGGCACAGTCGCGTCAGTCTCAGCAGGAAAGCGCTGATGCCCGCCCTCATTACATTACGCCCGGTGCTGCAGGATCCAAGTATAAAAAATAGGATGGGACGCGGAGAAATTAAGGAGGGATTGCGCTAATGCAGGTGCAGGCAAGATCTCGGCGCAGATCGCGTCAGGTAGCTGAAATCAATGTAGTTCCCTATATCGATGTGATGCTGGTGCTGCTGGTGATCTTTATTGCCACTGCACCGGTAGTGATGCAGGGGGTAACTGTTGATCTGCCCAAGGCTGAGGCAGAGGCTATGAATGAGGATCAGTTAACGCCCATCATCGCTACGGTGGACCGGGCTGGCCAGTATTATGTCAGTCTGGACACGCAGTCCGTCAAGGCTGATGGCCTTGAGGCCCTGAGCCAGATAGTGGTGCGTGAACTATCCAAGGATCCCAAGCGTCCGGTGGTGGTACAGGGAGATGCACAGGTGCCCTATGATGCCGTGATCCAGCTGATGAATGCCTTAAAACAGGCCGGGGTGAGCTCGGTGGGGCTGGTTACAGAACCTTTATCTTAACTGATTAATAATCGGCAGGATCTCTCCCTGCGTGTGCTTTGGGATGCGCAGGAAATCATGATGGTAAGCCGACTGGCACTGGCAATACCGTCAAAATCAGGTGGTCAAAATTCCTGTTTTGGTAGAAAGCCGGAACGATATTTAACAAATTGAGTCAGAAGGGTGGGCGACTTATAAGTCACCCTCAACAGAATAAAGGAGGTCGGCAGGGGCTTTTCTGCCTTGGTTGTGCAGGACTTGCTGCCGTAAATTGATGAAGATCAATACCGCATTTGCTTTTTGTGCGGCCCTGGGTCTGCACCTTGCCGTGCTGGCAGTGCTGATTGTCAATGTATCCTTGGATAAGCCTGAGCGTCCGAGCGATGAGGCCGGACAAATCATGCATGCCGTAATGATTTCAACTCCCCCTGCTCGCGGCAGTGAGCAGGGCAAGGCACAAAATGCAGTGGAAAAAACACCTGCAGTAAAGCCCGTGCCGCAAGATACCGCAGCCGAGCGGAAAAAAGCCGAGGCAGAACTGGCGGCCAAGGTGGCACAGCAGCAGGCTCAGGAAGCTAAGCGTCAGCAGGCTCTGGCTCTGAAGAAAAAACAGGAGGCTGAGCGTAAGGCCAGACAGGAGGCAGAACGCAAGGCCAAAGCTGAGGCTGAAGCTAAAGCTAAGGCAGAAGCAGCAGCCAAGGCAAAGGCTGAGGCAGAGGCTAAAGCTAAAGCCGAGGCAGAAGCTAAGGCCAAACGGGAGGCAGAAGCTAAGGCCAAGCGTGAAGCTGAGGCAAAAGCCAAGGCTGAAGCAGAGGCCAAGGCTAAGGCTGCAGCAGAAGCTGCCCGCCTGGAAGAGGAACTTTTAGGTACTGCCTCTGGCAGCAGCTCCGGCAGTGGGCTGGGCGGGGGCGCAGGGGTGTCTTCAGAGTATGGGGCCAAAGTGCAGCAATTAATTGAACAAAATTGGCGCGTTGATCCCTCCATGAACGGTAAGCAGGTGGTAGTGACGGTATCAGTGGATGCGCAGGGCATGATTTCAGGTGAAAAATGTACTGGGGATCAGGCGGTGTGTGATTCTGCCCTGGCTACGCTGCAGCTTATCGGCATGTTGCCGCGCCCTCCTGCTAAATGCCCAGACTGCAATACAATCGTAATAACTATGACACCTAAGATTTAGGATATTATAATCAACGTAAATCTTTAGTCTTTTGAGGATAAGTATGCGCTTTTTAAAACAGTTGTGTCTGGCCGGAGCGCTGCTGTGTGCTTCTTTTACGGCAACAGCCGCACTGCAGATCCAGATCACCGGTGGCATCAATGAGGGACGCAAAATTGCAGTTCTGCCTTTTGAACAGCCTGCAGACATAGGTACTGATGTATCAGCCGTGGTGAGTGCAGATCTGATGCGTTCTGGCAAATTCTCTCCTTTAGCTCAAAGTCAGATCCCAGCTCAAGCATTGTCTGAGGGCAGGGTAAATCTGGCAGCTTTTGCCCAAAGCCCGGCTGAGGCTGTAGTTTTCGGACGGGTATATCCTGATGGCAATACCTATCAGGTGGAGTTTCAGTTAGTGGCCTTAAAGGGAGCACAGCCCGGACAGGTATTGGCGCATTACCGCGGGGCCTCCGGGGTTGCCACCATGCGGCAGGCTGCCCACCGGGTCTCGGATCGGGTCTATCAGCACCTGACCGGTCAGCCCGGAGCTTTCCGCACCCGCATCGCCTATATTGTGTATAAGCACGGCGAGCCTTTTCCCTATCAGCTGATGACTGCGGATTATGATGGCTATAATGAAGTGCCGATTTTAAAATCCACCGAGCCTATCATGACCCCTTCCTGGGCGCCGGACGGCAGCCGCCTGGTATATGTAAGTTTTGAGCGGCGCGTTCCCACTATTTTTATTCAGGATATTAATACCAAAAAACGCATTCCCATTGCCTCATATCCCGGCCTGAACAGCTCCCCTGCCTGGTCGCCTGATGGCAGCAAGATTGCCATGACTCTCTCTTATGAAGGCGGACAGCCGGATATTTATTACTACGATTTGAATTTAAGGCAGCTGGTGCGGGTGACCGCTAATCCTGCAATTGATACTGAGCCAACCTGGTCTGCTGACAGTAAGGCCCTGTACTTTACTTCAGAGCGCGGCGGGGCTGCCCAGATTTATAAATTTGATTTCAATACCCGCAAGTCTGAGCGCATGACCTATCAGGGACGGATGAATTTGTCAGCACGGGCTATTCCGGGATCCAATGCCCTGATTGTGATCACCAATCAAAATGGTTACCGTGTGGCTCGCATGGATGTGGATGGCAGTATCTATATGCTTACTACCTCTTCACTTGACGAAAGTCCCAGTGTGGCCCCCAATGGTTCCATGGTCATTTATTCTACGGTCTATCAGGGGCGCAAGGGTCTTGCCATTGTGTCAGCTGATGGGCGCTTTAAAGCCAATTTACCTTCAACTTCAGGCGAGGTCAGTGCACCGGCCTGGGGACCCTTACTTGAGAAATAAAGGAAACAAAGGAATTGAAAATGTTTAAGCAGACTTTACTTTTCATAGCATGCGCTGTTGCAGCGCTGAACCTTTCTGCCTGCTCATCTAGCAGTGAAGATGCATCAGCAGCCCAGGGCGGTAATGCCGCTTATGTGCAGGATGGCAGCCAGGGCCTGGGTTCTGAGGTGCAGGTCGGCATGGATGCCGATGGCGCCGTGACGGTGGGGGATCCCAATGCTGATTACAGCTCCCAGTTTTCAGGCCCGGCAGCACTGCGCGAGAACAATACCATTTACTTCAATTACGACAGTGATCAGATCCAGGATCAGTATATTGGGGTGATGCAGGCTCATGCACAGTATTTGCGTGATAATCCGGACTCCCGGGTCATCATTGAAGGACATACCGATGAGCGTGGGACCCCTGAGTACAATATTGCTTTAGGTGAGAGACGTGCCCGCTCGGTGGCCCGCTATATGCAGAATCTGGGAGTGGACGTAAACCAGCTGTCCATTGTCAGCTATGGCGAGGAAAAGCCTATTGATCCGGGGCACTCTGAGTCTTCCTGGTCAAAGAACCGTCGTGCCGTGATTAATTATTAAAAGCCATGACTCATTTCAATTTTGTGATGACGGTGGGGGCGCTGACGCTGTCAGCGCTGCTGCCCCTGCAGGCAGGAGCTGCAAGTATTGAAGATTTGCAGCTGCAGCTTAATGCACAGCAGCGTACGATGCTGGAGCAACAAAACCAGCTGTCCCAGCTTAAAGCTGAGCTGTCGGTGATGCGAGGCGAGATAGAGACACTGCGTTATGAACTCAGTAAGGCCGCCTCAGGATCCCAGGGAGTGGCAGCGGGCACAGCAGCCCCTGCAACAGCTGTAACTGCTCCTGCTAATACAGCTGTAGCCTCTGGCACTGCAGCTGCAGCAGGCACAGGCACGGCTGCGACATCTTCATCTGCCCCAACTTCCGCTGCAGCAGCTGCCGTTGCGCCTGAGGGTAATCTGACTTTGAAGCAGCCTGACGCTACAGCCAGGAGCGCTTATGAAGCTGCTTATGCTAAGGTGTCAGCCAATGATTTTGCAGGGGCTGTGACTGCCTTTAACAATTATGTGGCCGCTTATCCTGATAATACCCTGACTCCCAATGCCTGGTACTGGCTGGGACAGGTGCAGTACCGGCAAAATAATTATGAAGCAGCGCGGGTGAGCTTTCTGAATGTGGCACGCTTTACTTCCTCAGCCAAGCGTCCTGATGCACTGTATAAGTTAGGGCTTATCAGTAAGGCCAAGGGTGACAAAGAAAAAGCGCAGCGCTATTTTAATCTGGTAATTAACACTTATCCTGCTGATACTTCGGCAAATATGGCCCGAAAGGAGCTCTCTTCCCTTTAGGTTGATCAGGAGCGCTTAAAATATTTTGATCTTTTTTGTAAAAAAAGCTTGCACCAGGTCAAAATTTCTGTAAAATAGCGCTCCGTCAGGCAACATTGCTGACACCGCTGAACGGGTTGTTAGCTCAGTCGGTAGAGCAGCGGACTTTTAATCCGTTGGTCAAGGGTTCGATTCCCTTACAACCCAGCGGAACTGCCAAAGCAATGTTGTGAAGTTAACGTGGGTCGTTAGCTCAGCTGGTAGAGCAGCGGACTCTTAATCCGTTGGTCGCGGGTTCGATCCCCTCACGACCCACCACTTTGGACGCTTAGCTCAGTTGGTTAGAGCACCTGCCTTACAAGCAGGGGGTCACAAGTTCGAGTCTTGTAGCGTCCACCATTCCATATGCCGGACAAATCCCTTGTAGCCGAAAATTTCCAAACTAGGTACAACGCTAAAAGTCATTTTTTCAGGCCTTCGCCATGCGGCTTTGGCGCTACTGTTACTTGATTTGCCGTAGCTAGCTCTTCCTCATAATGCGATACCGGCGGTTTTACTCCAAATAATGCCAGACAGTCCCGCTGTTTCTTTGAGATCGGACTTACCACGTATTCCTTTGTTTCGCTGAAATAGGTTTCCCTTATCCCGCGCAA